>NZ_VFTJ01000005.1:0-434276 GCF_006439595.1 Mesorhizobium sp. B3-1-9
CCTTCGACTACACCGCCACCCTTTCCGGTCTGTCGATGATGCCGGGCGGCATCGCCATGCTGATGCTGATGCCGATTTCGGGCCTTGCGGCCGGTGTCGTTCAGCCGCGCTATCTCATCATGATGGGCATGTCGGTGATCGCGGTCGCGCTTTGGCACATGACCTCGCTGACGCCCGACGCCAGCTTCGGTTTCTTCGCCTATGCGCGCATCTACATGATGATCGGCCTGCCGTTCCTGTTCATCCCGATCTCCACCGCCGCCTATGTCGGCCTGCCACCGCAAAAGACCGATCAGGCATCCTCGCTGATCAATGTCGCCCGCAACATCGGCGGCAGCATCGGCGTGTCGCTGTCCAACACTGTCATCGCCCAGAACGCCCAGTTGCATCAGTCGGTGCTGGTCGGCCACACGGCGCAGTCGAGCGAGGCCTATCAGCAGACTCTCCGCCAGGTGATGGACCATTTCGTCGCCGAGGGCTCGCCGCTGATCGAGGCCAGGCAACAGGCCGTCGGCTGGATCGGACAGGAAATCGGTCGCCAGGCTTCACTGCTCGCCTATGTCGACGTCTTCTTCTATTGCGCGATAGCGACGGCGCTGCTCGTGCCGTTCACCTTGCTGCTCCGGGCGCCGAAGCCCGGGCCTGGCAAACAGCAGGACAGCCCCGCTGCGTGACAGAGCCGCTTGGAGTGTTTCACCGCAACGTGATGGCGTGCTCATCAAGCGCCACTCCCGGTAACGACAAAGTGTCCACCCCGCGCTGCGGCTCGGCACGGTGGAGCCTCAGTCCGATGCTAGCCCCCCCCGCTTGGGGGAACTCGAAACAATGGAGATCGCAATGAAAGCCGCAGCACGTCTTCTTGCCTCTTTCGCTCTCGCGGGATTTGTCACCACCGGAGCCATGGCGGCGATGTCGACAACGACAACCACGCCCGCCGCCACCACGACAACGACCACGGCGCCAACCACGAAGAAGCCGAAAACCGCCATGACGCCCGAAAAGACCGCGATCTCGAAGCAATGCTCGACGCTCGCGGATCAAAAAGGCCTCCACGGCAAGGATCGCGAGAAGTTCCGCTCGGACTGCAAGAAGAACGGCGGCAAGGCACCGAGCTGATCCGCCGGATCACCTTCCCGGCACGTCCCTGATTTCCATCGCACAGCGAATCAGCCGGCCGAGCGGCTGAGGCGATGATTACAGTGCTGAGGCCCCGGCATGTCCGGGGCCTTTCACGTCTTCCAGAGCAGCTTAGACCGCAGCGCCCGAAAATTCGGCGCATGCAAAAGGATGCTTGCGCGTCAATTTCCGTCGGGCGATGGTGCGGCAACTTTGGAGGGGACCATGCGCAACATCACGATATCGGCACTGCTGGCGATAGCCACCGTCCATGCGACCGCGGCCAACGCGTTGGACAGCAGCAATACGCCGGTCGTGGTAACGACGTTGGCTTCGAAGACCACGACCGCGTCGGGCCAGCCGATCACGCTGCCGCAGAAGAACGTCGAGGTTCAGGTCTCGTCCTACCAGATCGCTCCGGGGGCGACCTTGCCTGTGCACAAGCACCCCTTCCCGCGCTACGCCTATGTCGAGCAAGGCACGCTCAAGGTGACCAATGTCGAGACCGGCGCTGCCAACACCTACAAAACCGGCGACTTCATCGTCGAGATGATCGGCCAGTGGCACCAGGCCACCAATATCGGCGCCGATCCGGTGAAGCTTCTGGTGATCGACCAGGTCGAGCAAGGCGCCAAGAACACGATCCTGAAACAGTAGCCGGCGAAGGGCCGGCTCCGAAGCGGGCACCCGCCTCTCGCCTCACCCCCAGGCGCCCACCGGTTGCCGCGTGGTGGCGTTCAGCCGGTTGAACGCATTGATCAGCGCGATCTGGATCACCAGGGCGGCGAGCGCCTTGTCGTCATAATGGCGCGCGGCCTCGTCCCATACCTCGTCCGGCACCGCGTCGGAACGATCGGCCAGGCGCGTCGCGGCTTCCGTCAGCGCAAGCGCCGCGCGTTCGGCTTCGTTGAAGTACGGCGTCTCCCGCCATGCCGACACGGCGAAAATCCGCTCGTCCTTCTCGCCGGCCTTCTTCAGCTCACGCGCATGCATGTCGACGCAAACGGCGCAGGCGTTGATCTGGCTGGCGCGCAGATGAACGAGCTTGCGCGTCACATAAGGCACGTCGCCGGCTTCGGTCGATTTGTCGAGCGCCAGAAGCGCCTGCAGTGCGCCGGGAATGAGCATCACCGGGTTCTTCAATCTTGCTTTCATCGTCGGTCTCCTTGGCCAACAGGGCTCGCACCAATCAATAACTTTTCAGTTATGAGTTATCCATAACTTTGCAGTTATGTATTGTCAAGCACCTCCATGGCTGGACCGATCGTTGCGGCTTTCGCGGCGGCCCGCCCGATGCTAGGGCTGCGCATCTCGTCGAAAGCATGGATGGAAACCCGTGGCGGACACGCAAAAACCCCTGATCGAAATCTGCGTCGAAGGCATTGACGGGCTGCTTGCCGCCCAGGCCGCCGGCGCCGACCGGGTCGAGCTCTGCGCCAGCCTCATCGAAGGCGGCATCACGCCGAGCATGGGCACGGTGCGCGCCGCGCTCCAAAGCGCGACCATTCCCTTTCATGTCATCGTGCGTCCGCGCGGCGGCGATTTCCTCTACAGCGAGGCCGAATACCGCTCGATGCTCGCCGATGTCGAAGCGCTTCGCGAGCTCGGCGTGGCCGGCGTCGTCGTCGGCTGCCTCACCGCCGACGGCGCCATCGACGAGGCGCGCATGAGCGCGCTGGTTGAGGCCGCCGGCCCGCTCAACGTCACCTGCCATCGCGCCTTCGACATGACGCGCGATCCGGTCGAGGCGCTCGAAGCCTTGATCCGCTGCAAGGTCGGCCGCGTGCTGACCAGCGGCCAGCGCGATACGGCGGTCGAAGGCGTCGAGCTTCTGGCGGAGCTCGTTCGCCAGGCGGGCGGGCGCATCATCATCCTCGGCTGCGGCGCCCTCGCGCCCGACACGATCGGCGAGGTGCGCAGGCGGACCGGACTGACCGAGATGCATTTCGCAGCACTGGCGGACGTGCCGAGCGCCATGCGCTACCGCAACCCGAATGTCGGCATGGGCGGCGCCGACCTCGACCGCGAATACCGCAACACGGTGACCGACCAAGCCAAGGTGGCGGCGACGATCGCGGCCGCGAGAGCCTGATGGCGAAGACGATGAGCAAGGAATTGCTGCCGATCGAACAGGTCTCGCCCGCCGATGAGGCCGCCATCCTCGCCCTCAACAACGAGCATGCCGCGGAGTTGTCCTGGCTCGAGCCGGAACGGCTCTCATTCCTGCTCGGGCAAGCTTTCTACACCCGCCGCATCGGCGCGCTGGAAGCCTTCATCATGTGCTTCGACCAGGAAGCAAACTACGACAGTCCGAACTTCCTCTGGTTTCGCGAGCGCTATCCGCACTTCGTCTATGTCGATCGCGTCGTCGTGGCCGCGGACGCCCGCGGCCGCGGCCACGCCCGCCGGCTTTATGAGGACCTGTTCGAGCAGGCCCGCCTCGCCGGCCACACCATCGTCACCTGCGAGGTCAATGCCGATCCGCCCAACCCGGCCTCCGATGCCTTCCACGCAGCGCTCGGCTTCGCCGAGGTCGGCGACGCGGTGATCCACGGCGGCAAGAAATCGGTGCGCTATTGGGCGAAGCCCATCGCCGCCTGAACGGCGCTTCCGAACGCTGCTGGCCAGGAAAACAAGCCGCAGCTAATATAGCCGGTCCGCTGGCTGGGGGCGACATCATGGCGAGCAATGTCTTCCGCTTCGACGAAAGCTGGGACATCCCCGAAGGCACGCCGCAGGAACCTGATCTCACCAATTGCGGTTGAGCCAGCCGCGGGCCGGTTTCTCAATCACGTAATAACTGCAAAGCGCGCCGGCGAATACAGCCGCCAGCATCGGGATCGCTGCGCTCCCCTTCTCATCGACGAATTTGTAGAAAGGCTGCTGCCAGAGATAGAGCGAATAGGACCACAGGCCGAGCATCACCATCGGCCGGGACGACAGCGGCCCCGTCAGGTAGCCGCCCGCGAAGTCGAGCGTGTTGACGGCGAGCGCCAGCAGCGGCACGCCGACAAGATAGTGGATCGTGGTCGGCACCGGATCGAGGAACAGCAACAGGCCGCCAACCGCCGCCGCCAGCGCCACATGCTGGCTTTCCAGGAAAGCCGGCAGGCGCCCGTCGGCCTTGAGCAGGCAGATCGCGGCGGACAGCAGGATCGAGGCGATATGCACGTCGGTCCGCCAGTAGGTGGCCTCGTAGCCCATGCCGAGAACCCCGTACGAAATGGCGCCGTTGGCCATTGCCAGCAGCGCCAGCACGACCAGCAGCCGCACGACGTTCGTTCTTCCGGTTACCACCACGCTGATCAGCGCGAGCAGGATATAGGAATGCTCCTCGACGCAGAGCGACCAGATGTGGTCGAGCGCGCCGGCGCGGGTGATCAGGGTGCCGGCGTAATTGTAGGTGAAGGTCAGCGCCGTCAGCGCCGCCTTCCACTTGAAGGCGATGAAGGTTCCGGTCAGGCCGATCATGGCGGCAATCACGAACACCAGCAGCGCTGGATAGATGCGAGAGAAGCGGCGCTTGAAGAATTTCTTCAGCGGAAAGCGTTCGATGAACAGGATTTCGCCCATCAGCCGGCCGCTCAGCACGAAGAAGAACTCGACGCCGAGCACGCCGAGATTGAGTCCCGGGACCGGAAAGAAATGGCCGATCAGCACCATGGCGATCGACAGGCCTCGCCAGCCGTCGAGATAGGCCAGTCTTGTCCTGGCTTCCCTGTCGATTGCGGCCCGCGGCAGGACAACGGACGCTGCGGAGATGTCGGTCATACCGTGCCTTCGCAACTCGAGGTCCGGATGCGAAGCGTTGCCCGCGTCTCGGACCGTCTGGTATTCCCGCCGGGGTCATTTTGCAGTGCGGGATATTATTGTGCAAGTGCGAAACCGCGAATACTCAGGTATTCCCGCCAAGTCGTTGCGAATACGAAAGAAAAAGGGGCCGCGAGGGCCCCTTTCCTTCACCCAGGCTGAGAGCGTTCAGGCGTTGGCGGCGGCCACGGCACGCTTGGCCATCACCGCGATCAGATTGGCGCGATAGTCGGCGGAGGCATGGATATCGCTCATCAGCCCCTTTGCCGACACTTTGAGGCCGCCGAGTGCCGCGACGTCGAAATTCTTCGCCAGCGCCGCCTCGATTTCCTTGGAGCGGAAAACGCCGTCCTCGCCGGCGCCGGTCACCGCCGCCCTCACGCCGTCCTTGCCCTTGGTCACGAACACGCCGACGATGGCGTAGCGCGAAGCCGGGTTGCGGAACTTCTGGTAGGCCGCCTTGGCCGGAGCGGTAAAGCTTACCGCGGTGACGATCTCGCCTTCCTTCAGCGCCGTCTCGAACAGGCCCTTGAAGAATTTGTCCGCCGCGATCTCGCGCTTGTTGGTGACGATCGTCGCGTCCAGAGCCAGCAGCGCGGCCGGATAGTCGGCGGCCGGATCGTTGTTGGCGATCGAGCCGCCGATCGTGCCTTTATAGCGTACCGCCGGATCGCCGATCAGGGATGCCATATGCGCAAGCGCCGGGCAGGCCTTCTTCAGCTTGTCGTCGGTGGAGACGTCGTAATGCGTCGTCGCGGCGCCGATGGTGACCGTCTTGCCGGACACCTTGACGCCTTGCAGGTCCTTCAGCCGCGAGACGTCGACGAGGTCCGAGGGCGCCGCGAGCCGCGTCTTCATGGCGGGGATCAGTGTCATGCCGCCGGAGAGCAGCTTGGCGTCGCCGTTCTTGAGTTGCCTGGCGGCATCGGAGACCGAGGCGGCGCGATGGTAGTTGACGGAATACATGCTCGTTCCTCCTCAGTGCTTCGTCGCGCGGATGGTTGCCCACACCGTCGCGGGCGACGCCGGCATGGCGATGTCGACGACGCCGAGCGCATCGGTGATGGCGTTGATGACCGCCGGCGGCGAACCAATGGCGCCGGCCTCGCCGCAGCCCTTGATGCCGAGCGGATTGCCAGGGCATGGCGTGTTCGAGGTCGAGACCTTGAAGGACGGCAGGTCGCCCGCGCGCGGCATGGTGTAATCCATGTAGCTTGCCGTCAAAAGCTGGCCGCTTGAGTCGTAATGCGCGCCTTCCAGCAACGCCTGGCCCACGCCCTGGGCGATGCCGCCATGCACCTGCCCCTCGACGATCATCGGATTGATGATGTTGCCGAAATCGTCCGCCGCGACGAACTGGACGATCTCTGTCGTGCCGGTTTCGGGGTCGATCTCGACCTCACAGATGTAGCAGCCGGCCGGGAAGGTGAAGTTGGACGGATCGTAGAAGGCCGTCTCCTTCAGCCCGGGCTCCATGCCCGCCGGCAGGTTGTGGGCGGTGTAGGAGGCAAGCGCCACCTGGAACCAGGGCAGGCTCTTGTCGGTGCCGGCAACCTTGACCTCGCCGTTCTCGATGACGATGTCGCCCTCGTCGGCTTCCAGCAGGTGGGCCGCGATCTTCTTGGCCTTGGCCTCGACCTTGTCGAGCGCCTTGGCGATCGCCGACATGCCAACGGCGCCGGAACGCGAGCCGTAGGTGCCCATGCCCATTTGCACCTTGTCGGTGTCGCCATGCACGATCGAGACTGAGTCGATCGGCACGCCGAAGCGCTGGGTGACCAGTTGCGCGAAGGTCGTCTCATGGCCCTGGCCATGACTGTGCGATCCGGTCAGCACCTCGATCGTGCCAACGGCATTGACGCGCACCTCCGCCGATTCCCAGAGGCCGACACCGGCGCCGAGCGAGCCGACCGCCGACGACGGCGCCAGGCCGCAGGCCTCAATGTAGCAGCTCATGCCGATGCCGCGCAGCTTGCCCTGCTTAGTGGCGTCGGCGCGGCGCTTGGTGAAGCCGGCATAGTCGGCGGCTTTCATCGCCGCATCGAGCGAAGCGTTATAATCGCCCGCGTCATAGGCCATGATCACCGGAGTCTGGTGCGGGAAGGACGTGATGAAGTTGCGGCGTCTGAGTTCCGCCGGCAGCACGCCAAGCTCGCGCGCCGCGGTTTCCATCATCCGCTCGAGCACGTAGGTGGCCTCCGGACGCCCTGCCCCGCGATAGGCATCGACGGGAGCGGTGTTGGTATAGACGGTGCGCACATTGGCGTGGATCGCCGGGATGTTGTACTGGCCCGACAGCAGCGTGGCATAGAGATAGGTCGGCACGCAGGACGAGAACAGCGACATGTAGGCGCCGAGATTGGCTATTGTGTCGACCTTCAGACCGGTGATGCGGTTGTCCTTGTCGAAGGCCATCTCCACCGTCGAGACATGGTCGCGGCCATGCGCGTCGGAAAGGAAGCTTTCGGTGCGGTCGGCGACCCATTTGACGGGAACGCCGGTCTTCTTCGATGCCCACAGGCAGACGATCTCTTCCGGATAGATGTAGATCTTGGAGCCGAAGCCGCCGCCGACATCCGGCGCGATGACCCTGAGCTTGTTCTCCGGGGCGACGTTGTAGAAGGCGCTCATCACCAGCCGCGCGACATGCGGGTTCTGCGACGTCGTCCAGCAGGTATAGTGGTCCTCCGCCTTGTCGTAGTGCCCGAGAGCCGCGCGCGGCTCCATCGCATTCGGCACCAGCCGGTTGTTGACGATCTTCATGCGCGTGACATGGGCCGCCGACCTGATCGCCGCGTCGGTGGCCTTTGCGTCGCCGAGCTCCCAGTCGAAGATCAGGTTGTTCTCTGCCTCGGCATGGACCTGCGGCGCTCCGGGTTGGATGGCCTTGGTGGCGTCGACGACGGCCTTCAATTCCTTGTAGGTGATCTCGACCGCTTCCGCCGCGTCGCGCGCCTGGCCCTTGGTATCGGCGATCACGATGACGACCGCGTCGCCGACATAGCGCACCTTGTCGACGGCCAGAGGCGACCACGCGCCCATCTTCATCGGCGTTCCGTCCTTGGAGTGGATCATCCAACCGCAGATCAGGTTGCCGATGCCGTCGGCCTTGAGCTCCTTGCCGGTGAGCACGCCGACGACGCCGGGCATCGCTTGCGCCTTTTTCACATCGATCTTCTTGATCTGTGCATGCGCGTGCGGACTGCGCACGAACACGGCATGTTTCATGCCGGGGACCACCATGTCGTCGACATAGCGGCCGCCTCCGGTGATGAACCTCTTGTCTTCCTTGCGCGCCACGCGGGCGCCGACGCCTTCGATACCCATTTGCGGAAATTCCTCCGGAATTAAGGGAATAGGCAGTAGGGGTTAGGCAGTAGTGAGGGGCTCGCGGTCGTATCGCCGTTTGCCTTATTCCCTATTGCCTACTGCCTACTCCCTAAGCTGCCTGTCTCGCCCTGCCCTTGGCGCCCTTCGCCATCGTCTCCGATGCGGCGAGGATCGCCTTGACGATGTTGTGGTAGCCCGTGCAGCGGCAGATATTGCCTTCGAGCTCGGCGCGCACCGTCGCCTCGTCGAGGCCCTCGGGATGGCGCGCGATCATGTCGGTCGCCGCCATGATCATGCCCGGCGTGCAGAAGCCGCATTGTAGCCCGTGATGCTCCTTGAACGCGGCCTGCACCGGATGCAGCTCGGCCCCGTCGGCGAGCCCCTCGATGGTGACGATGGTCGAGCCCGAGGCCTGCGCGGCCAGCATGGTACAGGACTTCACCGCCCGGCCGTCGACATGCACGACGCAGGCGCCGCATTGCGATGTATCGCAACCGACATGCGTTCCGGTGAGTCCGAGATGTTCCCTAAGGAAATGCACCAGAAGCGTTCGGTCCTCGGCGTTCCCGCTGACCCGCCTCCCGTTCACAGTCAACGACACGTCCGACATGCAACCTCCCTGGGTATCAACCTTGGTCATTGCCGAATGCCGCGCTTGTGCTTCGGCAGTGCGTTATTCGGGTAGCGTACAACGGGCAAAACAGTGCTGCCAGCGCCGGTTCCATTGTACTTTCGATCATGGCGAAAGCTATGTGCAGCGCAGCAACCGGCCCCATTGCCAAAACCGGGATTGAAGGCAAAGATGCCTTCGACGCGAAGCGTGCCTGACACGCATAAGAAAAGACACGCACAAAACAGCGTTGGAGGAAATTGCGGAGACGGCAGCTGGCCAGTTCGAGCACACGCTATGCATCGGGCCTTTCGGCGCTCACCACGGATGAGCCCGACCCGAATGCCTTTGCGCGGGCCATCGCGGCCGAAGCGGCGGCTGTCGACGCCGGCTTTGCGCTTCTGTTCTTCTCCCAAAGCCTGGTCGACGCGGCGGGGCTCGCGCAAGCGCTGAAGGTCCATGCGCCGTCGCTCGCCTATGCCGGCTGCTCGACCGCCGGCGAAATCACGCCGCAGGGACTGGAGGAAGGGCATGCCCTTGCCCTGCTTTTGCCGTCGGCGTCGTTTTCGACCGTCAGCACCATGGTCGAGAACCTCTCCTCCTCCGGCATGGACGGGATCACCGGCGAGGTCGTGGAGCTGCGGCGCCTGCTGCGCTGCCGCGCCGGCCAGGAGCGGGCGAAGAGCGTCTTCGCCCTCTGCTTCATCGACGGGCTTTCCTATGCCGAGGAAGCGGTGACCTCGGCCATCCACTGGGGGTTGGACGACATTCCGCTGATCGGCGGCTCCGCGGGCGACGATCTGAAATTCGAGACGACCAGCCTGATTTCGAACGGCAAAGTCACGTCCGACAGCGCCATCATCGTGCTGGTCGCGACCGAGATCCCCTTCCACGTCTTCAAGACCGACAATTTCATTCCGACCGACGAGAAGCTGGTGGTGACGTCGTCCGACCCGGACCATCGCATCGTGCGCGAATTCAACGCCACCAACGCGGCGGAGGAATACGCGGCCTCGGTCGGCACTGTGGCGCAGGCGCTGACGCCGCTAAGCTTCGCCTCCCATCCCGTCGTGGTGAAAGTGGCCGGCGAATATTACTGCCGCTCCATCCAGCGCATGCATGTCGACGGCTCGCTGTCGTTCTTCTGCGCCATCGACGATGGCGTCGTTCTGTCCATCGCCCAGCCGAAGAACATGGTGGAAGCGACGCGCGCCGCGTTGCAGGACGCCGAACGCAAGCTCGGCGGCATCGACATGATTCTCGGCTTCGACTGCGTTCTGCGCCGGCTCGATGCGCGCAACCGCCAGGTTTACCGGGACATTTCGGAGCTCTACCGGACCAACAAGGTCATCGGCTTCGGCACCTATGGCGAGCAGTACCGCTCGATGCACCTCAACCAGACCTTTACCGGCATCGCCTTCGGCGAGCCCCAGGCAGCCGAGTAGCGAGATGCCGCTTCGCGACATCAACGACCTCGAAAGGCTGAAGAAGATCAACGCGGCCCTCGTCAGCCGCGTCGAGCGTTCGATGGACCAGCAGGGCAATGCCTTCTCGCTGTTCCAGACCGCCATCTCGCTGGAAAACCGGGTGCGCAACCGCACCGAGGAACTGCACGCGACGCTGCGCCGGCTCGAACAGTCGAACATCGACCTCAGCGAGGCGAAGGAGAACGCCGAACTGGCGAACCTCTCCAAGACCAGGTTCCTCGCCGCCGCCAGCCACGACGTGCTGCAGCCGCTCAACGCCGCGCACCTGTCGGTCTCGGCGCTGGCCGAGGTCCAGGCCAGCGAGGAAGGCAGGAAGCTTGTCCGGCAAGTCGAGCGCTCGCTGGAGACGATGGAAGACCTCTTGCGCACGCTGCTCGACATCTCGAAGCTCGACGCCGGGGTGGTGCAACCGGAAGTCGTTGACGTCAGCCTGGAGGCGCTGTTTTCCTCGCTGCGCTCGGATTTCCTGCCCGAAGCGGAAAAGAAAAGCCTGTCGCTGAAATTCAGGCCGGTGAACGTGGTGGTGCGCTCCGACCGCACGCTGCTCAGGCGCATCCTGCAGAACATTCTCTCCAATGCGCTGCGCTACACCCGCTCGGGCGGCGTGCTGGTCGGCACCAGGCATCGCGGCGACATCATCCGCATCGACGTCGCCGACACCGGCTGCGGCATTCCCGAGGACCAGCGTGAGGCGGTGTTCGAGGAATTCCACCGCGGCACCTCGACGCTTAACAATGCGGAACTCGCCGGCGGGCTTGGCCTCGGCCTCGCGATCGTGCGCCGCATGGCGGCGGCACTCGGCCACCCCATCACCTTTTCCTCGAAGGTCGGGCGCGGCACCATCTTCCATATCGACGTGCCGGTCGGCATGGCCACGGCCGAGCCGGCGATGGCCGCCGCCGACATGGAGCGGCCGCGCGGTTACGGCCTGTTCGGCACCAGGGTGCTGCTGGTCGAGAACGACATGGACGTGCTCGCGGCCATGACCTCGCTGCTCGAGCGCTGGCAATGCCTGGTGCGCGCCGCCACCTCGACCGACGATGCGCTCGACCTGCTCGGCGACACCGCCTGGGTGCCCGACATCATCATCGCCGACCAGCATCTCGACGGCGGCGACCTCGGCACCTCAACGATAGCCGAAGTGCGCGACTATCTAGGCCGCCCGGTGCCCGCGCTGATCGTCACCGCCGACGGCTCCGAGCTCGTTGCCAAGGCGGCGCGAGCAGCCGGCATCGAACTGATGCGCAAGCCGCTAAAGCCTGCGCAACTGCGCGCGCTGCTGGCGCATCTGCTGGCTTAGAAATGCCGCTTCAAAACCCGGCCTGGTCCCGAAACAGCTCCGCATTGTCGAGCTTCGACACCTCGATCACCGCTTGCGTGCGGCTGTAGACATTGAGCTTGCGCAGGATTTCCGAGACATGCGCCTTGACGGTGGTCTCGCCCACCTGCAGCTCGTAGGCGATCTGCTTGTTGAGCATGCCCTGGCGCAACATCTGCAGCACCCTCAGCTGCTGCGGCGTCAGCCTGGCCAGGCGCTGCACCATGTCGGCGCGGTCGGTGCTGTCGGGATCGGGCGGCTGGCCCTCGTAATTTTCCGGCACATAGACCGCTCCATCCATCACCGAGCGGATGGCGGCGGCGAGATCGCTCTTGCGGGCCGATTTCGGGATGAAGCCGGCGGCGCCATAGGACAGCGCCTCGGAGATGATCTTCGGCTCCTCGTAGCCCGACACGATCACCACAGGCAGCCGCGGATAACGGGTCCTCAGCTGCAACAGTCCCTCGAAGCCATGCACGTCGGGCATGCTCAAATCGAGCAGCGCGAGGTCGAACGGCTTGGCGTCGGCAAGAAGCTCGATCGCTTCCGCGATCGAGCGCGCCTCCACCGTATCGACATCCGGATAGGCCATCTGCACGGCGCTATGCAGCGCCTCGCGAAACAGCGGGTGGTCGTCGATGATCAGGAAGCGGGCGCGATCGCTGACGGAGGTCATTGCACGGGTTCAGGCTTCGGTTCGGTTTCAGCCGGCACAGGATAGTCCCGTGATCATGGCCAGATTATTGGCAAATAGTACACGCCCAATGGTACGGCGCATTGTCACTGAAACGACAGGCCGATGTGCAGGGACGTCGAGTCTTGCCCGCGGGTCGAAATCGGCCGAAGGTGCTAACGATTCATGCCAGCACAGAGAAAAATCATGCCAGAATTCGTCCTTCCGCCACCGGCGATTGCTTCGGTTGCCGTCGCGGGCGCGGCGGAGCGGTTTGCCGTGCGCCGCATCTTCTGCGTCGGCCGCAATTACGCCGCGCATGCGCGTGAGCTCGGCAATGACGAGCGCGATCCACCCTTCTTCTTCACCAAACCGGCCGACGCGGTGGTCGACAGCGGCGCCGAGATCCCCTACCCGCCGCTGACCTCGAACCTGCACCACGAGATCGAGCTGGTCGTCGCCATCGGCGAGGCCGGTTTCCGCATTCCGCGCGCCGAGGCGCTCGCTCATGTCTGGGGCTATGGCGTCGGCGTCGACCTCACCCGCCGCGACCTGCAGGATCAGGCAAAGAAAGCAGCCCGTCCCTGGGACTGGTCGAAAGCTTTCGACCAGTCGGCGCCTTGCGGCCCGCTGGTTCCAGCCGCGAAATCAGGACATCCGGAAAAAGGCCGTATCTGGCTTGCCGTCAACGGCGCGGTGAAACAGGACGGCGACCTTGCCGAGCTGATATGGCCGATTGCCGATATCGTCTCGATTTGCAGCGAAGCGGTCGAGCTTCGGCCCGGCGACCTGATCTTCACCGGTACGCCGGCCGGCGTCGGAGCGGTCCAGGCGGGCGACAGGATCACCGGCGGCGTCGACGGCATCGGCGAGATCACGGTGGCCATCGGGCAGCCGAGGCGATGAGCGACCTCGTCCTTCACAACTACTACCGCTCCTCCACCTCCTACCGGGTGCGGATTGCGCTGGAGATGAAAGGACTGGACTACACTTATGTGCCGCATCATCTGCGCCACGGCGAACATCTCGAGCCCGCCTATCTCGCGGTGAACCCGCAAGGCCTGGTGCCGGCGCTGGTTCTGGACGGCGGCACGCTTTTGACCCAGTCGCTGGCGATCATCGAATATCTCGACGAGATCCAGCCCGAACCGCAACTGCTGCCGAAGGATGCGCTGGGCCGGGCGCGAGTGCGGATGCTGGCGCAGATGATCGCCTGCGACATCCACCCCGTGAACAATCTGCGCGTGCTGACCTCGCTGCGCACCTTGTTCGGCGCCGGCGACGAGGACGTCGTCAACTGGTTCCGGCATTGGGTGAATGAAGGTTTCCAGCCGCTTGAGAAGATTCTGGCTTCGTCGCCCGAGACCGGCGCGTTCTGCCATGGCGACACGCCGGGCCTGGCCGACATCTGCCTCGCCGCCCAGGTGACCAACAATGCCCGCTTCGGCATCGATATGGCCCCCTATCCGGTGATCGCGCGCATCAACGCCGCCTGCATGGCGCTGCCGGCGTTCCAGAAGGCTGCGCCGCAGAACCAGATCGATGCCGAGTAGGGAAGCCAAAGACGCCGAGGAGGCCAAGGCATTCGCCGACATCGAAGAGTACGGCTGCCACATTCTCTATGTGCTGGAGGAGGACGAGCATCCGCCATTCGCATACTCGGTCGGGATAGAGCACAATTTTGGCGTCCCTGAATTGGTCGTTATCGGGCTCAAGCCGGACCTTTCGCTAACCATCATCAACGAGTACTGCAGACGCGTGCGCGGCGGCGAGAGGTTCAGCGTCGGTGCGCGGGCGTCGGGTTTCCTGGGAGGAGGCTTCGATTGTCAGTTCGGTGCGGTCCATCCCGATCACTACCCGGAATATTTCGGTTGGGACATATGGTTCTACGACGGGCCGGATTTCCGGATCGTGCAGCTTATCTTTCCGACAACTTCCGGGATTTGGCCGTGGGATGTCGAGGCTGATGAATGGTTTCGCGAACGGCAGCCACTGCTCGATACTCCGCCGCCATAACTAGCGCCCTACCCTCACCGTCGCGGCCCAGAACGCCAGCGCCGCCAGACCGATACCGGTCCCAAGCAGGCAGACGCCGGTCCAGCCCCAGGCGCCATAGGTGCTGGTCGAGGCAATCGAGCCCAGCGCGCTGCCCAGCGAGTAGAAGATCATATAGCCGCCGACCAGCGGCTGCGGGCATCCGGCCGTCGGGCGAAGATCAGGCTTTGATTGGTGACGTGCACCGCCTGGATGGCGAGGTCGAGCATGACGATGCCCAGCACCAGCAGCCAGAGCGAGGACCCCATGAGGGCGATCGGCAGCCAGGCAGCAGCCATCAGCGAGAGGCTGAGGCCGGTCACCAATTGGCCCTCTACGACCTGATGGCGCTGCGCCAATGGGGCGAGACCTATTTCTCCGGGCCGGGCGAGCCCTACACCTTCATGGTCGACACCCGGACCGGCAGGCCGATCCGGCGGCTGGAGCATGCGGAGGACGGACGCCAGCTTGCGCCCGGCGAAACGCGGCTGGCCGACTTCCGCCAGAAAGCGGAGTAATGATCCGTCTGCCAGTCCCGGCCCTGGCAGAATCGATTTCCGGTCGACCAGCGGTGGAATCGGCTATCGTCAACTCAAAACGCACCAATGGTGGGAGTTGCCGATGAAAGCCGTCGTCTTCGAGAAATTCGGCGAGGCGCCGACGATCCAGACCGTTCCCGACCCGAAGCCGGCCGCCGACGGGGTGGTCATCAAGGTCGAGGCAACCGGTCTTTGCCGCAGCGACTGGCATGGCTGGATGGGCCATGACGACGGCATCACGCTGCCGCACGTTCCCGGACACGAGTTGGCGGGCGTCGTCGTCGCCGCCGGCAAGCAGGTCAGCCGCTGGAAGGCCGGCGACCGCGTCACGGTGCCCTTCGCGGTCGGCTGCGGCCGTTGCTTCGAATGCACGTCGGGCAACCATCAGGTCTGCGAGCACCAGTCCCAGCCGGGTTTCAACGCCTGGGGCTCGTTCGCCGAATATGTCGGCATCGAGCATGCCGACACCAATCTGGTGCGCCTGCCCGAAGAGATGGAATTCGCCACCGCCGCCAGCCTCGGCTGCCGCTTCGTCACTTCGTTCCGGGCCATTGTCGACCAGGGCCGGGTGACGCCGGGCGAATGGGTGGCGGTGCATGGCTGCGGCGGCGTCGGCCTGTCGGCGATCATGATCGCCAGCGCCATGGGCGCCAATGTGATCGCCATCGACCTCACCGACGAGAAGCTGGAATTTGCGAAGGAGATCGGCGCGGTGGCGACGATCAACGCCGCGACGACGCCGAACGTGGTCAAGGCGGTCAAGCAGATCACCAATGGCGGCGCGCATATGTCGATGGACGCGCTGGGGCATCCGACCACATCCTTCAACTCGATCGCCAATCTGCGCCGGCGCGGCCGCCATGTTCAGGTCGGGCTGATGCTGGGTGAGCATGCCCGGCCGCAGGTGCCGATGGACAAGGTGATCGCCTTCGAGCTCGAAATCCTCGGCAGCCACGGCATGCAGGCCTACCGCTACTCCGCGATGATGGAGATGATCCGCACCGGCAAGCTGAGACCCGAACTGCTGGTCGGCAAGAAGATCAGCCTCGAGGAAGCGCCCGCGGCCCTGATGGCGATGGGCGGCTTCGAGGGCATCGGCATCGGCGTGGTGACGAAGTTCTGAGCAATTCCAGGAAAAGTGTGAAACGGTTTTCCGTCCGGAATTGCGTCAAAACAAATCAGTAGGCGCCTACCGCGCGAACTTCTTCGCCCCGAACACGCAGGCCACGACGCCGAGCGTGACGACCACCATCATCGGGCTGACCTTTTCGTGCAGCAGGCTCGCCGCCAGCGCCAAGCCGAAGAAGGGCTGCAGCAATTGCAACTGCCCGACGGCGGCGATGCCGCCTTGCGCGAGGCCGCGATACCAGAACACGAAGCCGATCAACATGCTGAACAGCGAGACATAGGCGAGGCCGATCCAGGCGCCGGAGCCGATGCCGGCGAAGGACGGCGGCAGCGTCAAAAAGCTCAGCGCCAGCATGATTGGCAGCGACAGCGCCAGCGCCCAGCATATCACCTGCCAGCCGCCGAGCTTGCGCGACAGCTTGGCCCCTTCGGCGTAGCCCAGCCCGCAGACGATGATCGCGCCGAGCATCAGGCCGTCGCCGACCGGCGAGGCAGTCAAGCCTTGCGACAGGGCAAAACCCGCGACCAAAGCGCTGCCCAGGCACGAGAACAGCCAGAAAGCCGGGCGCGGACGGTCGCCGCCGCGAAGCACGCCGAAGATCGCGGTCGCCAGCGGCAGCAGGCCGACAAAGATGATGGAATGCGCCGAGGTGACGTGTTTCAGCGCCAGCGCCGTCAGCAACGGGAAGCCGACCACGACACCCAGCGCGACGACGACGAGCGAGATCAGGTCGCTTCGCTCCGGACGCCTCTCGCGGAACAGCAGCAGCATCGCAATCCCGAGCAGACCAGCGATTGCCGCCCTGGCCGCCGTCAGGAAGGTCGGGTCGAAATCCATCACCGCCACCCGCGTCGCCGGCAGCGACCCGCTGAAGATCAGCACCCCGATGAAGCCGCTGAGCCAGCCGTCAAAACTCTTTTCCATCATCTGCTCCGTTGCGCTTCCGTACGAGGCAGGTCATGGCGTTACCAGAGACAATGGGGTACAATTCCACAAAACTGTAATGGTAATTCGGGCAGTACGGATGACGGACCTCGCTCTTGAAAATGACGGCTCGCGCACGCTCGTCGAAAGCGTGATGGCGACGATCCGTCATCGCATCGCGGCACGCACGCTGACGCCCGGCGCGCGCCTGCCGTCGATCCGGGCTCTCGCCAAATCCTTGCAGGTGTCGAAATCAACGGTGGTCGAAGCCTATGAACGGCTTGCGGCGGAAGGCGCGATCCGTTCGCGGCCGGGCTCGGGTTTCTACGCCGCCGGCCAGCTCGCGCCGCTGTCACTTGCCGAGATCGGTCCCAAGCTTGACCGGGCCGTCGATCCGCTCTGGGTGTCCAGGCAATCGCTCGAAGCGGGCGAGGAGATGCTGAAGCCCGGCTGCGGCTGGCTGCCCGCGTCCTGGATGCCGCAGGCCGCCTTGCGCCGGGCACTGAGGACCGCGGCCCGTGCGGACGACGTGGCGCTTGCGGACTATGGCACGCCGCTTGGCCTGCCGCCGCTTCGCCAGCTGCTGGCGCGGCGCATGGCCGAGCACGGCGTCGAAGCCTCGCCCGACCAGATCATGCTGACCGATTGCGGCACCCAGTCGATCGACCTTTTGTGCCGTTTCCTGCTCGAGCCCGGCGACGCGGTGCTGGTCGACGATCCCTGCTATTTCAACTTCCACGCCCTGTTGCGCGCCCACCAGGCCAAGGTGATCGGCGTGCCGTACACGCCTTCGGGTCCGGATATCGAACTCTTCGCGCAGGCGATCGCCGAGCACCGGCCGCGCCTCTACATCACCAATTCCGGCATCCACAATCCGACCGGCGCGATCCTGTCGCCGGTCACCGCGCATCGGCTCCTGAAACTCGCCGACCAGGCGGACCTCACCATTGTCGAGGACGATATCTTCGCCGACTTCGAGCACAGCCCTGCCCCAAGGCTCGCGGCCTTCGACGGGCTGCAGCGTGTCGTCCAGATCGGCTCCTTCTCCAAGACGCTGTCGGCCTCGGTGCGCTGTGGCTTCATCGCCGCGCCACCCGACTGGATGGAAGGCCTGACCGATCTCAAGATCGCCACGACATTCGGCGGTGCGCGGCTGTCCTCGGAACTGGTGCTGAGCCTGTTGAAGGACGGCAGCTACCGCAAACATGTCGAGCAATTGCGCACGCGCCTGTCGCGCGCCATGGCCGAGACCGCCGGCAGACTGAAAATGATGGGCATCACGCCCTGGATCGACCAGCCTGCCGGCATGTTCCTGTGGTGCCGCCTGCCCGACGGCATCGACGCCGCCGACGTTGCCCGCCATGCGCTCTCGGACAATGTCGTGCTGGCGCCAGGCAACGCCTTCAGCCTGTC
This sequence comes from Mesorhizobium sp. B3-1-9, assembly GCF_006439595.1. NCBI lineage: Bacteria > Pseudomonadati > Pseudomonadota > Alphaproteobacteria > Hyphomicrobiales > Phyllobacteriaceae > Mesorhizobium > Mesorhizobium sp. B3-1-9. The sequence goes on from NZ_VFTJ01000005.1 coordinate 18,384, forward strand.
GCACACCGCCGGCCGCTTCATGCGCTTCAACGTGGCCCAGTGCGCCGACGAGCGTATTTTCACCGCCCTGGAAAGAGCGGTCGCCGCATCCCGCCGCAAGGCGGCATAAGCGCGACCGTCGGTTGCCCGAGCGGCCTTCGTCTGGTAGTGAAACCGTGAGCACGCATGCCAGCCGGCATGCGCATCGTCACCGGGACCGACGGCCATGGGATCCAGCAAGTCAGCAGACAAATAAGCCGCAACAGCGCTTCGTTGTTGCGGCAGTCTGTCCCGTCATTCCCGTGAGCAATTCCAGGAAAAGTGTAAAGCGGTTAGGCTCGGCCCTTCGCCGTAGCCTTCCGTCCGGAATTGCGTCAGAAAAGACTCAGGCAGATCGCCGCCGAATGTCACCATTTGAGCGGAACTCTCCTCATGTCTTCTTCGAACCAGCCGACATGGACCTTGTCCATGCCAGCAGCCTTGCTGCTTTTGTCCCCCTTCGACGTCCTGGCCTCCCTCGCCATGGATATTTACTTGCCCGTAGTGCCGATCATGCCGGGCGCGCTCGGCACCTCGACGGCCGTGGTGCAGCTGACGCTCAGCCTCTACATGATCTGTCTGGGGCTCGGCCAACTTGCTTTCGGACCGATCTCCGACAGGATCGGTCGGCGCCCGGTGCTGATCGGCGGCGCCCTGTCGTTCGCGGCCGCCTCCTTCCTGCTCGCCGTTACGTCGCTTGCACCGGTCTTCCTTGCCCTTCGCATCGCGCAGGCCCTGAGCGCCTCGGCCATGCTGGTCGCTGTCTTCGCCACCGTCCGCGACATCTATGCGCAAAAGTCGGAAGGCGCCGTCATCTACGGCACGCTCGGCTCGCTGCTGTCCTTCGTGCCGGCGCTGGGACCGATCGCCGGGGCTTTGATCGCCAACAGTTTCGGCTGGCGGGCGATCTTCGTCGCGCTCGGCATTCTTGCCGTGGCCGCCACGCTCAACGCCTGGCCAAGATGGCGAGAAACGCGCCCGCTGACCCATGGCCCTGCCCGCGCGGGTTTCGGGCCGATCCTGCGCAGCTTCGGCTTCTGGACCTACACGCTGGCCTTCGCCGCCGCCATGGGCTCGTTCTTCGTGTTCTTTTCGACGGCGCCCAGGGTGCTCATCGGCAAGGCCGGCTTTTCCCAGATCGGCTTCAGCCTGGCCTTCGCCAGCGCGGCGCTGGTGATGATCGTCGCCACCCGCTTCGCCAAAAGCTTCGTCGCGCGCTGGGGCATCGAAGGCAGCGTCAGGCGCGGCATGGCGATGCTGCTCCTGGGTGCTGCCCTGCTGGCTGCAGGACAGTTGTTCGCCGAGCCATCCTTCGCGAGCTTCGTCATGCCGATGTGGGTCATCGCCATCGGCATCGTCCTCACCGCGTCGGTCACGGCCAACGGCGCGCTGGCGCCGTTCGGCGAGACCGCCGGCACGGCCGTCGCGCTCTATTTCTGCCTGCAGAGCTTGATCGTTTCCGCGGCGGGCACGCTGTTCATCATCTTCCTGGATGGCGACACGGCATGGCCGCTGGCCGGTTATTGCTCGCTGATGGCGGCGATCACGCTCGCCGCGCTCGGCGTATCGCTCAAACGAGCGGAAGCAGCCTGATCCAAGGCCACACAGGCGGAGAGGCCTCGCATGCCAAGGCGTCTCCGCTTACCGCCGCTGCGCGTATTTCCCGCCCTTGCTTGCCGGACCTTCCGACGAGTAGCCGGCAATTGACACGTATTTGTCTTCCGCATAGAAAGAGACAGACCTGTCTCATCACCAATCACTTGTCATGACCGAACCGACCAGGACCGACAAGCGCCGGCACATCGTTGAAACCGCCTACGGGCTGTTCAAGCGCGTCGGCTTTCACGCCACCGGCATCGACCGCATCATCGCCGAAGCCGGCGTGGCCAAGATGACCATGTATCGTCACTTCCCCAGCAAGGACGATTTGATGGTCGAGGTCCTGGCCTACCGTGCAGGGCGGTTCAATCGCCAGCTCGACCGCCTCGCCGAACAGGCGGCCACGCCCGAGCAGAAGATCGGCACAATCTTCGACTGTTACGGGCGCTGGTTCCGCAGCGCCGATTTCCACGGTTGCCTGTTCGCGCATGCCCTGGCCGAGTTCGGCGATCCGGCGCACCCGGTGTTCCAGGCCGCCGTCAGACAAAAGAACGGCCTGAAGCGGCGCATGCGCCTGATCCTCGAAGAAACGATGCCCGCCGATGCGGCGGAAAGCGTTTCGGCCGCCCTGCTGATGCTGCTTGAAGGCGCGACGCTGATGGCCCGGATGGGCCGGCCCGACGCCGCCATTCGCGATGCCCGCAGTGCGGCAATGGCCATTCTCGCCACGCGGGAGAGACCGCAATGAGCGCGACAGTCATCAGCCTGGCATTGTTCGCCGCGATCCTGCACGCCGGCTGGAACGCGTTTCTGCGAACCGGCAGCGACAGGCTTTGGACCGTCACGGTCATGAGCTTCTCGGCAACGATCGCCGCCATTCCGTTGGCGATCTTCAATCCCCTTCCGGCGGCGTCGGCCTGGCCCTATGTCATGCTCTCGGCCTGCCTTCAGGTCGGCTACAGTCTCTTTCTGGTGGCGGCCTACCGTTATGGCGAATTGGGACAGGTCTACCCGATCGTTCGCGGCTCGGTGCCGCTTCTGGTGACGCTAGGCGGTTTCGTTCTGGCGGGCGAGCGTCTGAGCTGGCATCAGTCGCTTGGCGTCGTTCTCGCCGCGCTCGGCATCATGAGCCTTTCGCTTGGCAAAGGGCGCGCGGCAACGACATCAATCCTATATGCCCTGGCGACCGGCACGATCATCGCCGCCTATGCGACGGTCGATGCTATCGGTGTCCGATCGGCGGGAAGTTCAGGCGCCTACACGGCTTGGGTGCTGTTGGTCTACGGCGTGCTGCTGCCGGTCACCTTCATCATCTGCCGCGGCAAGCTCACCGTTGACTTTCGTTCGCCCGATGCGCTGAAGGCGCTCGGCGGCGGGATTTTCGCCTTGGTAGCCTATGGCGCCGTGGTCGCAGCCTTCGCGCTCGGGCCGGCCGGTCCGATCACCGCCATACGCGAGACGAGCGTGGTTTTCGCGGCGCTGATCGGCCGGCTCTTCCTGGGAGAGACCCTGACGCCGAGGCGGATTGCGGCTTGCGGCGTTGTCGCTCTAGGCGCGATCTGCCTCGGCTATCAAGGGTAATGCCGTTCCCGCCGCACTAAGCCCCTGCCCGCTTGCGGCGCTCGTATATCATCACCAGCGTTTCGGCTGTCAGTGCCGGCTTCTGCTCGCCCTCGATCTCGACGGTGTTGGCCGCCTTCATAAGATACTGGCCGGGACCGCGGTCCTCCATGGAAAGCAGCGTGGTGCGCAGCCTGATGCGCGCGCCGGCTTTGACCGGCGCCAGGAAGCGCACCTTGTCGAAGCCGTAGTTGAAGGCGGCCTGGGTGTTCTCCGGCACGATGCCCATCTCCAGCGCCAGCGCGCCGATGATCGACAAAGTCAGGTAACCATGCGCGATCGTGGTGCGGAACGGGCTCTGCCGTTTCGCCCTTTCGGGGTCGACATGGATCCACTGATGGTCGCCCGTGCATTCGGCGAACTGGTCGATGCGCTGCTGGTCGACCGTCGTCCAGTCGGACACGCCGAGTTCCTGCCCGGACATCGTGCGCAACTGTTCGAAGGTCGGCGGCGTTCTCGGCCGTGCTTCGGTCATCCCGGGTTTCCCATCAGTCTTGCCTGTCTCCCGACCATGAAGCGGCGGCCTCTGTCAATTCGGCGCCCCGCGATTTTCGCCGGTAGAGTTGATGCTTTTGGGGCAAGCCGAGAACGCTCGGGCGACAGGGCCGGTTGCATCGCATATCGGTCGATGGTGGGTCCGAAACCGCCGGATAGGCTATTTCTTTTCGTAACCGGCGCGGATCTCCGCCATCGCATCCCTGATCCGCTCGCGCAGTATCTCGACCGATTCGGTGCTGGATTTCCGCACAAGGCCAGCCACTTCGCTGGCATTCTTCAGCGTCGTCTCGAACGACCTGCGGGCAAATTCAGCCTGCTTGGTCATGAGGTCCTGCGGATTGCCGGGCGTCTGGTAATTCTGCGCCATCCGCGTGATCTCGTGCATGGCATTCTGTACCATCTCATGCTGCCTCGCCAACACCGAGGATGCCCCTGCCGCACCCGCCCTTGCCGATTTTTCCAGGGCTTCGAGATTCTTGCGATGATGATCCAGGATCGCCTGGACATCGACATTCGGCAGCTTGAGGTCGCGACCGAACCTGCTGAACATGTCGAGGAACGAATAGGATTCCGGTTGTTTTGCCATGCTCTGCCTCCCGTTTTGCCACGTTCGCGGCGCCCTCAAAAGCAATTCCAGGAAAAGTGTGTAACGGTTTGCCGCCCGGAATTGCTTAAGACCCAAGGCAGAATAGTGCGTGCCGGGCCGGCGTCAATTGACGAGAAACAGCCGCTCCGCCGTATAGAGCGCCAGCCCGGCAAGCCCGCCGATGATCATGCCGTTGAAGCGGATATATTGCAGGTCTTTGCCGATGTTCGTCTCGATCAGCCGCGTCAGCTGCGCCAGGTCCCAGCGCTTGACCTGGTCGGCGATGAATTTCGACACGCCGCTCTTCTGGCTTTCCACGAACGAAGCCAGCGCCACGACAAAACCCTGGTTCATGTCGGCCCTGATCTGGGCGTCGTCGGCCAGATGCCTGCCGACCTCGACGAACATGTTGGCGAGATGCGCGCGGATCGTCGAATTCGGCGCATTGATGTCCTGCTCGATGAACAGGCGCAGGCTTGTCCACGCATCGCCGGCCAGCGCCCTCACCTCCGGACGGCCGAGAAAATCGCGCTTCAGCTTCTCCGCGCGCCTTGCATATTGCTTCGAGGTCCTGAGCCGCTCGATGAAGCCGAGCGCGAAGCGGTCGAATTCGGCGCGCATCGGGTGATCTGGATCGGCCCGCACCTCATCGAGCAGAGAGCCCGCCGAAGCGACGATCTTCTTCAAGAGATAGGCATCGGCGCGAAACAGGTTGAACAGCGACGGCAACTCCTCGCGGATCTTTTCGCGCATCGTCTCGAGCGCCTGCTCGTCGTTGAGGAAACGCCCGATCACCCTGGTGAACTCGTCGAACAGCTTCTGGTGCCGGCGATCGTCGGTCAGCGCCGACAAAAGATCGGCCGCGAGCGGTGCCAGCGGCACCTTTTCGATCTGCTCCAGCATGCGGCTGGTGACGAAGTCGCGCAGGCCGGATTGCTCCACCGCCGTCAATGTCTGCGGCACCAGCCGGGCGACGAATCGCGACAGGCCGGCTGCACGCTCGGCATCGGCCAGCCAGTCGGCGACCAGGGCGGCGAAGTCGACCTCGGCGAGCTTTTCGCGCACCGGCTCCGGCGCCAGGAAATTGGCCTCGATGAAGCGGCCGAGATTGTCGGCGATCCGGTGCTGGTTCTCCGGAATGATGGCCGTATGCGGGATCGGCAGCCCGAGCGGCCGTCTGAACAGCGCCACCACGGCATACCAGTCGGCGAGCCCGCCGATCGTCGCCGCCTCGGCGAAGGCCGCGACGAAGCCGAGCCACGGATGGCTGCCCTCGAAGGACTTGGCGAGCGCAAAGACGAGGATGCACAGCGCGAGCGCTGCGGCGGCGATGAACTTGGTCCGCCGCAACGCCGATAGCTTCGCCTTGGCATCGGCGTCGAATCGAACCGGCGCGAAAGCCGGAGCTGACTGTGACATGGAAAGGCCGTTTCCTGTTTGCACCCGCATCTATCTAGTGGCTGCGCTGCCAAAACGCTCGCTCGAAGCGCAGGAGCGATATCCGGCGACTGTCCGCGCCGGCACGCACAAAAAGTTGACACGATTATTCAGCTATGTACCGGTCCAGTCTGGAATTGTTCCAAACTATGGGCCATATTCGGCCCAAGCTAATATTTCGCGAGGATACCATGCGGCTCACGCGCCAGACCAACTATGCGATGCGCATCCTGATGTATTGCGCCGCAAACACCGACAGGCTGAGCCGCATCCCCGAGATCGCCGCCGCCTATTCGGTGTCGGAACTGTTCCTGTTCAAGATCCTGCAGCCGCTGGTCGAGGCCCGCTTGGTTGAAACCGTGCGCGGCCGCAACGGCGGCGTGCGGCTCGGCCGTCCGGCCGAACAGATCAACCTGTTCGATGTCGTACGCGTCACCGAAGAGAGCTTTGCCATGGCCGAGTGCTTCGAGAACGACGCCGCCGAATGCCCGCTGGTCGACAGCTGCGCCCTGAATTCGGCGCTGCGCGAGGCGCTCAACGCCTTCTTCGCCGTGCTTTCACGCTACACGATCGCAGATCTCGTCGCGGCGCGCCCGAATGTGCGCAGCCTGCTCGGCATCGACCTTCTGGAGCAGCGCGCGCCTGCTGCGTGATCAAGACCTGGCGACCTGTTTCTCGAAGGCGACCGCCCACGGCTTCCCAGGTGTGGCGCCACCCTCGACTTCGTCATTCTAGGGCGGAGCAAGGAGCGCAGCGACGCAGAACTGGCGGCGTCGGCGCCAGCGTTCCTTCTGGACCGCTGCTTTCTTCGGTTGATGTCACGGAATGGATCCTCGGTCTCCGCGTCCGCTTCGCTCCCGATCCGCCCGTGGATGACGAAGTTCGCCGCCAAGCCTACGCCGCCGATTGCGGCAACACGAACGGCATGTTCGCGGCCGGCAGCGCGCCGACCTTGAGCCGGCAGTCGAACACCTTCTCGATCAGCTCGTCATTGAGCACGCCCGTCGGTGCCCCGGCGGCGGCCAGCTGGCCGCGAGAGAGCACAAAAATGCGGTCGGCGTACATCGCGGTCAAATTGAGGTCGTGCAGAATCGCCACCACGCCGCCGCCGCGCCGGGCGAAATCGCGCGCGATGTTCATGATGATGAGCTGGTGCTTGACGTCGAGGCTGGAGACAGGCTCGTCGAGGAAGAGATAGCGCGGCCTGCCCTCGAGCACCGGCGCCCAGACCTGGCAGAGCACACGGGCAAGCTGCACGCGCTGTTGCTCGCCGCCGGAAAGCTCCTGGTAGAAGCGGCCGGCAAAACCATCGAGGTCGACACGCGCCAGCGCCCGCTCGGGCAAACGCGCATCCTCGCCAGGCAGCACGCCGGAGCGCCCGCCGATGAGGCCAAGGCGAACGATCTCGCGCACGGTGAACGGGAAGGACAGCGTCGTGGCCTGTGGCAGCACGGCGCGCAGCGTAGCTGCCTCGACCGGCTTCATGGCGGACAGGCCGCGGCCGTTGAGCGTGACGGTACCGGTATAGGCGAGCTCGCCGGTCAGCGCCTTGAGCAAGGTCGTCTTGCCCGACCCGTTCGGTCCGACGATGGCCGAGACCTCGCCGGGCCGTGCGGCGAAATCGACATGCGAGACGATGCGCTTGCCGCCGATCGCCACCGAGATGTCGCGCGCTTCGATCATGGCAAGCTCACAAATCGATGACGCTGCGCTTGCGCAGCAGAATCCACAGGAAGAACGGCGCGCCGGCAACCGCCGTGACGATGCCGATCGGCAACTCGGCCGGCGCGACGATGGTGCGCGCGACCGCATCGGCGATGAGAAGCAGCGAGGCGCCGAGCAGGGCGGAAGCCGGCAGCAAATAGCGGTTATCCGGACCGATCGCCAGCCGCAGGACATGCGGCACGACGATGCCGATGAAGCCGATGCCGCCGCTGACCGCGACCGAAGCGCCGACCGCCGCTGACACCGCGACAATGGCCGTGTATTTCAGCCGCTGCACCGGAATGCCGAGATGACCCGCGGTCGCTTCACCCAGCGCCAGCGCGTTGAGGCCGCGCGACAGGAACGGCATAGCGGCCATCGCCAGCACGATCACTGGCCCCACGGTGCCAATCTTCGGCCATGTCGAGCCGGCAAGCGAGCCGAGCTGCCAGAAGGTCAGGTCGCGCAGCTGCCGGTCGTCGGCCATGAAGATGAGGATGCCGGTGAGCGCCATGGCAAGGGCGCTGATGGCGATGCCGGCAAGCAGCATCGTGGCGACCGACGTCCGCCCCTGGCGCGTGGCGATGGCATAGAGCAGCAACGTCACCGCTAGCCCGCCGAAGAAGGCCGCGAGCGGCAGCGCGAGCGTGCCGAATGCAAGCGTGACGGGCGCAAGCCACGTGGTGCCGAGCACGATGATCGCCACCGCGCCGAGGCTGGAGCCGGCGGAAACCCCGATCAGGCCGGGATCGGCAAGCGGATTGCGGAACAGCCCCTGCATCACCGCGCCGCAGACGGCGAGCGCGGCGCCGATCAGGATGCCGAGCAGCACGCGCGGCATGCGGATGTCATAGACGATCAACTGGTCGCGCGCGGCCAGCGCCGCGTCGGCGGGCATGGCGCCCGTAAACCAGTCGTGGATGACGCGGACGGCGGAGGCGTCGGAGGCGCCTGACGTCAGCGACAGGAACACGCAGAGCGCGAGCGCCAGGCACAAGAGCAGGATGACAAGCCTTGCCCGGGCCGAGCGGTCGCCATCGGCCGCCATCACCCTGACCGCGCCGGCAATGGACTGTCCGGCCATCGCCGCTCAGTCCGTGACCTGGTTGCCATAGAGCGAGACGGCAAGATCATGGATGGCTTCGGCCGTGCGCGGGCCGAAGCCGAGCAGGTAGCCGCCCCACATGCTGATCATCTTGCGGCTCGTGCCCGCCGGTGTCGAAGCGACGGCCGGGTTGGCGAACAGCTCCTCTTCCGAGATCGGCGGTCCGCCGCCCTTCATCGTCAGGATGACATCCGGCCTGGCGCTGACGATCGCCTCGTCGGTCATCCCTTTGTAGCCGGAAAAGCCCTCGACCGCGTTGACCGCGCCGGCAAGCTTGATGATGCCGTCGGCCGCCGTGTCGCTGCCCGCGGCAAGGATCTTGCCGCCTTGCGTCGACAGCACGAACAGCACGCGCTTGCGATCCTTGATCGCAGCCGTCTGCTTTTCCGCCGCCCTCAGCTTCGCGTCCGTCTCCGCGGCGAGCTTCTCCGCCTTCGCCTCGACCCCCAGCGCCTTGCCGACGATGTGGATCTTTTCGAGAATGCCCTCATGATTGTAGTGGTCCGGCACCTCGATGAAGGGCACGCTCGACTTCTTCAGCACGTCGACCGCTTCTTTCGGACCGCTGCCGTGCAGCGCCAGGATTCCGGTCGGATTGACCGACAGGACACCCTCGGGCGAGAGCGCGCGCATGTAACCGACATCCGGCAGCTTCACCGCCGCCTCGGGATAGTTGCTGGTCGAATCGCGAGCCACGAGACGGCCTTCCTCGCCGAGCGCGTAGACGATCTCGGTGATCGAGCCGCCTATGGAGGCGATCCGCGAGGTGTCCGAAAAGACGGCCACCCCCTCGTTAGCGCCAGCCGGCGGCGCGGTGAACGCAAGCAGCACACCGAGCATCGGCGCAAGCGCCGCGCGGAAACTGAGAACAAAGCGCATTGGGTGCTACCTCATGCAGCGGTCGGATTGGGGATGCGGGGCAGGTTCTCGGCCAGGAGGCGCCAGTCTTCCCGCTCGCCTTCGCCTTCATGACGCTTGCCGAAGAACTGGATGATCATGTCGCCATTGGCGTCATAGGCCTCCACCGACGTGACATGACCGTCCTTGGTGGGCTTGCGCACCGCCCAGACCTCGTGGATGTGGTCGGTCCTCAGGTGCAGATGGAAGGTTTCGTCGAGCACGTTGATCCACGGCCCCATCGGCTTGACCGACTTGATCGGACCGGAATGAATCTGGATGCAGCCGCGGTTGCCCACGAAGCACATGATGGGCATCTCGCCTGCCGCCGCGTGATGGAACATGGCGCTCACCGCGTCGTTGTCGAGCAGCCAGGCATAGTCCTGGCCCACCATGCGCACCGCCTCGCGGCGGCTGAGCTTCAGCGTCTTCAGCATGCCGAAGAACTGATGCACGTCGGTGAGCCGGCTCCAGCGGTCGCGCAGATCGTCGATCGAGGCGACCGAACCCTGCCCCTCACCCTCTCCTTCCGCCGCGCTTGGGTGGATCGCGACGGTCGGCTCCTGGTTCGACGATTCGAGGCTCGCCACCAATTTCTGGTAGGCATCGAGATTGGATGCGGGCTTCAGATGCACCTTGTGCACCGCCTCGCCCGCCGCATCGAAGAACTGCAGGCTCCGGCGGATTTCGCCGCCGTCGCGTTTCTCCATGGCAAAACCATGCGCCCAGACCTTCGGGAAGATGCGCAGGTCGATGTTTTCGCCGAGCACCATGGCGTTGTGGTTGCCGGTAACGACCTTGTCGTAGACGCCGATCTTTTCATGCACGGCGCTTTCGTTGCGGGTCAGCGCCATCACCTCGCCGACCGCCTCGAGGCCGGTCAAAAGATCGTTGACGTGAGGCTCGACGCGGACTGCGCCAAAACCGCAATGCGCGGCGACCAGTTCCGCTTCCGAAATACCCAATTGCGCCGAGAGATCGCGCTCCCGCATCTTGATATTGTCCTGCCTCGCCCGCCGGATTTCTGCCGGCGACGGCTTCACGCGCTGGTCCATGTCTTCCACCTGTGTTGCCTGATGTCTGCTCGTCTGGCGCCCGCCGGCGCCGATCACTTGTTGAGGATCAGCTTGCCCTGGCGGGTGATCTTCAGGCGGTAAAGCGCGCCGTGATGCTCGATGCCGATTTCGTGCTCACCCTGGAACAGCGTGTTGCTGGACAGCGTCCTCACCGCCAACGGCACCCTTTCGTAACGCATCTGCGTGTCCTCCGAACGGCGGACGCGATAGCGGAAATCGTTGGGATTGTGCGTGTTCATCGGGTCGGTCCTTTCCTCTGACGGCCATCTTGGCCGCAGCCTCGTAAAATGCCGATTAAATTCTTGACTCGAATAATCATGTTTACTAGTCAGTGCATTACCGGACTAAATGAGTCAACATTTAAGACGCCGGACGTGATCAAAAATGCGAGCGAGCCACTGGCCAGCCAGCTGTGAGCCTGAATCTGGAGTTGGGGCATGGGGTTGGTGACTTGGGGACGGACGGGCCTGGCGGGCGACAGCGCGGGCCCGGGCTTCCGATCGTTGGCGCGGGCGGTGGCGATATTGATGGCCGGTTCGGCGGTGATCGCGCTTGGCGCGCCCGCCGCCAAAGCGCAGCAGGCCGCGCAGCCGGCGGCCGACCAGCAGCAGGCCGATCAGAAAAAGAAGGCTGATGAAACCCTGCTCGACAAGATCCTCGTCATCAGCCGCACGGGCGAAACGGCGATCCAGTCGCTGGCCTCGGCCAGCCATGTCGACCAGGAGCAGCTCGACCGCCGCATGGCGACCACGCCGAACGAAATGCTGCTCGGCGTGCCCGGCGTCGCCGTGCAGGCCGACGCGCGCCGCGTCAGCTCCAGCATCAACATCCGCGGCCTGCAGGATTTCGGCCGCGTCGCAGTCATCGTCGACGGCGCCCGGCAGGACTTCCAGCGCTCGGACCACGGCACGCAGTCGACCTTCTATGTCGATCCCGAGCTCATCAAGTCGGTCGACCTCATCCGCGGTCCGGTCGCCAATACCTACGGTTCCGGCGCCATCGGCGGCGTCGTCTTCTTCGACACCAAAGACGCCGAGGATTTCCTCAAGCCTGAGGAGACATGGGCCGGGTCGCTGACCGGGCGCTATGAAAGCAACGGCAAGGGCCGGACCACCAGCGCCACCGGCGCCTACCGGATCAACGAGAACTGGGACGTTCTGGGCAACATCGTCTACCGCGACTACGACGACTACAAGAATGGCGGCGGCGGTACCGTTGCCGGCACCGGTTTCGACGTGTTGAGCGGCCTGCTCAAGACCTCGATCCGCCCGACCGAGAACAGCGAACTGAAGCTCGGCTGGGTCGGCTCGAGCGACGGGTGGACGGAAACCAGCGGCGGCGTGCCGGCCAATGACGTCGATCTGAAGTCGAACACCTTCACGGCCCGCTACAACATCACCGACGATGCCAGGAGCTGGCTCGACCTCCACATCAACGCTTCCTACAACAAGACAGTTCTCGACCTGACCACGCTCACCGCGCAGAACCGCTTCGACCCGACCACCGGCCTGCCCGTGGTGCTGCCGGCCGGCTCGCTGTCCACTTTCGACGTCGGCACGACCGGCATCGACATCTGGAACACGTCGCGCTTCGAGACGGCGAGCGTCGCCCACGAATTGACCTATGGCGGCGACTGGGTCGGCGACGATGTCGAGACCGGCGGCACAGCCGGCGGCGACAGCTTCTACACGCCGTCGGGCAAGCGCAACGTCTCCGGCGCCTATGTCCAGGACAAGCTGACCTGGGAGTGGCTCGAGGTCATTGGCGGCCTGCGCTACGACAATTACAGCCTGAAGGACGACACGAATGAGACCTCCGGCGACCGGGTATCGCCGCGCATCACCATCGGCGTCTCGCCCTTTGAAAGCGCCGGCCTGGCCGGCCTGCAATTCTACGGCACCTACGCGGAAGGCTATCGCTCGCCCTCGCTGACCGAGACGCTGATCAGCGGCAACCATCCGGCCGGCGTCAGCTTCCCGTTCCTGCCCAACCCGAACCTGAAACCTGAGACCGGCAAAACCGTCGAGTTCGGCGTCAACTACAAGCAGAACGACATCATCGAGGGCGGCGACGCGCTGCGGCTCAAGGCTGCCTATTTCAACAACAATGTCGACGACTACATCGACGGCGTGACGCTCTCGCCCTTCGATCCGACCAGCGGCTGCCCGTTCGGCCCGGGCATTCCGATCTGCTTCCAGTACCAGAACTTCGCCAAGGCCAAGATCGACGGCTTCGAGCTGGAAAGCGTCTACGACGCCGGCTGGGGCTATGCCGGCCTGTCCGCCTCCATAATCAATGGCCACACCATCTCCTATGAAGGCGAGCGCGCCGACCTGGCCACCGTCCCCTCTTCCCAGGTGACGGCCCAGCTCGGCCTGCGCTTCCTCGAGGACAAGCTGACCGTCGGCGGCGAAGTGCAGTACAACGGCAAGCCCAAGGGCAATCCGGTGGCTAAGGATTATACGCTGGTCAACGCCTTCGCGAGCTACCAGGCGACCGACAATCTCAAGCTCGACTTCCGCGCCGACAATCTGTTCGACGTCAAATACACCAACCCGCTCAACGGAAGCACGACCGCCGTCCTCTATGAGCCCGGCGTCACGCTGAAGCTGGCGGCAACCATGCGCTTTGGCGGCTGAGGAATGGAAAGCTTGACGGCATCGCCTCGCCTGCTGACCTTGGCGCTGGCGATGTCGCTCGGCCTGGCGCCGGCGTGGGCCCAGTCCGCGCCGACTCCGGCCCGAGGCGCTTTCGGCGTATAGAGATCGGATTGCATCCGGCCATTCCGCATGGCGCCGTGGCGTGGCCTGCCTGCGGGCCACCGCCATGGGCGGCAACCGATCTTGATTTGACAATTCCTTGTCGCGTGCGGCAGGTCTCGGCGCGAGACATGCAGGATATCGATCACCCTTCCGATGCAGGCGGTGAACTGGCGATCAAGCCGGACGAGCCGCTCATTCGGACGCGGCAATCCGCCGGAGACCGCAGATGGACGGTGGCGATCATCGCCTCCGGCCTGCTCCATGGCGCCGCCGCGGCGGCGTTTCTGATCGCACCCGCGGGGACATTCGACTCTGCGGACGCGATCAGGGCCGAGGGCACCGACCAGTCCGGCGCCAACGTCATCGGCAGCGCCTTGGATGACCAGGCGTCCGGCGCGGTGGATGTTACCCTGGTGCCGGATCCGCAACCGGCAAAACGCCAGGCTGTCCAGCCCGCTCCGCCGGCCGACTCGCCGCAGCCGGTAAGTGAACAGGTGACGCCTCAGCCTCCGCCGGAAGCCGTCAAGGAGCCGGCCCCCACGCCGGATATCCTGGCGGCCGCCACGCCGCGCCAGGATGATCGGAGTGTCCCCACGGACAGCAAGCCGACGCCTGCGATCGAGCCGCAAAGCACACAAGCGCCCCCTGCCGAGCCTGAGCAATCACCGGTCCCGAGCACGACATCGAGCGCACCAGCCGGATCGGCGGGGCCAAGTGAAACCGTTGAACCGCGCGGCACGGCGGATGGCGATACGCGCGATGCGCCGGTCATCGCCAGCAAGGGGAAGAAACAGGCCGCCGGCAATGCGCTCGAATCCCGCTACAGCGGTGAAATCCAGAAGAAGCTTGCCCGCGCCAACCGTCGCGTTTCGAAATCGATCCAGGCCAAGGCTCGCAACAATGCCAGGGTGGTTTTCGTCGTCGCGGCCGACGGCAGCGTCAGCGACCTGCAGCTCGCTGAGAGTTCAGGGTCCGCCGAGCTCGATCAGTTCGCTTTGACGCTGGTGCGCAAGCAGGCACCATTCCCTCCCATTCCACCCGAGACCGGAAAATCAAGTTGGGTGTTCAAGGCGCGGATCGGCCCTTTTTAAACCTTCGCCACCCTAAGAATTCGTCCATTTCGAAAGGAACCAGATGTATATCGCCATGAACCGCTTCAAGGTCCAGAACGGCTCGGAAGAAGCTTTCGAGGACGTCTGGAAGAACCGCGATTCAAGCCTCTCCGAAATGCAGGGTTTCAGGGAGTTCCACCTGCTGCGCGGCCCGGTCAACGACACCGAGGGCTATACGCTGTTTGCCTCGCACACCGTCTGGGCAAGCCAGGAGGATTTCGTCGCCTGGACGAAATCGGAGAACTTCCGCGCCGCCCATCGCAATGCCGGCGGCTCGAAGGTGCACTATCTGGGCCACCCGCAGTTCGAAGGCTTTTCGGTGGTCGAAGGCGCCTGAAACGCGCCTCCGCCAAAAGGGCTGGTCTCAAGCTGACTATGCAGCCGCCAGCAGGCTGGCGTTACCGCCTGCGGCCGTCGTGTCGACGCAGACCGCGCGCTCATGCGCGTAAGCCGCCGGGTTGAGCACCTCGCTGACCAGCGGCACGATCGGCCCGGCGCGCTCGGCGATCACCTTGCGCACGATCCGCGCCGCCTCCGGCGTGCCGGAGAAGGCGACGACATCGACCCGCAGCGAGCGCGCCTCGACCGGATCGGGCCGGCCGTCGATAGCCGCCAGCGGCAGGCCCTTGCCGGTCAGCGCCGACAGCGCCGCCGGAGCGCCCGGCGCCACCGCCAGCACGGCATTGCCGGCCGCGAGCGCCTGGATCGTCTGCGAGAGCAGCGTCTCGGCATCCGGGCCGAGGCACAGCACCCTCCCGCGCGGCGACAGCGACAGCGTGTTGGCTTCGCCGGTCGGCCCCGGCAGGTCGACCTGGCCGAAATCGAGGCTTGCTGCGGCGGCGATCGCCGCCGCGCCCTTGCCACGCAGATGCTTCCTCAGGATCGCCACGCGATCCGGCCGCGTCGACCAGCCGCCGAGCGTCGGATCCGGCAGATTGTCGGCAAGCTCCGTCGCGGTCACCTTATGACCCTCGCCAACCTCGGTGCCCGCCTCCGGCCCCTTGCGGAAGCGGCGCAGGTAATGCGGTCCGCCGGCCTTCGGGCCGGTGCCCGAAAGCCCCTCGCCGCCAAAGGGCTGCGAGCCGACGACGGCGCCGATCTGGTTGCGGTTGACATAGATGTTGCCGGCATGGATGCCGTCGACGAAATGCTGCACGCGGCCCTCGATGCGGGTGTGCAGGCCGAAGGTCAGGCCGTAGCCCTTGCGGTTGATGGCGGCGATCACCGCGTCGATCTCGTCGGCATCGAAGGTCGCGACATGCAGCACCGGGCCGAACACCTCGCGCTCCATTTCCTCTATGCCTTTGACGCGGAAGACATGCGGCGCGACGAAACGGCCGGTTGCCGGCGCTTCCAATTTCGCGATCAGCCGGCCCTCCAGACCTTTCTTCTTGCAATAGTCGCTGATCGAAGCTTGCGCCTCGTCGTCGATGACCGGGCCGACATCGGTCGAGATGGCCCAGGGATTGCCGATAGTGAGCGCTTCCATCGCGCCTTTCAGCATCTCCAGCATCTTCTTCTCGACGTCCTTCTGAACGTAGAGCACGCGCAGCGCCGAGCAGCGTTGGCCGGCGCTCTGGAAGGCCGAGGCGAGAATGTCGCGCACCGCTTGCTCCGGCAGCGCGGTGGAATCGACGATCATCGCATTCAAGCCGCCGGTCTCGGCGATCAGCATGGCATCGGGCGCCGCGGTTTCGGCCAGCTGCTTTTCGATCAGCTTGGCAACCTCGGTCGAGCCGGTGAAGCAGACACCGGCGATGCGCGGATCGGCGGTGAGCGGCGCGCCGACCGACGGGCCATCGCCCGGCAGAAGCTGGATGACGTCCTCCGGCACACCGGCCTCGCGCAGCATCTCGACGGCGCGGAAGGCGATCAGCGGCGTCTGCTCGGCCGGCTTGGCGACGACCGAATTGCCGGTGACCAAAGCCGCGGCGATCTGGCCGGTGAAGATCGCCAGCGGGAAGTTCCACGGCGAGATACAGACGATCGCGCCCCGCGCTTGCGTGCCCGCTTCGGCATTCGCCGCCTCGGTCGCGTAGTAGAGCAGGAAGTCGACCGCCTCGCGCACCTCGGCGACCCCGTCGGCCAGCGACTTGCCGGCCTCGCGGGTGGCGAGAGCGAAGAATTCGGCGGCATTGGCTTCGTAGAGGTCGGCGGCGCGGTTGAGGATCGCGGCGCGCTCGGCAACCGGGCGCTTCCCCCAGGCGGGTTGCGCGTCGACGGCGATGCGCACGGCGGTCGCCACCTGTTTGGCCGCCGCCTCGTGCACCGTGCCGACGACCTCGTCGGGCTTTGCCGGATTGACGATCTGGCGCGGCTTGCCGTAGCCGGCGGCGCGCGTGACCGGCTTGGCGTGCCAGCGGTCCGTTCCGGCGAATTCCGCCCTCGCCTTGTCGATGGCCGCAAGCGTCACCGGATCGGTGATGTCGAAGCCCCTGGAATTGCGGCGTCCGGCGCCGAAAATCGCGGCGGGGCGCGCAATCGCCGGATTGGCGGCCGGCCCCTGCGTCTCGACGGCCTCGAGCGGATCGCGCGCGATCTCCTCGGGCTCGACTTCCTCGTCGGTCAACTGGTGGACGAAGGAGGAATTGGCGCCGTTTTCCAGCAGACGCCGCACCAGATAGGCGAGCAGGTCGGAATGCGCGCCGACCGGCGCGTAGATGCGGCAGCGCGTGCCTTCGGCCTGGCGCACCGTCTCGTGCAGCGCTTCGCCCATGCCGTGCAGACGCTGGAACTCGAAGCTGTCGCGGTCCTTCGCCATCGACAGGATGGCGGCAACCGTGTGCGCGTTGTGGGTGGCGAACTGCGGGTAGATGCGGTCGGTCATCGACAAAAGCTTCTTCGCGCAGGCCAGATACGAAACGTCGGTGTTGGCCTTGCGGGTGAAGACCGGATAGCCGGACAGGCCGAGCGTCTGCGCCCGCTTGATCTCGGTGTCCCAATAGGCGCCCTTCACCAGCCGCACCATGATCCGGCGGTCGTATTTTTTCGCGAGCGCATAGAGCCAGTCGATGGCGAAGGCCGCGCGCGGCCCATAGGCCTGGACGACGACGCCGAACCCGTCCCATCCGGCGAGTTCCGGCTCGGCCAGCACGCGTTCGATGACGTCGAGCGACAGGTCGAGCCGGTCTGCTTCCTCGGCGTCGATGTTGAGGCCCATGCGCGAATGCCGCGCCGCTAGCGCCAGCGACAGAAGCCGCTCGGCCATCACCGGCAGCATCTTTTCCTTCTGCGCCTCTTCGTAGCGCGGGTGCAGGGCCGAGAGCTTCACCGATATGCCGTGGTTGTAGCGGATGTCGGGCCCGTTGGAGCCGGAATCGAGCGAGGAGATCGCGTCGGCATAGGCGCGGTGGTAGCGCAGCGCATCGGCTTCCGTGCGGGCCGCCTCGCCCAGCATGTCGAAGGAATAGAGATAGCCCTTCTGCGTCATCGGCCGGCCACGCTTGATCGCCTCGGCGATGGTGCGTCCGAGCACGAACTGCTCGCCCATCTCGCGCATGGCGGCGGCCACCGCCTTGCGGATCACCGGCTCGCCCAGCCTGCGCACCATGGCGCGCAGCGTGCCTTCGATGCCGCCCTCGCCTTCGTCGAGCACGCGGCCGGTCAGCATCAGCGCCCAGGTCGAGGCGTTGACGAAGATCGAGCTCGAGCCGCCCGAATGCGCCGACCAGTCATGCGGCGCGATCTTATCGGCGATGAGGTCGTCCATCGTCTCGGTGTCGGGCACGCGCAGCAACGCTTCGGCCAGGCACATCAGCGCCACGCCTTCCTTGGTCGATAGGCCGTAGGCCGAGAGGAAGACCTCCATCAGCCTGGGGTCGGTCGAGCCGCGCACCGCCCGCACCAGATCGGCCGCGCGGGCCGAGATCGCCTTGCGCTCCGGCGCCGAAAGCCCCGCCGTCGCCGACAGGCGCTTCACCGCCTCGTCTTCGTCGGGCAAATAATTGGCGCGGATCTGCTGGCGGATGGCGTCGAGCGGCATGTCGGGTCCATGAAAGCGAGCGTGAGCGAGCGGTCTGGCGGTCGCCGGACCGAATGGCGCAAGCTAGCACAGCTGCGAATTTCAGTCGGTCCAAAGAAATCGACAAAGCAGTCCGTTCGATCTATCATATAGGTATCCTTTCAATCGTATTGACTGCAATATCGATGATTGAAGACCAATTGGACCGCATCGATCGCAACATCCTGGCCGCGCTCGGGCGCGACGGCCGGCTTTCCATGTCGGAACTCGCAAGCAAGGTCGGCCTGTCGAAGACACCGGTGCAGGCGCGCGTTAAGCGGCTGGAGAAGGACGGCTACATCAGAGGCTACCGCGCAGTCATCGACCGCGAGCGCTTGGGCGAAGGCCATGTCGCCTTCGTCCAGGTGAAGCTGTCGGACACACGCTCGGCGGCATTGGACGCGTTCAATCGCGCGGTGCAGGGCGTGGCGGAGATCGAGCAATGCCACATGATGGCGTCGAGCTTCGATTATCTCTTGAAGGTCCGCACCACCGACATCGCCGCCTATCGGCGGGTGCTCGGCGAGCGCATCTCGGCCCTGCCGCATGTCGCCCAGACGTCGACCTTCGTGGCGATGGAGACGGTGAAGGATCGCTAATCCGACAGCGTTTTCAGGAAAGCCACCAGCGCCGCCCGCTCGCGCTCGGAAAGGTCGAGCGAGTGCACTTCGGAAACGCCTTCGACGGCAAGCGGCGCCTTCGAATAATGCGCCACCACCTCGTCGAGTGTCGCGAACTGTCCGGCATGCATGTAGGGCGGCCGGCTTGCGGCGCCCCTGAGCGACGGCGTCTTGTAGGCGCGCATGATCTGCGGACCGTCCTTGACCATGAAGCGCAGCTCGCGGCAGGCGCTTTCGTCGCCGTCGCGGAATTTGCCGAGGCAGTTGAACGGGTCGGCCTCGACCTGCGCCACCGCATCGACGCGCCCGCGGTCCGGCGGCAGCCCTTCGACCGGCGGCACGCCGGTGTTGTGGAAGGAATTGTCGGTGAAGCGCGGGCCATTGTGGCAGGTCACGCAGTTGGCCTTGCCGATGAACAGCTTCAGCCCGAGAATCTCCTCCGGCGAGAACGCGGCGTCGCCTTGCGGCGCTGCCCCGGTGGCCAGATCGATGGCGAAGCGGTCGAAGCGCGTTTGCCGAGGCTCGATCGAGCGTTCGAAGGCGGCGATCGCCTTGCCGATATTGGCATAGACGCGGTTGACGTCGTCTTGCTGGCCGGCGGGCATGGCGTTCCACGCCGCCTTCTCGGCATCCGTGCCGAGCGGGCTGGCGTTGGCCGGCACGGTGGAAAGGTCCGGCAGCGGCCCGAAGATGCGTTCATAGCGCTCGCCGAACCGCTTCTTGATGTAATGCGCGAAGGCGGCGCGGTTGCCTGCCTGCTCCAGCGGATTTTCCAGCGGCGTCAGCGCCTGCGCCCACAGGCTGTCGCGCCTTCCGTCCCAGAAGAACCAGGGATCGCGCGCCACGCCTGCCAGCGGCATGGTGCGGCGGTTGGTGCGGCTGACGCCGACCGCCTGCGGCAGGTCGTCCTGGAACTGGCGGTCGATCTTGTGGCAGGTCGAGCAGGACACCGTCCCGTCGCGGCTCATGTCGACATCGAAGAACAGCGTCGAGCCAAGCGCGGCGGCCGCCGGCACATCCGCATACTGGTTCGTGGTGTCGGGTTTGAGCGAGGGCAAGGTGTTCAACGCCAGTGAGGCGATGGTCTTCTTCTCCGCATCGCTGAACTGCGGCTTGCCGCAACCGCCGAGGAGCAAAAGCGTCGCCAATGCGAGCAGACCTGCAACGCTGGCCAGCCGTCTCATCGCCCCCTCACAACACGACGTTGAAGACGACGGAATCGGACCCGGCCGCCGCCGAAATACCAAAATGCAGCTGCCACCAGCCGCTCATCGTGAACTTCACGCCGTCGATGCGGTAGCGTCCGTCGCCGAGGTAATCGGTCGCCTGCGGACTGGTCGGCAGGCCGTGGTCGTGCTGCGGCATCCCGCCGGAGACGGTGATGGCTGCCCCCTCCACCGGCGCGCCGGCGGCGGTCTTCAGCGTCAGCAGCCAGGACTGCAGCTCGCCCTGCCGGATCACGCCGCGCTCCGGCTCGAAGCTCGCGACGAACAGGCCGTTCGCCGTCTTCTTGGAGCGTGAAATGTCCGGGCCGGACGCCGATTGCGGCAGCATCAGATAGACCGCGGCCACGATGCCGACCAGCAGAGCGGCCAGGCCGAGACCCGCAAGAATGTAACGCCATATCGATGCCAAGCCCGTTCCTCTTCGGCTGTTAACGTCGCGGTTCGCTTGTCGCGTCCCGCCCTGCCTGTGGGAAATCGCTTCTGGCGCAAAATTCGCCGCTAGCCAAGCATGGCGCTGCCGACCGCAAAAAGCTACAGCAACAATATCTTAGGAAGGGACAAGCCCGCATGGCCAAGGGTATCGCGTCGATCGGCGAATGCATGCTGGAACTGTCGGGCCAGACCGGCCCGAACTGGCGCATGGGTTTTGCCGGCGATACCTTCAACACGCTCTGGGCGTTGCACGCCTTGAGCCCGGATCGGCCCGCGACCTACGTGTCGGCCTTCGGCGACGACCCCTTCTCGCGCGACCAGATTGCCTTCCTTGCCGAGAACGGCATAGGCGTGGGCAACAGTCCGGTCATTGCTGGCGCGCGCCCCGGCCTTTACGCCATAACGCTCACCGGGGCCGAGCGCGCCTTCACCTACTGGCGAAGCGACGCGGCCGCGCGCCAGCTTGCCTCCGATCCGGCAGCACTTGCGAAAAGCCTTGAAAACCAGGCGCTTGTCTATCTTTCCGGAATCACCCTGGCAATTCTGGACGAGGCCGCGCGGAAAACTTTGCTGACGGCCATAGTTGCGGCCCGGGCCGCCGGTTCGCTCGTCGCCTTCGACCCGAACTACCGGCCGCGTCTGTGGCCAAGCCGTGAGATAGCCCAAGCCGCGATCATCAATGCGCTTGCGGTCTGCGACATCGCGTTGCCAACCTTCCCGGACGAGCAGATGCTGTTCGGGGATCCGACGCCACAGGCAACGGCGGAGCGCCTTGGCAAGCTGACCGGCGAGGTCGTGGTCAAGAATGGCGAGCAGCCGGCCCTGATTGCGCTGAACGGCGTTTTACAAACTGTCGACGCGGTGCATGTGGCCGCCCCCGTCGACACCACCGGCGCTGGTGATTCCTTCAACGGCGGCTATCTCGCTGCGCGGCTTGCCGGCCATGCGCCCGCCGACGCGGTCCGCCGCGCCCATAAAGTCGCCGCCGCGGTCGTGCAGGTTCGCGGCGCGCTTGCCCCGTTCGATACGTTGAGGGCAGCCTTCGACAGTTAAGCTCCGTCGAAGCTTAAGCAGGCATCACTTCAATATCGTAGAACTTTAAGGCAGCCGGAACCGGTATTCCGTCACCTGATGATAGATCTGCCCCGGCCACAGCGTCGCCTGCGGGAAATAGGGCCGGTTCGGCGCGTCAGGCCAGGTCTGCGCTTCGAGGCAGAGGCCCGAAAACGCCCTGTAGCGGCGGCCGTCAAGCCCCGGCGATGTCGGCGCGACGAACTGACCGCTATAGAGCTGCAGTCCCGGTTCGGTGGTCCACACTTCCATCTCGACGCCGGAATTGGCGCCTTGCACCCAGGCAGCCTGGTGTAGCGGCCCGCGGCTGGAGGCCAGGCAGTAATTCAGGTCATAGCGAAGCTGCTCGCCTTCCATTTCCATGCGCAGCGCCCGCGCCTGCCGGAAATCGAAAGGCGTGCCGTCGACCGGCTTCACCACGCCGGTCGGGATCATCTCGTCATCGACGGGCGTGTAGGCGCCGGCGTTGAGCATCAACCGATGGTCGAGGATGTCGCCCGCTCCGCCATCGTCGAGATTGAAATAGGAGTGCTGCGCGAGGTTGCAGATCGTCGGCTCCTCGCAGGTCGCGGTCAGTTCCATGCTGAGCGTGCCGGGGATCTTCAACCGGTAGGTGCAGGTGACGTCGAGCGCGCCCGGGAATCCCATGGCGCCGTCCGGATCGTGCAATGTCAGCGTCACGAAATCGCGGCCGTGCAGCGAGACGGTCCATGGCCGGTGGAAAAAGCCTTCCGAGCCGCCATGCAGCGTGTGCTTGCCGAGAAAATTCTGCTCGGTCTGGTAGCGGTTGCCGGCGATGGTGAAGCGGCCGCCGCCGATGCGGTTGGCGAAGCGTCCGACCACCGCCCCGAAGAAGGCGCGGTCGGTCTCGTAGGGTTCGAAACGGTCGTAGCCGAGCACCAGCGGCGCATCGTGCCCGCTCAGCCTGAGGTCCTGGACGATGGCGCCAAGCCCGATGATGTTGGCGGTGATGCCGCCGCCGCGAATGGTGAAGCGGCGCACAGCCTCGCCCGCCTGCGTCGTGCCGAAGACCTCGCCGTCTTTCATCGCCATGCCCGAAATGTCATTTCCTGATCCGTGGATTTAGGCCGATGGCGCATCATCCGGCAAGGGCAGGCCAAACGCCTGCCCTGTCCCAAGGATCGATATCAGAGTCCGAGGCCCCCGAAACAGGCATATTTGGTATCGAGATAGTCCTCGATGCCCTGATGCCCGCCTTCGCGGCCCAGACCGGATTCCTTGACGCCGCCGAACGGCGCCTCGGGCGTGGTGATCAGGCCCTCATTGACGCCGACCATGCCGTATTTCAGGCCTTCCATCACCCGGAAAGCGCGGCCGAGATCGCCGGTGTAGAAATAGGCGGCGAGGCCGAACTCGGTGTCGTTGGCCAAGGCGACCGCCTCTTCCTCGGTCTCGAACTTGAACACGGGCGCGATCGGCCCGAAGATCTCTTCCTTCATGAAGCGCATCTTCGGCGTGGCGTCGGCAATGACAGTCGGCTGGAAGAACGAGCCGCCCAGCGCATGGCGCTTGCCGCCGGCGACGACCTTGCCGCCCTTCGAGGTTGCGTCGGCGATGAACTCCTCGACCTTCTCGACCGCCTTCTCGTCGATCAGCGGCCCCTGCTGCACGCC
Source organism: Mesorhizobium sp. B3-1-9 (assembly GCF_006439595.1). NCBI lineage: Bacteria > Pseudomonadati > Pseudomonadota > Alphaproteobacteria > Hyphomicrobiales > Phyllobacteriaceae > Mesorhizobium > Mesorhizobium sp. B3-1-9. The sequence goes on from NZ_VFTJ01000005.1 coordinate 41,781, forward strand.
TTCCTCGAGGCCCGAGCCGACCTTGAGGTTGTTGCTGGCGGCGGCGAGCTTCTCGACGAACTTGTCGTAGATGCCGGCCTGCACCAGGAAGCGGTTGGTGCACACGCAGGTCTGGCCGGAGTTGCGGTACTTGGCAGTGATGGCGCCGGCCACCGCGCGGTCGACATCGGCGTCGTCGAAGACCAGGAACGGCGCATTGCCGCCGAGCTCCATCGACACTTTCTTGACCGTCGTTGCCGACTTCTGGATGAGGATCTTGCCGACCTCGGTCGAGCCGGTGAAGGTGATCTTCTTGACCAGCGGATTGGCGCAGATTTCGTCGCCGATCTCGCCGGCCGAACCTGTCACGACATTGACGACGCCTTTCGGGAAGCCGACTTCCTCGACCAGCGCGCCCCAGGCGAGGCCCGAATAAGGCGTCTGCGAGGCCGGCTTGACCACCGCCGTGCAGCCGGCGGCCAAAGCCGGGCCGATCTTGCGGGCGAGCATCGAGGACGGGAAGTTCCACGGCGTGATGGCGGCGATGACGCCGACCGGCTCCTTGGTCACCAGGATGCGGCGGTCGCCCCATGGCGACGGCACGATGTCGCCATAGACCCGGCGGCCTTCCTCGGCGAACCACAGGATGTAGGCCGCGGCCGAGCCGATCTCGCCCTTGGATTCGGCGAGCGACTTGCCCTGCTCGATCGTCAGCAGTTCGGCCAGCACGTCCTGATTGTCCATCATCGCGTCATGCAGCTTGCGCAGGAGCTTCGAGCGCTCGAGCGCAGTGGTCTTGCGCCAGCTCTTGAAGGCTTCCTCGGCGGCCTCGATGGCGCGGCGGGTCTCGGCCTTGCCGGCCTTCGGCACGGTGCCGATCTTGAGGCCCGTCGCCGGATTGTTGACGTCGATGGTCTGGCCGCTGTCGGCCTGCACCCATTCACCATTGATGAGATTGGCCTGGCGCATGAAATGACTGGTTTTCTGAAGCATGGTCTGGCCTCCGTTCGGCGCGCTGATCGGCCGTTTTTCTGGATATCCGTTGAAGCGTGCTCAAGAGCCGCACGCCGGCGCATTGCTCTTACCTAGGGAAAGGCGGGCAAGCAATCACAAGATGGCATATAGGGGTTGGGCCAGCAAAAGCGAGCGCCTCAATTGCTGGCAGGGATCTTGAGATTCAGGTCAGGCCGAGCCGAAAATAGCGATTTCCGAGAACCGGAGCGGAGTGCACCTGAAGTACGTGAGCACCGGAAGCGCGGGAAATCGGTGTTTGCAGGCCGGCATCACCTGAATATCGACGTCCCTAACCGAAGACGTGGATGACCACCGTCAACCAGAACGACGTGGTCACCACCGCGCTTGCGGTGGCAAGCGTCATCTGGTTCGAGGCCAGCGCCTGGCCGGTGTTGAACTGGACGGCGATCAGGTAGGAATTGATGCCCGAAGGGAGTGCTGCAACCACCACCGCGACCTTGGCAGTCAGCGGCGGCAGGCCGAGCAGCCACACGAACGCCAGCACCAGCGCCGGCATCAGGAACAGTTTCAGTCCAGACAATGCCAGCGCCGGCCGGATATTGCCGGAGATGCCGAAGCGGCGCAGGCTGAGCCCCATGGCGAACAGCGCCACCGGACCGGCCGTGTCGGCGAGCGTGTCGACTAGCCGTTCGATAAGGTCCGGCAGCGCCGCGCCGGTGAGGCGCCAGGCGAGCCCCGCCAGGATGCCGATGATCAGCGGATTGATGAACAGCCGCCTGAGGAAGCTTTTGACGACGCGCAGCGGATGGATCGTCTCGCCGCTGCCGCGCCCGAACATCTCGAACAGCACGATCGAGGCCATCATCATGATCGGCAGGTGGACCGAGACCAGCAGCGACAGCACCTCGAAGCCGCTCGCGCCGAAGATGCCGAGGATGAAGGGCGCGCCGAGCAGCACGACATTGGAATAGGCCGACGACACGCCGCCGACGATGCCCGCGCGCGCATCTCGCCTGAACAGCCGCGTCATCACCAGATGGCCCGCGGCCCAGGTGATGGCCACGGCCGCGAAATAGGCGCCCCACAGCGACCAAGGCGTGACGCCGTGGAAATCCGATTTGACCATGGTCTGGAACAGCAGCAACGGCATCGCCACGTTGACGGCGAATTCGGAAATGCCCTCCCCGCTCGCCGGCTTCAGATAGAAAGTGAGCCCGGCCAGATAGCCGAGCGCCACAAGGCTGAAGACGAAGAGGACGGTTTCCGTGAGCGGAGTCATTTTCTGGGCGGAGACATTTTTCCCGTGATAGGCGAGCCCTGTTCGCCATGCAATTGGCGCCGCGCGCCGTTCCCCGGCGCCGCTGCTTGTTTTCCGGCCGGCTTTGCGATCCCTATATGCCGATCACGGTCTTGGCCCCCGCCGGGCCGCCAAAGGACTTCCGATGCTGCGAATTGTTCTGGCGCTTTTTCTCCTGGCCGCTCCGAGCCTTGCCCACGCGACGGACGCCGGCTGGGCGTTGCTGCGCGACGGCGGCCATGTCGTGCTGCTTCGCCATGCCTTCGTCACAGGAGCTGCCGACCCGGCCAATTTCGACATCGGCAATTGCGCCACGCAGCTCAACCTGTCGGAGCGCGGCAAGCAGCAGGCAAGCCGCATCGGCGCGCTGTTCGCGGCGCGCTCGGCGCCGATCGATCACGTGCTCTCCAGCCGCTACTGCCGCTGCCTCGACACTGCCCGCATCGCTTTCGAATCGGAGCCGCAGCCTTTCGCGCCACTCGACCTGCTCAAAACCGACCCGGCCGAAAAGGCCGCGCAAATGGCCGCGATCATGAAGGAAATAAGCGGCTATTCCGGCTCCGACAATCTGGTCCTGGTCACGCATGTGGAAAACATCGAGGCGCTCACCGGCGTAGCGCCGCGCGAGGGCGAGGCCGTGGTGGTGGAGCCGGAGGGTGATGGTCTCAAGGTGCTCGGACGGGTCACCTTCTGAGGGCGTCGGCCCGCGCGGCTCGCTACCGTGGCCGAAATGCCACATCCGGAAGAAGCCGCAAATCCGCCGCGACAATGCCGCTTGCGACAACCCGTCGCAGGGTCTATAGGCGCGCTCCCGGTCACGAAAACCGAAGCGAGCACAACGGTTGGAGCTTTCGCCTCCGCCCGCGCAGCCGGCTTTGCCGCGCTGTGTACGGCGCCGTTTCGGGTGTTGGGATCGCCGATGTAGCTCAGAGGGAGAGCGCCGGATTTGGGTCCGGAGGTCGGGGGTTCGAGTCCCTTCATCAGCACCACGGATAGCTCAATTGGTTAGAGCATCAGACTCATAATCTGACTGTCGAAGGTTCGAATCCTTCTCCAACGGCCTGATAAGCCGACACCATCAGGTGGTGTTATCCAAAACGGTCCGGGGACCGGAATGCGAGGACTTCACGGACGGCAGGGGCTTCGGCCTCGCCGGTCGGCGAAGTTCTGCGCCATCGGCTCGCGGCCAGGCCCGCGGTGACGGTCAAGGCGCGGTGCGGCCGGCAAGGGAAGCTTCGGCTTCCGGCGCCCGCTTCGCCGCCCCGCGATCCGCTCCCGAGGGCCCGCCGCGGATCGATGCCACCGGTCCCTGGATCATTCGTGCCCGGGACATGAAGTACGACGACGTGAAACGAGAAAACGAAGGGATGATCGACGCATGACGTGACGCCTCGCATGGGGCCATGCCCGACAGGAGTAAGACAATGAAGACCATTCTCGAAAAGCTTCTTGGACGCCAGCGCGTCCTCGTGAAGGAAAATGAACGTGCCGTCGCCCTCTACAAGGGCGAGATCCAGGCGATCCTGATGCCGGGCGAACATTGGCTCGCCAACCGGCGCGGAAACCTGGAAATCTCCAGGCACGACCTGAAGAACCCGGAATTCGTTTCGGCATACGAGAAGGCGTTGTTCGACAAGCTCCCGGACGTGGCCGCGCGTCATTTCACCGTCGCCCGCACCGGGCGCACGGACGTCGCCGTCATCGAGCGCGACGGCGCCCTCCATGCCGTGCTGTCGCCGGACCGCAAGCTCGTGCTGTGGACGGATGCCGGACCGTGGAAGGTGACGTCTGTCGATACGGCAGCCGATCTCGCCGTCGATCCGGACTTGATGCGCCGGATCGGCCAGGCCCGCAAGACGGAGCACATCTTCGTCAATCCGGTCGTGGACGGTCAGGTCGGGCTGCTCTTCGTGGACGGCGTCTTTTCCCGCACGCTTGAAGCGGGCGTGCACGCCTTCTGGAATGTCGGGCGCATGGTCCAGGTGAAGGTCGTCGACATCAAGCGTCAGTCGCTCGATGTCGCCGGGCAGGAAATGCTGACCAGGGATCGCGTAACGATCCGCGTCAACATCGCCGCCGAATACCGAGTCGTCGATCCGGTCAAGGCGGTGAGCACGGTGAAGGACTTCTCGGAAGCCCTCTACCGCGCTCTGCAGTATGCCTTCCGCAAGACGCTTGGCGCGCTCACGCTCGACCAGATCCTCGACAAGAGGGTGACGGTCGACGAGGACGCGGCGGCCAAGGTGCGCGACGACATGGCCGCGATCGGCGTCGAGGTCAGCGATATCGCCCTCAAGGATGTGATCCTGCCGGGCGATATGCGCGAGATCCTCAACCAGGTGGTCGCGGCCGAGAAGCAGGCCGAGGCCAACGTCATCCGCCGCCGCGAGGAGACGAACGCCACGCGTTCGCTGCTCAACACGGCCAAGGTGATGGCCGAGAACCCGGTGATGCTGCGGCTGAAGGAGCTCGAGGCTCTCGAAACCATCGCCGGCAAGGTCGAGCGACTCACCGTCCACAACGGGACGGGCGGGCTGCTCAACGACCTGGTCAAGCTCCGCGACTGACGCATGTCGCCCAAAAGTGGTTCCGGTTTTGGAACAACGACATGCATCGGAATGGAAAGCTGACGCCGCGTAAAATGGGAAGGGCCGCCGGATAGACCGGCGGCCCTTCTTGCGTTCCCAAAGCCGGCATCCCATCTGCCCCGGCGCATCAGGCCTTTTCCTGCCGGGAAAAACCGATTAGACAGCGCCCAAACAAGATGCGGACAGATTCCGCCCGCAACCGAAGGAAGAGCCCTTGTCCACCACGTTCGAGAAAGTCGCCAAGATCATTGCCGACACCAGCGAGATCGATATCGACACCATCACGCCCGAGAGCCACACCATCGACGATCTCGGCATCGACAGCCTCGATTTCCTCGACATCGTCTTTGCCATCGACAAGGAATTCGGCATCAAGGTGCCGCTCGAGAAGTGGACGCAGGAGGTCAATGACGGCAAGGCTTCGACCGACGACTACTTCGTCATGAAGAACCTGTGCGCCAAGATCGACGCGCTGGTCGCGGCCAAGGCCGCCTGAGCCGGCTCGGGCGCGGTCTTGACGCGCCCTGCCAGCTGACCCACAACGGCCGCCCATGAGTTCTCACGACGTCGTCATCACCGGCATCGGCCTTGTCTCTTCGCTTGGAGAGGGTCCGGATGCGCATTGGCAGAAGCTCACCCGACCGGGCCGTGAGCCGGTGCTCGAGGCAGAGCGCTTTGCGCCTTACACCATCCATCCCCTGCCCGAAATCGACTGGAACCTGCAGATCGCCAAGCGCGGCGACCAGCGCCAGATGGAAACCTGGCAGCGCCTTGGCACCTATGTCGCCGGCCTGGCGCTGGATGACGCCGGCATCAAGGGCGACGACGAGCTTTGCGCGACCATGGACATGGTGGTGGCGGCCGGTGGCGGCGAGCGCGACGAAGCCGTCGATGCCGCGATCCTTGCGGCCTCCGAAAGCCGCAACGACCGCGACGTGCTGCTCAACGAGAAGCTGACCACCGAACTGCGGCCGACCCTGTTCCTGGCCCAGCTCTCTAACCTGCTCGCCGGCAACATCTCGATCGTCCACAAGGTCACCGGTTCGTCGCGCACCTTCATGGGCGAGGAAGGCGCCGGCGTCTCGGCCGTCGAGACGGCGGCGGCGCGCATCCGCTCGGGACAGTCGACCCATGTTCTGGTCGGCGGCGCCTTCCAGACCGAGCATTCCGACATGCTGCTCGGCTATGAGCTCGCCGGTTACCTGCATCGCGGACCATGGAAGCCGGTCTGGCAACGCAAGGGCGCCGAAGGCGGCGGTGTGGTGACGGGCTCCGGCGGCGCCTTCCTGGTGCTGGAACAGCGCGAGCATGCAAAAAACCGCGGCCGCAAGATCTACGCCGAGCTTGGCCCCGTCATCTCCGGCCGCGCCAGGCGCCGGCGCGGCGAACTGAATGCCGAAATCGCCGCATTGCTGAAGCAGGCAGCCCTTCCCGACGGCGATCTGCTGACGATTTCCGCCGCCTCCGGCGCCCACGCTGCCACGGCGGCCGAAAAGGCGGTGCTCGACGCCAACCCGGCCTTGGCCGTGCGCGCCTTCTCGACATTGACCGGCCATATGAAGGAGGCTCAATTCCCCTTTGCGGTTGCGCTCGCGGCAATGGCCGTCGACCGCAAGGCCGCCTACCCTGTCTTCGATGCCACAGTGGAACGGCAATTCGAGGGCGCGCCCAATAGCGTCCTTGCAACGGCGATCGGCTATCACCAATTCGAGGGCCTGGGGCTGATCAAGGCCGCCTAGAAAGAGACGCAAACATGGCCAATCTCCGAGACCATATGGGCAGGCCTATCGTCGCCGTGACCGGCATCGGCGTGGTGACCTCGCTCGGCGTCGGCAAGAAGGACAACTGGGCGGCGCTGACCTCGGGCAAATCCGGCATCCATCCGATCACCCGCTTTCCGGTCGATCAGCTCAACACCCGCATTTCCGGCATGGTCGACTTCCTGCCGTCGAGCTCCAAGGGCGCCAGCCATCTCACCTACGAGCTGGCCGAGACCGCGGCCCAGGAGGCCGTCTCGGAAGCTGGGTTGGAGTCCGGCGATTTCGGTGGCCCGCTGTTCCTGGCCTCGCCGCCGGTCGAGCTCGACTGGACCGACCGCTTCTCGCTCTATAATTCCGACAAGCAGGACGCTGGCGCCGAAAGGTTGCTGCGCGTGGCGCGCGGGTTGAAGGAATTGGATGTCTTCGAGACCACGCAGTTCGGCTCGATCGCCGATCGCCTGGCCGACCGCTTCGGCACGCGCGGCCTGCCGATCACGCTGTCGACCGCCTGCGCCTCGGGCGCCACCGCCATCCAGCTCGGGGTCGAGGCGATCCGTCGCGGCGAATGCGACAAGGCGCTGTCGATCGGCGCCGACGGCTCGGCAACCGCCGAAGCGCTGATCCGCTTCTCGCTGCTCTCGGCGCTTTCCACCCACAACGATATCCCCGAGAAAGCCTCAAAGCCCTTCTCCAAGGACCGCGACGGCTTCGTGCTGGCGGAAGGCTCCGGCGCGCTCGTGCTGGAATCGCTGGAAGCCGCCCTTGCGCGCGGCGCGACGATCCTCGGCATCATGCGCGGCTGCGGCGAAAAGGCCGACGATTTCCACCGCACCCGCTCCAAGCCCGATGGCTCGCCGGCTATCGCCGCCGTGCGCGCCGCCCTGGCCGATGCGGGCCTCGGCGAAGACGAGATCGACTACGTCAACGCGCACGGCACCTCGACGCCTGAAAACGACAAGATGGAGCACCTGTCGCTGTCCACCGTCTTCGGCGAACGCATCGGCTCGATGCCGATCTCGTCCAACAAGTCGATGATCGGCCACACGCTGTCGGCCGCCGGCGCGGTTGAGGCCGCCTTTTCGCTGCTGACCATGCGCGAAAGCGTCATCCCGCCGACCATCAACTACGACAATCCCGATCCGGCGATCGTGCTCGATGTCGTGCCGAACAAGAAGCGCAACGCCGAGGTCGGCACGGTTTTGTCGAATTCCTTCGGCTTCGGCGGCCAGAACACCTGCCTTGTCATGGCGCGGGAACCGGTCTAATCGGACTTTTTCCGCTAATGCATGTCGCGCAAAAGTGAAATCGGTTTTGCTACAACGACATGCATAAACAAAGAAACTAAAGCGCATCGCGCTTTAGAGCAGAACCTGACAGGCCACATGCGCGCATTGCAACTTATCGAGGACCGCCGCCTTGAAACGGTGGACCTGCCGCCTCCCCCGCCGCCTTCGCTGGGCGAAGTGACGCTCCGCATCAAGGCGGTGGCGCTCAACCATATCGACGTCTGGGGCTGGCGCGGCATGGCGTTTGCCAAGCGCAAGCTGCCGCTGGTCGTCGGCGCCGAGGCCGCCGGCGAGGTCGAGGCGGTCGGACCGGGCGTCTCCAACCTCCTGCCGGGACAGTTGGTGTCGATCTACGGCGCGCGCACCTGCGGGCTCTGCCGTGCCTGCCGCGAAGGCCGCGACAATCTCTGCGAGCATGTTTCCGGCGTCCATGGCTTCCATCTCGACGGCTTTGCCCAGGAGAAGATCAACCTGCCGGCGCGCCTTCTGGTGCCCGCGCCTCCCGGCGTCACCGAAATCGGCGCGGCGGTCGCGCCGGTCACCTTCGGCACGGTCGAGCACATGCTGTTCGACAACGCGAAGCTGGAACCGGGCGAAACCATTCTCGTCCATGCCGGCGGCTCCGGCATCGGCTCCGCTGCCATCCAACTCGCCAAGAAGATGGGTTGCACGGTGATCACCACGGTCGGCTCGAACGACAAGATCGACAAGGCCAAGGCACTTGGCGCCGACCATGTTATCAACTACCGCGAGGATCGTTTCGAAGGCGTGGTGCGCAAGCTGACAAGGAAGAAGGGCGTCGACGTCGTGTTCGAGCATGTCGGCGCCGACACCTTCGCCGGCTCCATGCTGTCCTTGAAGCGCGGCGGCCGTCTCGTCACCTGCGGTTCGACCTCCGGCGTGTCGACGCAGGTCAACCTGATGCAGCTCTTCCAGCAGCAGCTGAAACTGCTCGGCTCCTTCGGCTGCCGCATGGAGAACATGGCCAACGCCATGCAGAAGATGGCGGCGGGGTTCGTTGCCCCCGTCATCGATACCGAAGTCGGCTTCGACGACATCGACGCCGCGCTGAAGCGCATGGAAGGCCGCGACGTCTTCGGCAAGATCATCCTGCGCGTTTCCTAAGACAAGATGGTCGGCAAGGTGCTCAGGAAAGCCCGCCGGGACTTCATGTTCCGCTACGGCCGGCGACTGCGCCAGCTGGAGCATTGGCTGGTCGCGAAGCTTGCTATCGTTCTGCTCTCGCTGCTGCGCCTTCTGCCGCCGGACAGCGCGCTCAATTTCGCCGACCGCATCGCCCGCCGCATCGGTCCGATGGTCGGACGCCATCGCGTTGCGGTCAACAATCTGCGCCTTGCCTATCCGCAAAAGAGCGACGCCGAGGTCGAAGCCATCGCGCGCGACATGTGGGGCAACATGGCCCGCCTCGCGGCCGAGTACATCTTCCTCGACGCGCTGTTCGACTTCGATCCGAACGCTTCGAAGCCGGGCCGGGTCGAGGTGCGCGGCGTCGAGCATTTCCTCGAGATCGCCGATGAGAAGAAGTCGCATATCCTGTTCACCGGCCATCTCGGCAATTTCGAGTTGCTGCCGGTGGCCGCAGCCACGTTCGGCATGAACATCACGGCGCTTTTTCGCCCGCCGAACAACCCGTATCTCGCCGACTACATTCACTCGACGCGCCGCTCCTCGATGGGTGCCCTGCTGCCCTCCGCCGCCGGCGCGTCGTTCGCCCTTGCCGCCATCCTGGAGAAGGGCGGCAATATCGGCGTGCTGGTCGATCAGAAATTCTCGGGCGGCGTGGACACGACTTTCTTCGACCGCCGGTGCCAGAGCAACCCGATGCTCGGCATGCTGGCCCGTCACTATGACTGCGATGTCTACCCCGCCCGCTGCGTCAGGCTGCCGGGCAACCGCTTCCGTCTGGAAATAGAGGACAGGCTGACCTTGCCGCGCAGCGAAAGCGGCAGTGTCGATGTCGCTGCCACCACCCAGCTGCTCACCGATGTGGTCGAGCGCTGGGTGCGTGAGGACCCTGGGCAGTGGATGTGGTTCCACAAGCGCTGGGAAATCAGCGGGCGTCGCCGCAAGCGCGGACAGGCGAGGACGACAGCCGGCCAGTAACCCGGTCGCTCCGCCGTCCCGGATCAGTTGGCGACGACGATCCGCGTGTTGCCGAAGCCGACTTCCTTGACCATCGCATAGAAGGTCGCTGCGTTGGCCGGATGCAGGCGCACGCAGCCATGCGAGGCCGGGCGCCCGAGATTTCTTACCGACCCCGTGCCGTGAATGGCGTAGCCGCCGTGGAAGAACACCGAATAGGGCATCGGCGAGTTGTCATACTTGCGCGAATACCACATCCGGGCGGTCCATTGCGGCCGATAGCTGCCGCGCGGAGTGAAGTAGCCCTTGCGCGCGGTCGACACGCTCCAGCGATAGACCACCTGGCCGTATTTGCTGACGGTCATGGTCTGCGACGAGACGTCGATATTGGCGACCAGCGTGGCCGCCCGGCTTGCGACGGACATGCCGAACAACGCGGTTGCCAGCACGGTTGCCATGAGAACGAACTTTTTCATGCGATCAAACCCCTTTGATTGCCCCCTGCCATTCGCGCGGTTTTTCCATCTTTTTGCGGGCAGATGCGTTAAGTACCACACACTCCTTGACGATTCCGCCAATCCAATGCGACGAATTTGAACGATTTTCGCGGTATAGTTGCCACGTCGCCACGCACCCTCTGAAGTTTAGGCGAGGTGTTGGTCCATGCCCGGACCGTCGTGTGGCAATGAGCGACTGGTTGCTTGCAAAAGTGCTGCGTTCCTTCTTCAATCCGCCGGATGAATGAACGACTTCTCAAGGCGGTCGAGGACCGGGTCGACGACCTCGTTGCGCTGACCGCGGACCTGATCCGCTTTCCGACCGTCAACCCGCCAGGCGAGGCCTACCGGCCATGCGCCGAGTTTCTTGGCGCGCGTCTCAGGAAACGCGGCTTCGAAACCGAGTTCATCCGTGCCGAAGGCGCGCCCGGCGACAGCGACCGCTACCCGCGGGTCAATGTCGTCGCCCGCTTCGACGGCCGCTCGCCCGGCGCCTGCGTGCACTTCAACTCGCATATCGACGTGGTCGAGGCCGGCGACGGCTGGACCGTCGATCCCTTTGCCGGCGTGGTGAAGGACGGCAGGGTCTATGGCCGCGGCGCCTGCGACATGAAAGGCGGCCTGGCCGCCTCCGTCATCGCCATCGAAGCCTTCATGGAGGTTTATCCAGATTTTCCGGGCGCCATCGAGATATCGGGCACGGCGGACGAGGAATCCGGCGGTTTCGGCGGCGTCGCCCATCTGGCGCGGCTCGGCTATTTCTCGAAGCCGAAAGTCGACCACGTCATCATCCCCGAACCGCTGAACAAGGACCGCATCTGCCTTGGCCACCGCGGTGTCTGGTGGGCCGAGATCGAGACCAAGGGCGAGATCGCGCACGGCTCTATGCCGTTCCTCGGCGACAACGCGGTGCGCCATATGGGCGCCGTGCTGCAAGCCTTCGAGGACGAGCTGTTCCCGGCCCTCGACCGCAAGATGACGCGCATGCCGGTGGTGCCGGAGGGCGCCCGGCGCTCGACCATGAACATCAATTCCATCCATGGCGGCCAGACCGAGGATTTCCGGCCGGGCCTCCCCTCGCCCAATGTGCCGGATTCCTGCCGGCTCACCATCGACCGGCGTTTCCTGCTCGAAGAGGACATCGCCGCCGTCAAAGGCGAAGTCACGGGCATCCTCGAGCGGCTGAAGCGCGAGCGCAAGAAATTCGACTACGAGATCCGCGACCTGATGGAGGTTCTGCCGCTGATGACCGAGCGCGACGCGCCGGTGGTGCAGGCTGTCGCGAATGGCATCATGGCGGTGTTCGAGCGCGAGCCCGACTATGTGATCTCGCCCGGCACCTACGACCAGAAGCATGTCGCGCGCATCGGCCACCTCTATGACTGCATCGCCTATGGCCCGGGCATTCTCGACCTTGCGCATAGGCCGGACGAATGGGTGGGCATCGCCGACATGGTGGAATCGGCCAAGGTGATGGCGATCGGTCTCAATGTGCTTTTGAGAGGAACGACGGACTGATCGGACGACAGTGGGAAAAACATTCCGCCGGGCGAGGCAAGGCAGCATGAAACGCGATTTACTCGCGCGCGAAATCACGCTTCTATCCGCCAGCTTGAGCACGTTTGAGCAAATGGGAGTTCAGCGATGAAACTGTGGAAGACCATCTTGGCCGCGGCTGCGCTGTCGCTTGCCGCCGCCACGTCGGCCTTTGCCGCGCGCACCGATCTCACGCTCGGGATCGTGCTCGAGCCGCCGCATCTCGATCCGACCGCCGGCGCGGCCGCTGCCATCGGCGAAGTCACCTATGCCAATGTCTTCGAAGGGCTGGCGCGCATCGACGACAACGGCCAGGTCGAGCCCGCTCTCGCCGAGAGCTGGGCCGTCTCCGACGACGGCAAGGTCTACACGTTCAAGCTGCATTCCGGCGTGAAGTTCCACGATGGCTCGGCCTTCAGCGCCGACGACGTGAAATTCTCGCTGGACCGAGCGCGCGCCAAGGATTCGCTCAATCCGCAAAAGCAGCTCTTTGCGCACATCACCGATGTCACGGCGGTCGATCCGTCGACCGTCAAGGTCACTCTCGACGGGCCGCAGGGCAGTTTCCTCTACGACATGGGCCAGGTTGCGGCGGTGATCGTGGCGAAGGGGTCGGCCGACGGCAATAAGGACAAGCCGATCGGCACCGGTCCATTCAAGCTCGATCACTGGGCCAAAGGCTCCGAGATCACGCTCGTCAAGAACTCGGACTACTGGGGTACGCCCGCCGCGCTCGACAAGGCGACATTCCGTATCGTGCCCGACGCCGCCGCGGCTGTCCCCGCATTGCTCTCGGGCGACATCCAGGCTTTCGCCAACATGCCCGCGCAAGACGCGCTTGCACAGCTCCAGTCCGATCCGCGCTTCAGCGTCGTGATCGGCTCGACCGAGGGCGAGACAATCCTGTCGATCAACAACAAGAAGCCACCTTTCGACAAGCTTGCGGTGCGGCAGGCGCTCGCCTCGGCGATCGATCGCAGTGCCATCATCGACGCAGCCTCGAACGGTCTTGGAAAGCCGATCGGCTCTCATTTTTCGCCAGGCGATGCGGGCTATGTCGATCTCACCGGCGTCTACCCGCACGACATCGCCAAGGCCAAGGAGTATCTGAAGGAAGCGGGGTTGGAGAACGGCTTTTCGGCCACGATCAAGCTGCCGCCCGTACCTTACGCACGCGATGGCGGCCAGGTGATTCAGTCCCAACTGAAGGAGATCGGGGTCAATCTGCAGATCATTCCGGTCGAATGGGCGGAGTGGCTGAGCCAGGTCTTCACCAACAAGGACTACGACCTGACGATCGTTTCCCATGTCGAGCCAAACGACATCGATATCTATTCGCGGCCCGGCTACTATTTCCAGTATGACAATCCGAAGTTCAACGATGTCATCGAGGAGCTCGGCACCACGGTCGACAAGGACAAGAGGCTGGAGCTGCTGGGTGAGGCACAGAGGATTCTCGCGCACGACGTGCCCGCCGTCTACCTGTTCGAGCTGCCCAAGATTGGCGTCTGGGACGCCAAGCTGCAGGGCATGTGGACGAACTGGCCGATCGAGGCTGACGATCTCACCAAGGTGAAGTGGACGGATTGAGGCCGGCGCGATCGCCCGATCGCCTCCCATGACCGCATACCTCGTAAAGCGCCTGATCATCGCGGCCCTCACACTGGTGCTGGCCTCGATGGTGGTGTTCGCGGTCATGGAGATCCTGCCCGGCGACCCGGCGCGCCTGATGCTGGGCCTCAATGCCAGCGCCGACCAAGTCGAGGTGCTGCGCAACCAGATGGGGCTGAACGCGCCGCTGGTCCTGCGCTACCTGCACTGGGCGGCGGGCTTGCTCAGCCTCGATTTCGGCCGCTCCTACACTTATTCGGTCCCCGTCATCGACCTCGTGCGCGAGCGCATCGCCGTCTCCCTGCCGCTGGCGCTGATCGCGCTGGCGCTCTCGACCGTCATCGCCATCCCGGTCGGCGTGTTCTCGGCCAGCCGCCAGGGCCGGGCCGGCGACACGCTGGCCATGGGCGCCGCCCAGCTCGGCGTCGCCGTGCCGAATTTCTGGTTCGCGCTGATGCTGATCTACCTCTTCGCCGTCTGGCTGCGTCTGGTGCCGGCCGGCGGCTTTCCGGGCTGGGGCGCCGGTATCTGGACGGCGTTGAAGTCCTTGGTCTTGCCGGCCGTGGCCCTGGCGCTGCCGCAGGCGGCGATCCTGGGGCGCGTCGCCCGTTCGGCGCTGATCGAGGTGCTCAACGAAGACTATATCCGCACCGCGCGCGCCAAGGGCCTGCCCTATCGCGCCGTGCTCTGGCGCCATGCGCTGCGCAACGCCATGATCCCGGTGCTGACAATCCTCGGCCTGCAATTCGCCTTCCTGCTGGCCGGCACCATCATCATCGAGAATGTTTTTTACCTGCCGGGCCTCGGCCGGCTGATCTTCCAGGCCATCACCCAGCGCGACCTAATCGTCGTCGAAAGCATCGTCATGCTGCTGGTCGCCGCCGTGATCCTGATCAACCTCGTTGTCGATTTCTCCTACGCCATCGTCGACCCACGCCTCAGAGGCCGGCAATGACCATGCGCGTCGACCTGCCCGAGGAAACCCTTGCCGGCGTGCTGGCCAAGGCTTTTGGCAATCGCTCTTTCCTGATCGGGCTTGTCATCACGCTGCTAATCGTGGCGGTCGCGCTCCTCTCCTTCGTCTGGACACCTTACGACGTCACAAAACTGGTGATCGCCGACAAGACGCAGGCGCCCTCCTGGGCGCACTGGTTCGGCACCGATCATTTCGGCCGCGACATCCTGTCGATGATCATGGTCGGCGCCCGCAATTCGATCGCCGTCGCGCTGGTCGCGGTCGGCATCGGCATGGGCATCGGTGTGCCGCTTGGCACCTTCGCGGCGGCGCGCGGCGGGATAGCCGACGAGGCGCTGATGCGCGTCAACGATCTCGTGTTCGCCTTTCCGGCCTTGCTCTCGGCAATCATGATCACCGCGATCTTCGGCCCGGGCGCCGTCAACGCCATCATCGCCATCGGCATCTTCAACATCCCGGTCTTCGCCCGCGTGGCGCGGGCCGGAGCTTTGGCCATCTGGCCGCGCGAATTCATCCTTGCCGCGCGCGCCGCGGGCAAGGGCATGACGCGCATCACCGTCGAGCACATCCTGCCCAACATCGCCACGCTGCTGCTGGTCCAGGGCACGATCCAGTTCGCGCTCGGCATTCTCGCCGAAGCCGGGCTTTCCTATGTCGGCCTTGGCGCCCAGCCGCCGATGCCGAGCTGGGGCCGCATGCTGTTCGACGCGCAGACGCGCATGGTGACCGCACCCTGGATGGCGATCTTCCCCGGCATGGCGATCGTCGTCACCGTGCTCGGGCTGAACCTGCTCGGCGACGGCATTGCCGACATCCTCGATCCAAAATCACGGCGGCGCCGATGAGCCTGCTCGAGATCGAAAACCTGTCGCTTTCGATCGGTGATACGCCGATCCTGAAAGGCGTCGAGCTGACAATCGCGCCCGGCGAGGTGGTCGGCCTGGTCGGCGAATCCGGCTCCGGCAAGTCGATGACAGCGCTGACGATCATGCGGCTTTTGCCGCATCTGGCCCGCGCCGAAGGCCGCGTCGCCTTCGACGGCATCGATATCCTTGCCGCGAGCGAAGACCAGATGTGCGCCCTGCGCGGCGATGACATCGGCATGGTGTTCCAGGAACCGATGACGGCGCTGAACCCGGTCAAGACCATCGGCGAGCAGGTCGCCGAAGGCATCCGCTGGCACACCAGGGCGGGCCGCGCCGAGGCCGAGGACCGCGCGCGAAAGATCCTCGATCGCGTCGGGCTGCCGGAGGCCAAATTCCCGCTGTCGCGCTACCCGCACGAACTGTCCGGCGGCCAGCGCCAGCGCGTCGTCATCGCCATCGCCTGCGCGCTTAAACCGAAATTGCTGATCGCCGACGAGCCGACGACGGCGCTCGACGTGGTGCTGCAGGCCCAGATCCTCGACCTTTTACGCAATCTGGTCAGGGAAAACCGCATGGGACTCATGCTCATCTCGCACGACCTCGCGGTTGTGACCGAGATGGCCGATCGGCTGACTATCCTGCGTCACGGCGAGGTGACGGAGGCCGGCGACACCGCACGCACGCTGTCGGAGCAACAGCATCCCTACACGCGCGACCTGGCGTTGGCCTCCATGCATGTGCCGGCGCGCTCGAAACCGCACCTTGCCGGCTCGGCAAAACCCTTGCTCGAAGTCGAAAACGTCGGCCGGGACTATCCGGGACGGCGCATATCCCTGTTTCGGCCGGCGCAATCGATCCGCGCCGTCGAGGATGTCTCGCTCACCATCGAGCCCGCCCAATCGGTGGCGCTGGTCGGCCGCTCGGGCTGCGGCAAGTCCACGCTTGCCCGCATGATCCTCGCCCTGGACAAGCCGACGGCGGGCACGATCCGCTTTCGCGGCGAGGCCATCACCGGCAGGCCGGAATCTGCGCTGAGGCCGGCCCGGCGCGACATGCAGGTGGTGTTCCAGGATCCTTACGGCTCCTTCGACCCGCGCCAGAAGGTGGAGAAGCTGGTGGCCGAGCCGCTGCATCTTCTGGAAAAGCAGCCGGCAAAGGCTGAGAGCCGCGAGATGGTCGCGCATGCGCTCGATGAAGTTGGCCTTGGGCGGCGCGACATGGACAAATACCCGCATGAGTTCTCCGGCGGCCAGCGCCAGCGCCTGTCGATCGCCCGCGCCATCATCACGCGGCCGAAGTTGGTGGTCGCCGACGAGCCGGTCTCGGCGCTGGACGTCTCGATCCGCGCCCAGATCCTCGACCTTTTCGCCGAGCTCAATCAGAAGCTCGGCATCGCCTATCTCTTCATCACCCATGACCTGACGGTCGCCCGCGCCATGGCGGACGAAGTGCTGGTCATGCATGAGGGCAAGATCGTCGAACGCGGCCGGGCGGCCGAAGTGCTCGACCATCCGCGCTCGGAAGCGGCGCAGGCGCTGGTCGCGGCGGCGCCCGACCTTCACCGCGCCATCGCGCGGCGCATGCAGGAACAGGGGTGAGCCAGCCTCCTCTTTTTGACGCAATTCCGGGCAGAAGGCTACGGCGAAGTCGCTGAGCTTAAACGCTCACGCTTGTCCTGGAATTGCTTCAGCTCTCCGGCTTCACCAAATCGACGGGGCTGATGTCGAGCAGGTCGAGCGTGCGGCGCAGGAGCTTCACCTCGCTCTCCGCCAGCTTGGCATCGGCCTTGGCGATCTCAGCCATGTGGCGCGCAAGCAGCTTTCGGCGCTCGACATCGAGGTCGCGGAACAGCGCGATCGCCTGCGAGCCATTGGTCTCGTAGCCATAATCGTTGAGATATTCGATGACGCTGTCGATCGAGGCCTCCGGAATGCCGAAGGCTTCCTTGCAGATATGCCGGAAGACGACCATCTCGCTCTCCGAGACCGAGCCGTCGGCCAGGATCATGCGGAACAGCATCAAGAGTTCCGCCGACAGCACCGGGTCGTCCGCCACCTTGCGCACACCCGGGTCACCGTCGAAGATCGAACGTATCTGGTCGAGCAGCGCCATCGCCACCAAGCTCCCTTTGCGATTCCGATTGGATTGTTAGAGCAATTCCAGGAAAAGTGTGAGCGTTTAGGCGTGGAATTGGTCTTGCGCAAACTGGTGGGGCGTGATGGAAGCTGCGGCTTCCTTCCAAACACCCCTCCCCGATGATCGACCTTACCCTGCAGACCGTCCTCATCCTCATCGCCGCCGCCTTTGCCGCCGGCTTCGTCGACTCGATCGCCGGCGGCGGCGGGCTGATCACGATCCCGGCGCTGCTGCTCGCCGGCTTTTCGCCGGTCGCGGCACTTGGCACGAACAAATTGCAGGGCATGTTCGGGTCCGGCTCGGCCACCATCCATTATGCCGCCAACGGTCAGGTCGACCTGCGCCGCCAGCTGCCGTCGGCGCTGCTGGCGCTTGTCGGCGGCGCGGTCGGCGCCCTGTTAGCGACGGTCGTGCCCGGCGATTTCCTGCGCGCCCTGCTGCCGCTGCTCCTGATCGCCATCGCCCTCTATTTCGCGCTGAAGCCGAACATGAACGACGTCGACCGCGCCGAGCGGCTATCGCCTTTCCTGTTCGGGCTGATCATCCCGCCGCTGATCGGCTTCTATGACGGCGTCTTCGGTCCCGGCGCCGGCTCCTTCTACATGCTCGCCTTCGTCACCCTTGCCGGCTACGGCGTGCTCAAGGCGACGGCGCATACCAAGCTGCTCAACTTCGCTTCCAACATCGGCGGTTTCGTCGTCTTCGCCGCCGTCGGCGTCATCGATTGGAAGATCGGCTTGATGATGGGCGTGGCGCAGTTCATCGGCGCCCGTGTCGGCGCGAGCCTTGCCATCCGCATCGGCGCCAAGCTGATCAAGCCGTTGCTGGTGGTCGTCTGCCTGGCGCTCGCTGTGAAGCTGCTGGCCGATCCGGCCAATCCCTTACGCCAGCTCATTGGTATGTGAGGCGCATGCTGGTAGAATTCGGGTGTTGCGAATCAGGTTGGAGGGACCAGACATGAATCTCAGTGCGCCCACCCAGATCGTGTTCATTATTTCGTTGGTCATCGCCGTCATCGGCCTTATCGCCGCGCTTGGCGTTCTTGCATTCATTCCGCTTGCGTCCGTTTGGATCATGCTCATCGCCTATATCGTGCTTGCCGCCGGCTGTTTGATGCGCGGCACCTAAAGCAATTCCAGGAAAAGTTTTCCGTCCCGAATTGCGTTAACCGTTAATAGCCAATCTCAGGCAACTCGGAGCGCCCGGCCCTGCCGGGCGCTTTTGATTCTTGCGAGCATATTCTGATAGGCTCTCGGCATGTCCGACGAGACAGAGCGCCTTCGACAGGATAACCGCTCTCCGACCATCCATTTCGAGATGGTGCGGCGCAAGCCCCCCGCCTCGCTGGCCGGCATTGTCACGGATATCTGCGGCTATCGCGAGACATTGCCCGGCCATTTCCGCATCGTCGAATATGCTTCGCTGACCGTGCCGCTGGTGATCAGCTTCGCCGAAGCCTTCGCCATCGGCCTCGGTCACAGCCCGGGCGACAACGATCGCTACGCCAGTTTCGCCGCCGGTCTCTATGCTGGGCCGGTCATGGTCGAATCCTTCGGCGGCTCCTGCTGCGTCCAGGTCAATTTCACGCCGCTTGGCGCCAGGCGGTTCTTCGGCCTGCCGATGAGCGAGTTGCGCGATCGCATGGTCGGGTTGGACGACGCGCTGGGCTTTGACGGCATGGCATTGCGCGAACGGCTTGGCGAGGCATCGGATTGGAACGCGCGCTTCGACATTGCCGAGGGCTTCATCGCCGGCCGACTTGCGGAGGCGAATGCGCTTTCGCCCGAAATCGCCTGGGCGTACAGAACAGTCATCATGTCGGGCGGCCGCACCCGTGTTTCGGCGCTCGCCGGCGAGATCGGCTGGAGCCGCAAGCATCTGGCGGCGAGATTCACCGACGCGATCGGCATCGGCCCGAAGACATTGTCGCGCATCGTGCGCTTCAACCGCGCGCTCTCGCTGTCCAGGCGGCAGGAAGACGACTGGGCCGGCATCGCCGCCGATTGCGGCTACGCCGACCAGGCGCATCTGGTGCGCGAGTTCCGTCAGTTGGCCGGAGAAACGCCGACCGGGTTCGCGGCGTCGATGTAGGCCTGACCGAGGTAACATTTCTTCAAGACGCCGAAACCGCTTTCGCACAGGCTGGCATTCATCAACCGACACAGGGAGATTGTCATGCCGACAGCAAACGAAGCACCCCGCCTCTATCCGGCCCTGCGCTACAGGAACGCCGCTAAGATGATCGACTGGCTCAGCGAGGCCTTCGGCTTCGAACTGCGCGCCCGCTATGGCGAGGGCGACATCGTCCACCACGCCGAGCTCACTTTCGGTTCCTCGATGATCATGCTGGGCACGGCGCGCGACGACGATTACAGCAAGATGGTCGGCGAGCCCGGCGGCGGCGGCAAGTCGATCTACATCGCCGTCGACGACGCCGATGCCACCTATGCCAAGGCGAAGAAAGCCGGCGCGAGAATCATCCAGGAACTGGTCGACCGCGACTATGGCAGCCGCGAGTTCATCTGCCTCGACCCGGAAGACAATGTCTGGTCCTTCGGCACCTATTGGCCGAAGGCGGGAGAGAAGGCGTAGGAAGTCTCACCGACGTTGGGGATTGGCAACAGCGCCTGAACTTCGTCATCCACGGGCGAAGCAAGGAGCGAAGCGACGCGCGCAGACCCGAGGATCCATTCCGTTACTTTCGCCGAAGAATGCAGCGGAGCGAATTCTGCACCGTTGCAACACCTTGACGTCACGGAATGGGTTCTATGATCTGCGCGCGTCGCTTCGCTCCTTGCTCCGCCATAGAATGACGACCGCATGAACGGCTCGGCTAATCGCCAAGGCACGCGATCCTCAGGCACATCCGGCCGGTCCAGTCCCCCTGCGGTGGAACTGACCTATCGCGCCAGTCTAAAAATAGCATCGCAGTCGAGATGCCGCTCCAGCTCGTCCGCGACCTCGTCCAGCGCCCTCTCGACGTCCGCGCGATAGTCGATGCCGCCTCCCCTGACGCCAAGGCTCTGCAGGTAGGCGGCGCGAAAGGCGTCGGCGGAAAAAAGCCCGTGCAGATAGGTGCCGATCACCTTGCCGTCGGCGGTAACCGCGCCGTCCTCGACACCGTTGAGGATCGTCGACGGCCGCGCCGTGTCCGGGCCGGTGGTGCGGCCGAGATGGATCTCGTAGCCTTCGAGCGGCAGGCCGAACTGCACCGAATGCGCGCTTGAATTGCGCACGGTCTTTTCGGGCTCCATCACCGTTTCGATGTCGAGCAGGCCGAGGCCCTCGGCCTCGGTCACGCTGCCTTCGATGCCGTCCGGGTCGGTGACCCTTCTGCCGAGCATCTGGTAGCCGCCGCAAATGCCGACGACATGGCCGCCGCGCTTGCGGTGAGCGAGAAGATCCCGATCCCAGCCGTTCTCGCGGAATTTGAGCAGGTCTCCGATCGTCGACTTCGAGCCGGGGACGACAACCAGCCCGGCATCTTCCGGCAGCTTCTTGCCCGGCGGCACGAACACGACCTCGACCTGCGGCTCGGCTTTCAGCGGGTCGAGATCGTCGAAATTGGCGATGCGCGCCAGCATCGGCACAGCCACCTTCAGCGCCCGTTTCTCGCCGGAAGCGAGGCGCTCGAGCACGACCGAATCCTCCGAAGGCAGCCGGCCGGCCGCCTTCAGCCACGGCACGATGCCGAAGCAGCGCCAGCCGGTGAAGGTCTCTATCGCCTTGATCCCGTCGTCGAACAACGACACATCGCCGCGAAACTTGTTGATGAGATAGCCGGCGATCATGCGCCGGTCTTCCTCCGGCAGGATGAGATGCGTGCCGGCCACCGAAGCGATGACGCCGCCGCGGTCGATGTCGCCGGCCAGGATCACCGGCACATGGGCGCGCGTCGCAAAACCCATATTGGCGATGTCGCGGCTGCGGAGGTTGATCTCGGCGGGCGAGCCCGCGCCCTCGACGATGACGAGGTCTGCGCCCTCGCCCACCTTGGCCCAGGAATCGAGCACCGCATCCATCAGTCCGGTTTTCATCGCCTGGTAGTCGCGCGCCCGCGCTTCGCCATAGACCTTGCCCTGAACCACCACTTGCGAGCCGATATCGCTCTGCGGCTTGAGCAGCACCGGGTTCATATGGACAGTCGGCCGGACGCCGCAGGCCAGCGCCTGCAGCCATTGCCCGCGGCCGATCTCGCCCTCGCCGGCCTTGTCGCCGCCGGGAATGTCAGCGACGGCGGCGTTGTTCGACATGTTCTGCGGCTTGAACGGCCTGACCTTCAGCCCGCGGTTCTTCGCGGCGCGGCAAAGCCCCGCGACCAGCACCGTCTTGCCGACATCCGAGCCGGTGCCCTGCAGCATGATCGCCTTGGCCATCAGCCTCTGCCTCCCGAGCCGATCGTCGACTTCTGCGCCAGCGGCCCGCCGCGCCAGAGATAGAGAGCCATCAGCGGCTCCTTGCCCGTGCGCATGGCATGGCTGACGTTGGAGGCGTGGTGAATGACCTCGCCGGCGTCGCGAGTATGGAAACCGCCTTCGCCCATCCGCCATTCCGTGCCGCCGGTCAGCGGGACGTAGATTTCCTCGGCGATGTGGTGGTGGTCTGGATAGACGATGTCCGGCCCGAGGATCAGCAGCCCGGCCGCAACCGCGTCATTGACGAAATGCCCGCGCATGCCGAACACTTCCAGCCAGCCGTAATTGTCGACAAAGCCCTGCCCGAAATCGGCGGCGGTATAGGTCTGCCCCCAGCGTAACTCACCCCGATGGTCGGCAACGAACCGCGCCAGCGGCTGGGCGTCGGCCGGCGCAAGCTCGGCGATGCGATCGAGATAGCCAAGGCAGCCAAGCGCCCGCGGTTCGAGCGAACGGACAGGCATGTCCCAGCCGATGCGCGCGACTTCGTCCGCGACCAGATTATTGTCGGCGCCGGCGAGATAGGCGTGGAACCGGTCCAGCAACTCATCGAAAATTGTCGGCACGTACGAGCTCCGTTGGTCATTTCACGCACAGCCGGTCCGCAGGAAGCCGGGTTGCGCGGCGGCATCATTGGTCTAGATTGAACGGTGCGCAAAGCCAAAAACGACAGGCCAGAAGGCCTGAAACGACAGGGAGCACGCCATGGACGCGACAGTCGATGCGGGCACTGGCCAGTTCGAACTCAACGAGCAACAGCGCGCCATCCAGGAGATGGCCCAAGCCTTCGCGGCGGACCGCGTCGCGCCCAATGCGCTCGACTGGGACAAGACAAAGCACTTCCCCGCCGATGTGATCCGTGAGACCGGGCCGCTCGGCCTCGGCGGCATCTATGTGCGCGACGATGTCGGCGGCTCGGCGCTTGGGCGGCTCGATGCGGTGCTGATCTTCGAGGCTCTGGCCCACGCCGACCCGGCCTTCTCCTCTTTCATTTCCATTCACAACATGGCGGCCTCGATGATCGACCGCTTCGGCAGCGACGAGCAGCGCCAGCGCCTCCTGCCGAAACTGACCTCGATGGAATGGCTGGCGAGCTATTGCCTGACCGAGCCCGGCTCGGGCTCGGACGCAGCGGCGCTTAAGACGCGCGCGATGAAGAGCGGCGGCGACTATGTCTTGAACGGCGCCAAGCAGTTCATCTCCGGCGCTGGCGACAGCGACCTTTATGTCGTGATGGCGCGCACCGGTGCCGATGGTCCGAAAGGCATCTCGACCTTCGTCGTGCCGAAGGACGCACCCGGCCTTTCCTTCGGCGCCAACGAGCACAAGATGGGCTGGCACATGCAGTCGACCCGCCAGGTCATCTTCGACGACTGCAAGGTGCCGGCCGAAAACCTGCTTGCCGCCGAAGGCGCCGGCTTCGGCATTGCCATGGCGGGGCTCGATGGCGGCCGGCTCAACATCGCCGCCTGTTCGCTGGGCGGCGCGCAGTCGGCGCTCGACAAGGCGCTGGCCTATACGGCCGAGCGCAAGGCCTTCGGCGCCAAGATCAACCAGTTCCAGGCACTGCAGTTCAGGTTGGCCGACATGGAGACGGAGCTGCAGGCGGCCCGCATCTTCCTCTACGCCGCCGCTTCCAAGCTCGACCGCAAGGCGTCGGACGCCGGCAAATGGTCGGCGATGGCCAAGCGCTTCGTCACCGATATCGGCTTCGATATCGCCAACCAAGCGCTGCAGTTGCATGGCGGCTACGGCTATCTGCACGATTACGGCATCGAGAAGCTGGTGCGCGACCTGCGCGTCCACCAGATCCTCGAAGGCACCAACGAGATCATGCGCGTCATCATCGCGCGGGCGCTGATTGGTAGGCAGTAGGCAGTAGGCAGTAGGCAGTAGGCAGTAGGCAGTAGGCAGTAGGGAAAGATGATCGGCAAGATAAACTCGTACAAGGATTTGATCGTCTGGCAGCAGGCCATTGATTTGGCTGTGGCTACCTACTCCTTGACCAAGGCATGGCCAAAAGAGGAATTGTATGGGCTGACCAGCCAAATTCGCCGCTCAGCCACATCTATCCCTGCAAACATTGCGGAAGGTTACGGCCGAGATAACACCGGCTCTTACCAGCAGTTTCTCAGGATAGCCCAAGGCTCTCTAAAGGAGCTTGAAACGCATCTCCAGATCGCTGAACGCGTCGGCCTGACCACTCGTGATGAGGTTCATCATATGCTGTCAGCCACAGAAGCCATCGGAAAAATGCTTCGCCAGCTTATTATCAAACTCGCACCTGAATAGACCCCTACTGCCTACTGCCTACTGCCTACTGCCTACTGCCTACTGCCTACTGAAATCACGGGAGCACTACTATGGCAACGATCGCCTTCATCGGCTTGGGCAATATGGGCAATCCGATGGCCGCCAATCTGGTCAAGGCGGGGCATGCGGTGCTGGGCTTCGACCTTGTGCCTGAAAATCTTACGGTTGCGAAAGAGCACGGCATTACAGTCATGGCCAATGCCGTCGCCGCGGTGAAGGACGCCGATGTCGTCATCACCATGCTGCCGGCCGGCAAGCATGTGCTGTCGGTTTATGAGGACATCGCGCCCAAGGCAAAGAAAGGCGCGCTGTTCATAGATTCCTCCACGATCGATGTCGAATCGGCGCGCAAGGCGCATGCGATTGCCGCGAAGCATGGCTTGCAGTCGATCGATGCCCCGGTTTCCGGCGGAACGGGCGGCGCCGCGGCCGGCACGCTCACCTTCATGGCCGGTGGCTCGGATGACGCTTTCGCCGCCGCCGAGCCGATCCTGAAGCCGATGGCCGGGCGTGTCGTTCACTGCGGCGGCGACGGTGCCGGCCAAGCCGCGAAGATCTGCAACAACATGATCCTCGGTATCTCGATGATAGGCGTCGCCGAAGCCTTTGTGCTCGCCGAAAAGCTCGGCCTGTCGCACCAGGCGCTGTATGATGTCGCCTCCACCTCGTCGGGCCAATGCTGGTCGCTGACCACCTATTGCCCGGTCCCCGGCCCTGTTCCGGCCTCGCCGGCCAACCGCGACTACAAGCCCGGCTTTGCCGCGGCCCTGATGCTAAAGGACCTGAAATTGTCGCAGGAAGCCGCGCAGGGCGCGGGCGCCGTGACCCCGCTCGGCGCCGAAGCCACGCAGCTCTATGCCTTGTTCAACGCCCAAGGTCATGCCGGCGCCGATTTTTCCGGAATTATTAATTTCCTGCGCGGAAATCCGGCGTAAGATACTGATTTTCTAAGGTTATTTTCGATATCCGCCGGTCAGAAGCCGGCAAATTTAGATTTGCTTAAGGTCTCGCTAACTCACCGGTAACGATGTGCCTTTAAAACGGACTGCGAGGCGGACATCGCGTCTGCCCGGCGCTCCGGATCAGGTCTCGCGTACCGGAGCCCGTAAATTTCGCAAGTATTCCTGTAGCGAAATGCCATGCGTATCTGGCAGAGCCGCGTTCCCGAAGGGACGCGGTTTTTGCGTTTCTGGAACATCGAGATCGAACGGGCGCCCCTTTTCGAAGAGCGCCCGAAATCAATTACCGCTTCCGCAAATCCGCGTCCGCGAGATCGAGCGCCTTGGCGATGCGCTCGCAGGCCATGTCGATCGTGTCGCGGGTCCAGATCAGCGGCGGCGACAGGATCATCGTGTCGCCGGTAGCCCGCAACATCATACCGTTCGCGACCGCATGGTCGCGCACCGCGACCGCGGCGCTTCCCGAGGGCAGATAGCGTTCCTTGGTCGCCTTGTCCTTGACGATCTCGATCGCGCCCATCAGGCCGATCGAACGCACCTCACCAACCAGCCTGTGCCCGGCGATCCGTTCCTGCAGCGCCTGCGCGAAATAGGGGCCGGTGTCGTTCTTGACGCGCTCGACCAGCCCTTCCTTCTCGATGATCTCGAGGTTCTTGAGCGCCACCGCGCAAGCCACCGGGTGACCGGAATAGGTGTAGCCGTGATAGAACTCGCCTCCTTTCTCGACCAGCGTCCTGGCCACACGGTCGCCGACCAGCAGCGCCGACAGCGGCTGGTAGCCCGAGGTCAGCGCCTTGGCGGTGGTGATGGTGTCGGGCTCGATCCCGAACGTCTGCGCCGCGAACCATTCGCCGGTGCGGCCATAGCCGGTGATGACCTCGTCCAGCATCAACAGCACATCGTATTTGCGGCAGATGCGCTCGACTTCCGGCCAGTAGCTCATCGGCGGGATCTTCACCCCGCCCGCGCCCATCACCGGTTCGCCGATGAAGGCGGCGACCTTGTCGGCGCCGGCTTCGAGGATTGCATCCTCGACCGCCTTCGCCGCGCGGATGCCGAAATCATGGTCGCTTTCGCCGGGCAGCGCGAGTTCATAGGCATAGGGCATCATCACATGGACGATGTTGGGCACCGCGCCGCCGAGCTGCTTGTGCATCGGCTCCATGCCGCCCAGCGACGTGCCGGCTATCGTCGAGCCGTGATAGGCCGACTTGCGCGAGATGACGCGGTTCTTCTCGGGCTTGCCTTCGAGCGCCCAATAGTGGCGGACGAGCCTGAGCGCCGTATCGTTGGCCTCCGAGCCGGACGAGCCGTAGAAAACCTGGCTGACATGCTTGGGCGCGAGTTCCGCCAGCTTCTTCGACAACAGCACCGGCGTCGGCGTCGAGCATTTGAAGAAGGAGTTGTAGTAAGGCAGCTCCTTCATCTGCGCGTAAGCCGCCTCGGCCAGTTCGTCGCGGCCATAGCCGACATTGACGCACCACAGGCCCGCCATGCCGTCGAGGATTTCGGTGCCGTCGGCATCGTAGATGAACGGGCCGTTGGCATGGGTGATGATGCGCGAGCCGGTTTCACGCAGTTCCTTGTGGTCGGTGAAGGGATGAAGGTGATGCGCGGCATCAATCTGCTGAAGCTGCTTCAGCGAATAATTCTGATAGGTCATGGGTTTGATCTTTCCTCTTGAAACCAATCCGGCGGGAGCCGGAGGCGGATTCGTCAGAGGAAGGCAGGCGGCGAATAGCCGATGCGGGCGCACAGCCGCAAAAGCTCGGCGCGCAGCGTCCGCGGTGACGGCGTCACCGCGACCCCGAAGGCGCCTGATGTGCTGAAGCGGATCATGACGGCAGCTTATGCCGCCTCAGGCCCAAAATTCAAGCGGTTCCAGTCAGGCGGTCTTACCGAGCGACCGCTTGAGGAACATATAGCGCATCGCCGTCTGCGCCGCTTGCGGCCGGCGGTCGCCGCGCCCGCCATGGCCGCCTTCGGTTTCCTCGAAGAACAGCGTCTTGCCGTGACCTGCCTCCTGCAGCCGCGCCGCCATCTTGCGCGCATGTCCGGGATGCACGCGATCGTCGGCGGTCGAGGTCATCAACAGGACCGGCGGATAGGCGGCATCGGCCTTGACATGTTGATAGGGCGAATAGGCGCCGAGCCAGGCCGCCTCCTCCGGCTTCGACGGGTCGCCATATTCGGCGATCCAAGAGGCGCCGGGCGGCAGTTCGGTGTAGCGCAGCATGTCGAGCAACGGCACGTCGATGATGACGGCGCCGAACAGTTCCGGGCGCTGCGTCAGCGACGTGCCGGTGAGCAGGCCGCCGTTGGAGCCGCCGTGGATGCCGAGCTGCGCCGCCGTGGTGATGCCGCGCTTGACCACATCCTCCGCGACG
Organism: Mesorhizobium sp. B3-1-9; assembly: GCF_006439595.1. Lineage (NCBI taxonomy): Bacteria > Pseudomonadati > Pseudomonadota > Alphaproteobacteria > Hyphomicrobiales > Phyllobacteriaceae > Mesorhizobium > Mesorhizobium sp. B3-1-9. The sequence continues at coordinate 69,465 of NZ_VFTJ01000005.1, forward strand.
GCAGCGAAATCGTCGAAGGCGTTCTGGCGCTTGACCTTGAGCGCGGCCTGGTGCCAGGCCGGACCGAACTCGCCGCCGCCGCGGATGTTGGCCTGGACATAGGCGTTGCCCTTGTCCAGCCAGAGCTTGCCGCGGATGCCGGCATAGCCCGGCAGCAACGGCACCTCGAAACCGCCATAGCCGTAGAGCAGCGCGGGGACCGGTCCTTTCTGGTCGCGGCGCCGCACCACGAAATACGGGATCATCGTGCCATCCTTCGAGCGCGCCTCGAACTGCTCCGAAACATAAGGCGAGGCGTCGAAGCGGGCCGGCTGCGACTTCACCGTTTCAAGTGTCTCGCCATTGTCGTCCGACCAGATGATCGAGCTCGGCGTCAGGAAATCGGTGAAGGAGAAGGAGACGCTCGAGCCGAAATGCTCGACATGGCTGATGCCGACATTGCCGTTGTCGGGCAGCGCGATCCGTTTCAGCGACCAGCCTTCGGCCGTACGGTCGCAGGCGATGACCTTGCCGCGCACATTGTCCATCAGGTTGATGAACAGCCGGTCCTGCGTCCTGGCGAGACCCGCAATGGAAACGCGGTGCTCCGGTTCGAGGAGCGTCTCGATCCGTTCGAACGCACCCGTTTCAATCCAGCGATCGAAATCGACCGAATAGAGCCCATCGGGCAGGCAGCGCGTGCCGTCCGGCGCCGTCCAGGGGCTGCGCACGCCGAAGATCAATTGGCCCTTGAAGATCGCCGTGTCGGTGGCGTCGTCGGGCAGCGGGATGCGCCGGTTCTCGCCCGAAGCCAGCCGCAGGAAACTGTGGGAGGTGAAGAAATCGAGCGTCTTGCCGAGCAGCACATGCCGCTTGTCGCCGTCATGCTCCACGCCGCCACCGACCGCGAGATGTTGCTTTTCGCCTTCGAAGATCGGCGTCGCGTCCTCGAGCTTGGTGCCGCGCCGCCACAGCTTGATCACGCGCGGATAGCCGGACTGCGTCCTGTCGTCTTCCTCGAAAGCGGCAGAGACGATGACGGTATCCTTGTCCAGCCAGGAAAAGCCCGACTTGGAAGCACGCGCGGAAAAACCGCCATCGACAAAGGACCTCGTCGCGATGTCGAACTCGCGCATCTCGCTGGCGTCGCCGCCATCGGGCGACATGTAGAGCAGGCAGCGGTTGAAATCGGGATAGAGCCGACTCGCCCCGCCGAACACCCATTTGATGCCTTCCTTCGCCGAGAGCTGGTCGAAATCGATGATCGTCTCCCAATCCGGCTTGTCGGTCTTGTAGGAAGCGACGGGCGTGCGCCGCCACAGTCCAAGCGCATTGGTCTTGTCCTGCCAGAAATTATAGACGTAGCCGGCAAGCGCCGCCCCGACCGGCATATTGTCCTCGGCGGTCATCAGGTCGAGCGCGGTTTCGAATGTCGCCTGATAGGAAGGATCGCCCTGCAGTTCGGCGACCGTCAGCGCGTTCTGGCGATGAACCCAGTCCAGCGCTTCCTCGCCGTTGCGATCCTCCAGCCAGAGGAAGGGATCGTTGGCGGTCAATTCGGGCTGGGTTTTGGTCATCGTGCTGGTCATGCAGGTCTCCATCTGGCGACCTCGCCTACATCGCGTTCGCTGCCTTGATATTCAAGAGCCATGTCGGGACCGATTACAAAACCCGCTGGCGCGCGATCGTCGCCGCCGCCAGCGCCGCGCAGATTGCGCCAAGCGTGACCGGCAGGCCGGCGGCGCCGATGACATCCATAACGCCACCGGTGAGCGGCGGCACGATGATGCCGCCAAACCCCCACGTCAGCGAGAAGGCGGCATTGCCGGCGACCAGCGCCGAGCCAGTGAAGCGTTCGCCGAGCTCGATGATCGACATCGTGTAGATGCCGTAGGAAACGGCGCCCCAGATAAAGACGCAGCCCCAGATCAGCGGCGTCTCGATCAGCGCCGGCAAAAGCGCGCATCCAAGGATAGTTACCGCCACGCAGCCGAACCGCACCAGGCGCGCCGTCAGTTTTTCGGCGAGCAGGCCGAGCGGCACCTGCATGGCGATGTTGCCGGCGATCATTACCGACAGCAGCGCCGACATGCGCGCCTCGGGAATGCCATGATGCGTCCCATAGACCGGCAGCAGCGCCAGTATAGCCTGCTCGAAACCGGCCGCGACGACGACCGCCGACATCAGCAGCCAGGCCAAGGGTATGAAGCCCAGCACCGAAACCTTGTTATCGGCCTCGTCGACCTTCGGCAGCCGCTTCACCACCACGGCCAGGCAACCGCCGCAGAAGAGGAAGGCTAGAATACCGACCAGGAAAGGCGGCCAGCCTTCGGTGCCGACGGCAAGCAGGCAGAGCGGTCCGGCCGCGAAGCCCGCCGAGATGATTGTCGAATAGATGCCCATGACGCGGCCGCGCCGAGCCGGCGGCGCAAGCGCAATCACCCAGATTTCGCTCAAGACATAGAGCGGGTTGGTCACCACGCCGATCAGGAGGCGCAGCGGAAACCACAGATAGACATTTTGCGCCCAGCCGATCAGCGCCAGCACCAGCGCCGAGAGCGCCGCGCAAGTGAGCGCGGTGCGCCCTGCCCCGAACCGGCGCGCCAGCCCCGGGATCAGTGGCGAGGACAGGATGAAGCCGACCGGCGTCATTGCCGCCGACAGCCCGATCACCGCCGGCGAAACGCCCTGACGCTGCAGGATGAAGCTGAGCAGCGGATAGGAAAGTCCTTGCGCGATGGCGAAGACAGACACGGTCGCGATCACGCCGGTGATCGCGGCCCACTGCACCGTCTCGCCGCGCTCCGAACCAGCCAGAGCCATCGGTCTTGCTCCAATCGCCTGGAGGCTTAGCCGGTATGGCCGGCTGCCGTAAGAGCCAACTGGCGGCGAAAGCGCATGTTCCAGCCAGTCCCTGTCAGGAGCGCTGGCGCTGCAAGGTACGGTACAAGGCGAACGCCACCAGCAACATATCGAGCCCAACGATGACGGCAGGCAGCCCGAGCGGGCCGATCGCCTGCATCAGGGCCCCGGCGCCGGGCGGGCCGACAATGCCGCCGACGCCCCACAGCAACGCGAAGGCTGCATTGCCGGTGACCAGCAGCGAGCCCTTGAAGCGGCTGCCGAGCTCGACCAGCGCCATCGTGTAGACGCCGTAGCCGACCGCGCCCATCACCAACAGCACGCCCCAGATCAGCGGCGTGGCGATCAGCAGCGGCAACAGGATCGCGCAGACCGTCGTCGCCACCGCACAGGCGAGGATCATCGGCCGCCCGCCGAAGCGTTCGGCGAGCAGGCCAAGCGGGATCTGCAGGACGATATTGCCCAGCGAAAGCATCATCACCAGGGCGGCAAGCATCGCTTCGGGCAGGCCGTAGCCCGCGCCGAAGACAGGCACCAACGCATAAGTGCTCTGCTGAACGGCGGCGGAGACCAGCACGGCCAAAAGCAGCGCCGGCGCGAGCCGCGCGAAACCGACAAAACTACCGGCGGGCTGGCCATCGTCCTCGAAACCGGTGAGCTTGGAGGAGACGAGGCGCAGAATGACCGCGCAAAGCGCGAAGCCGGCAATGCCGACGCCGAAAGGCGCCCAGCCGGCGGTGCCGACAAGGGTTAAGGTAAACGGCCCGGCCGCGTAGCCGGCGCCCATCAGTGTGTTGAACACGCCCATGACACGCCCGCGCCGCGATGGCGGCGCCAGCGACAGCGCCCAGACCTCCCCAAGCACATAGAGCGGGTTGATGACCACGCCGATGATGAAGCGGATAACGTACCAGGCGACCCAGTTCTGCAGATAGCCAATAGCCAGGAAGCACAGCGCGCCGACCAGCGAGCAGCCGACCGCCAGGTTGCGTGCGCCGACCAGCCGCACGGCCGCCGGCACGAAGGAGGCCGACAGGATCAGCCCGACCGGCATCATCGCCGCCGACAGGCCGATCAGGCCGGGCGACAGGCCTTGCTTCTGCATCAACAGCGTGAACAGCGGCGAACTCAGCCCTTGCGCCGCGCCGAACATCGCAAGCGCCGCCGTGACGCCGGCAAGGGCTGCCCATTGCGGTCGATCTTCGGCGGTCTGGGCGGAAGCAGTCATTGTGGCTCGCAATTGAACAATCACGGCATCATTATCAGTGGCGAGAGCCCTCCTGATGCCTCAGCGGAAGCAATTCGGCGATCCAGTCCGCTCCCCTTCCGTCATGTCGCTTCCCTCGCCCTAGTGGTCGCCGCCTCCTCACCGGCGACATTGCCGCCAGTTCATTATGCCGCCAATTTCGCATCCTCACGAGGCTTCTCATGACTGCCGCCCTCCATCCCGCCGAACCGGCATTGGCAACAGATCGCGCCCGCCGTGGCGGCCGCGCGGGAAAGCGCGCCGGCGGCTCGGCCGCCTTCGAGCAGCCCGTCTTCCGGCAGCTGAAGAACCCGCTGACCCCGACTAGGCTCGTGTCCGATGACGAATTGGAATCAATCCACCTCGCCTCGCTGCGTGTGTTGAGGGAAATCGGCGTCGACGTTCTGCACGACGAGGCCCGCCGCATCATGAAGGCGCATGGCGCGGACGTGCGCGAAGGCTCGGAGCGCGTGCGCTTCGACAGCGACATGATCCTCGAGCTTGTCTCGCACTGCCCGTCGGAATTCACCCTGCATGCCCGCAACCCGGCGCATAATCTGCGCTTCGGCGGCAACAACGTCATCCTGTCGATGATGGCTTCGGCGCCGAACTGCTCCGACCTCGACCGCGGCCGCAGGCCTGGCAACCAGGCCGATTACCGCAACTTCCTGCGGCTCGCGCAGATGCACAACATCCTGCACTGCACTGGCGGCTATCCGGTCGAGCCGATCGACATCCATCCGTCGGTGCGGCACCTGGAATGCATTCGCGACCTCGCCATGCTGACCGACAAAGTCTTCCACATCTATTCACTCGGCAAGGAACGCAACGTCGACGGCATCGAGATCACCCGCATCGCGCGCGGCATCAGCCGCGAGCAGCTGATGCAGGAGCCTTCGGTCTTCACCATCATCAACACCAATTCGCCGCTCAAGCTCGACGTGCCGATGATGGAAGGCATCATCCAGATGTCGAGCATGGGCCAGGTCGTGATCGTCACGCCGTTCACGCTGTCGGGCGCCATGGCGCCCGTCACCGTCGCCGGCGCGCTGGTGCAGCAGAACGCTGAGGCTCTCTCCGGCATCGCCTTCGCGCAGATGGTGAAGAAGGGCGCGCCGGTCGGCTATGGCGGCTTCACCTCCAATGTCGACATGAAGTCCGGCGCGCCGGCCTTCGGCACGCCCGAATATATGAAGGCGCAGCTTGTCGGCGGCCAGCTTGCCCGCCGCTACAACATCCCGTACCGCACCTCCAACACCTGCGCCGCCAACACGGTCGACGCGCAGGCCGCCTATGAAAGCGTGTTCTCGCTGTGGGGCGCCATCCAGGGCGGCGGCAACCTGATGATGCACGGCGCCGGCTGGCTTGAAGGCGGCCTGCGCTGCTCCTACGAAAAGACCATCCTCGACATAGATCTTTTGCAGATGGCGGCCGAGTTCCTCACCCCGCTCGACCTCTCCGAGGACGCGCTCGGCTTCGACGCCATCCAGTCGGTCGGCCCCGGCGGCCATTTCTTCGGCACCCCGCACACGCAGGCGCGTTACAAGACCGCCTTCTATTCGCCGATCGTGTCCGACTGGCGCAACTTCGAGACCTGGACCGAGGCCGGCTCGCCGACGGCAATGGAGCGGACCAACAAGGTCTGGAAGGAGCGCCTTGCCTCCTACGAGGAGCCCTATATGGATCCGGCCATCCGCGAGGAACTCAACGACTTCGTCGAGAAGCGCCGCGCCGAAGGCGGCGCGCCGACGGATTTCTGATCATCTGTGTTGAGGATGAATAGTCGACCCCCACTCCGTCGAGCTGCGCTCGACACCTCTCCCCCGATCGACGGGGGAGAGGAAAGGCGCGAGGCGATTCCAGTTGGCGCCCTTCCTCTCCCTCCGGAGGGAGGAGAGGTGGCGCCGCGCAGCGGCGACGGAGTGGGGGAAGGCGCTGCTCAAACCCGCAGTCGCCGCAAAGTTGGCACGACCCAGCGGGCGCGAAATCTGCGGCAAGCTGGCAACCAGGCGGAAGCATTGCTTTGGCTTGAACTGAAGGCACGCAAGCTCGGCGGCTATCGCTTTACGCGCCAATTCTCCATCGGCCCCTTTTTTGCGGACTTCGCTTGCCGCGAGCGTTTGCTCGTCGTGGAGGTCGATGGATCCCAACATGCCGACAACTCATATGACCGGCGCCGCGACGACTTCATGCAGGCTCAAGGTTACTCGATCCTGCGTGTTTGGAACCATGACGTCCTGAAACATCGTGCTTCCGTCTGTGAAACCATCCTCGCCGCGCTTGACGGCAGGCTGACCGAAAACATCGCGGCATCGGATCTCCGTTTTGTTTTCACACCTCGACCACTCGATTCAGTATTTTCAAACACGGAACTATCTTCATGAAATCCCACGTAAAAGCGGTTGTCATCGGCGGCGGCGTCGTCGGATGCTCGGTGCTCTATCACCTCGCCAAGGCCGGCTGGACCGACATCATGCTGATCGAGCGCTCGGAGCTGACCTCCGGCTCGTCCTGGCATGCGGCGGGCGGCTTCCACACGCTCAACGGCGACCCCAACGTCGCCAAGCTGCAGGCCTACACGGTCCAGCTCTACAAGGAGATCGAGGAGATTTCCGGCCAGTCCTGCTCGCTGCATCTGACAGGCGGCGTCATGATGGCCGACACGCCAGAGCGCATGGACTTCCTGCGGCTGGCCCACGCCAAGGGCCGCTATCTCGGCATGGACACCGAGCTGATCACGCCTTCGGAAGCCAAGGCGATGTTCCCGCTGATGGACGAGAAGAACTTCGTCGGCGCCATGTGGGATCCGGTCGAAGGCCATCTCGACCCGTCCGGGACGACCATCGCTTACTCCAAGGCTGCGAAGAAACTCGGCGCCGAGATCGTGCTGCGCAACCGCGTCGTTGATCTCACCCAGCAGCCGGACGGCACCTGGAACGTCGTCACCGAGCAGGGCACGGTCCATGCCGAGCATGTGGTCAATTGCGGCGGCCTGTGGGCACGCGAGATCGGCCGCATGGTCGGCGTCGAGCTGCCGGTGCTGGCCATGGAGCACATGTACCTCTTGACCGAGCCGATGCCGGAGGTCGAGGAATTCAACAAGTCGACCGGCCGCGAGATGATCGGCGTGCTCGACTTCAAGGGCGAGATCTACACCCGCCAGGAGCGCAACGGCATCCTGCTCGGCACCTATGAGAAGGCCTGCAAGCCGTGGTCGCCGGTCAACACGCCGTGGGATTTCGGCCACGAACTCTTGCAGCCCGACATCGATCGCATCGCGCCGTCACTGGAAATCGGCTTCAAGCATTTCCCCGGCATCGAGAAGGCCGGCATCAAGCAGATCATCAATGGCCCCTTCACTTTCGCGCTCGACGGCAACCCGCTGGTCGGCCCGGTGCAGGGCCTGACCAATTTCTGGTGCGCCTGCGCGGTCATGGCCGGCTTCAGCCAGGGCGGCGGCGTCGGCCTCGCGCTCTCCAACTGGATGGTGCATGGCGATCCTGGCTTCGACGTCTGGGGCATGGACGTCGCCCGCTTCGGCGAATGGGCGAGCCTGCGCTACACCAACGCCAAGGTGCGCGAGAATTATTCGCGCCGTTTCTCGATCCGCTTCCCCAACGAGGAGCTTCCCGCTGCCCGTCCGGCGCAGACGACGCCGCTCTACGACACCATGCTCGCCAACAACGCCGTGATGGGCGACTCCTGGGGCCTGGAGACGCCTCTCTGGTTCGCGCCGAAGGGCACGGAGCCGAAGGACATCGTCTCCTTCCACCGCTCCAACGATTTCGGCCCGATCGGCGAGGAAGTACGCGCCACGCGCGACAGGGTCGGCGTCACCGAGATCGCCAACTTCGCCAAATACGAGGTCTCGGGACCGGGCGCGGAGGATTTCCTCAACCGGTTGATGACCAACCGCATGCCGAAGGTCGGCCGCATCGTGCTCACCCCGATGGTCAACGAATTCGGCAAGCTGATCGGCGACTTCACCATCGCCAAGACCGGCGAGGACCGCTTCATGATCTGGGGTTCGTCGGCCGCGCAGAAATACCATATGCGCTGGTTCGAGAAACACCTGCCGAAGGACGGCCCAAGGGCGTCAGAGGTGCGTATCCACCGCTTCGACCAGACGCTGGTCGGCCTGTCGATCGCCGGGCCGAAGTCGCGCGACCTGTTGCAGAAGCTGGTCGATGTCGACGTCTCCACAAAGGCCTTCCGCTTCATGGACTTCCGCGAGATGGCGGTCGGCGGCGCGCCCTGCATGGTGAACCGCATCACCTATACCGGCGACCTCGGCTACGAGATCTGGATGGCGCCCGCCTATCAACGCCTCGTCTACAAGGCGATCAAGGAAGCGGGCGCGGAATTCGGCCTGGTCGATTTCGGCATGCGCGCGCTGCTGTCGATGCGCCTGGAAAAGAACTTCCCGACCTGGTTCCGCGAGTTGCGCCCGATCTACGGACCGTTCGAGGGCTCGATGGACCGCTTCATCAAGCTTGAGAAGAACGACTTCATCGGTCGCGAGGCGTCAGCGAAGGAGCATGCCGAGGGTCCGAAGCTGCGCCGAGTCTCCTTCATCGTCGACGCGGCGGATGCCGACGTGATGGGCGACGAGCCGATCTGGGCCAAGGTCGGCAAGGACTACGGCACGGTCGAGAAGCCGCATGGCTATGGCGCGCCGCGCTTCGACACATCCGGCAAGGAAGTGCGTGGCTCGAAAGCCGCGGAAGGCGCTTCCGCCGTGCGCGGCATCGTCGACGGAGACTGGCGCGTCGTCGGCTGGGTCACGTCGGGCGGCTATGCGCATTACGTCCAGAAGTCGATGGCGCAGGGCTATGTCCCCGCGGCCCTTGCCGAGGACGAGAGCGCCGGCCTGTTCGAGATCGAAATCCTCGGCCACCGCCGCCCGGCCCGCATCAATGTCGAGCCGCCTTTTGACCCGAGCGGCGAGAAGATGCGGACTTGAAGCCTACGAATTGTTGGATTGCGTCGGTTGCTATGGCATGGTCCGAGCCCGCTACCGGCGCATCAGCATGAGAAGACCACCCCCTTGCGGCAGCTAGAGAAATGGACCGATTGGCTGTGCGATGAACGGGTTGGTCCATTCAGCGCCGCGGTCGCCTCGGTCCTCCTCTACTGCCTGACCCAGATCGTCGTGATGGCCTTGTTGTCCCATGTTGCGGGCACCGGTGTCGGCGTCGACGATTCCGAGCAATTGATGGAAATGCGGTTCATGGCTGCCGGCTACGGCAGTTCGCAGCCGCCTTTGTACACCTGGCTGGCGATGCTCGCGGCCTCGCTGGTCGGAACCAGCGTGCTTGCCCTCAAGATCGTCAAATACGGCCTGCTGGCCGCGGGGCTGGCCGCCTATTTCACCGCCATACGCCGCCTCGGCTACTCGAACCGCGCCGCTGCGGCCGGCATGTTCGGGCTGCTTCTGTTTCCCCAGATCTTCTGGGAGATGCAGCACGCCCTCACCCATTCGGTCGCCATATTCTGTTTCACCTCGGTGCTGCTTCTGGCGCTGGCCGAGGTTGAGAAGCGGCGATCGGCCATCGCCTATGCGTTGTTGGGCCTGTCGGCGGCGGCCGCGATGCTGTCGAAATACAACATCGTCATCTTCCTTGCCGCCTTGTTCCTGGCGGCTCTTTCGGTTCGCGAAACGCGCGCAGCGATCCTCGACCGCCGTTTCCTGATCAGCGTGGCGGTGGCGGTCCTGGCCTGCCTGCCGACGCTTTATTGGAGCCTCACGCATCTGGAGGATCTGCTCTCGCATCAAGGGGGCCTGGGCGTGGCCGAAGGCGGCAGCGTTGCGAAAACGGCATTTCTCGGCATCCGCAGACTGGCCAACGCGATCGTCAATTTCGCTGGACTGCCGGTCGCGATCTTCGCCGTCGCCTACGCCCTGGCGATAAGAAGACGGACGGAGCCGCCTCAGCCGGTAAGGTGGCCGGAAAAGCTGTTGTGGCGGGCGATCGTCCTTGGTCTTGTGGTCACGGTCACAGTCGTGTTGGCGGCTGGCATCACGCAGTTTCGCGACCGCTGGATGCTGCCGATCTTCATTCTCTTGCCCGCGGTCCTTGCCATGCGCTTCGACGCCATGGGCCAGAGGGGCCGAAAGACCCAAGCCACCATCGTCTTCGTCGGCGCAGTGCTTGCCATCCTCGTGCTGCCGCTGAGTTGGTACATGCACCTGCATGGCGGCGACAGCCGCGGCGGTATCGTGCGCATGGATTACCGGTCGCTCTACGATCAGATCAATGCCGACGGGCCGGTCAAGACCGTGGTCTCGAGCTGGTTCTGGGTCGGCAATCTGCGCCTGATCGATGCCGATCTCATCGCGCTCGACGATGAGACGCCGGACTTCGCCAGATCGATCCGCGAACCGGCGGTGCTTGTCCTGACCGATGACAGGGAATCGTCCTCGGACGTCTTCGAAGAGCTGGCGAGGGCCGGCTACGCGATGGACACCGTCCACCGCACTATTGAAGTGCCGCAGGCGCTCGGCCTCCCGCCGCGCAAGGTCACAATCACCAAACTGCACAAGAAGGCCGCGCAGTAAGTTTCAGGGGAACGAATGGACACGCAACGCTTCGGCCGCCACCGCAAGATCATGCCCTTCGAACCAGGCTCGGTCGAAGCGCTGCGCGAGGCCTCGCGCGAGAAGGCGGCGTCGCTCAACCAGCATGTGCTGGGCTATGGCGAGACAGCTGAGGCGGAATGGGCCGCCGCCGGCATCGCAGCGCCCGATCTGCCCGCCATGCGCAGATACCGGCTGGACCGCATTCGCGCCGAGCTGAAGCGCCGCGACTATGCCGGCGCCCTGCTCTACGACCCGGTCAACATCCGCTACGCGACGGACTCGACCAACATGCAGCTCTGGGTCGCGCACAACCCGACACGCCATTGTTTCGTCGCCACCGAAGGGCCGGTGGTGCTGTTCGACTATTTCTCCTGCGAGCATCTGTCCGACCATTCGGGTGTCGTCGACGAGGTGCGCCCGGCCGTGTCGTGGATATATCTCTACAGCGGCGAGCTTACCGAGCAGAAGGTCCGGCGTTGGGGCGCGGGCATCGCCGAACTCGTTGCCGAGCATGGCGGCGGCAACCGCCGCATCGCCGTCGACCACATCAATCCCGAAGGCGTGGAAGAACTCGCCCGTCGTGGGATTTCCGTCGGCAACGGCGAGGCGGTGATGGAGAATGCGAGGCTCATCAAATCGCCGGACGAGATCCTCGCCATGCGCCGCTCGATCGTCGCCTGCGAGGCGGCGATGAGCGAGATGCAAGTGGCGCTGAAGCCGGGCATCTCCGAAAACGAATTATGGGCGGAGCTGCATCGAGGCAACATCGCGCGCGGCGGCGAATGGATCGAAACGCGTCTTTTGTCCTCGGGACCGCGCACCAATCCCTGGTTTCAGGAATGCTCCTCGCGCATCGTCGAGGATGGCGACCTCGTCGCCTTCGACACGGACCTGATCGGTCCTTACGGGTTCTGCGCCGATCTTTCGCGCACATGGCTCTGCGGCGACAGGCAGCCGTCGAACGAGCAGCGCGATCTGTTCCGCATCGCCGCCGGCCAGATCGCCCACAACACGGATTTGATGCAGCCGGGCATCTCCTTCCGCGATCTCGTCGAGCGCTCGGCGGTGCCGCCGGACGATTGCTATCTGACACGCTACGGCGTGCTCTATCACGGGGTCGGCCTGGCCGACGAATATCCGACGCTGCCGCATGCCGGCGACTGGACGGGCGACACGCCGGACGGCCTGCTCGAATCCGGCATGGTGCTGTGCGTCGAAAGCTATATCGGCAGGCTTGGCGGACGCGAAGGCGTCAAGATCGAGGAGCAGATCCTGATCACCGAGAGCGGCAATGAGAAACTGTCAGCCTACCCGCTGGACGAGCGGCTGCTCTGATCCGCTTTCGATGGTCGCGACGGCGTCGCGCATCGCGGCAACGACTTGTTCCGGCGTCGTTCTGGCGGTGATGTAGGGCAGCCCCTTGCGCCGCGCCGTCCAGCCGACCACCTTCACGCCTTTCGCCGCCGGCTCGAAACGCCGCGCCAACGCCCAGCTTTCGCAGTCGATGGCCGCGATATCGGCCCTGCCTTCCGCGACCGCCACGATCGACGACCGGTGGCCGCCGCTTTCGCTGCGTGAGGCGAAGATGTCCAGGCTTTTGTCCATGGCTTGCAGGTCGCGCGTCAGCCCGATCAGCCCGGACATCGAGTCCGGATTGTTGAAGGTGAAGCGTTTGCCGCGAATGAGATCGAGCGGGATGACAGCCTTGCCATCCGCCGGCGAGACGACTGACGGTCCGCCGTCCGCGGCCATCACCAACGCGCTGGAATAAAGCTCGCCCTGCCCGCCCTCGAACGCATCGTAGCTTGGCTGGGCAATCACCTGCACATGCGGGGCGAGGCCGAGTTCCATTGGCCCCCAGCATGTTTGCCCGAAGAGCAGCGCCGGGCTCAGCCAGAACTGGAGAAAATCGAACTCGTCCGAGGGTAGCGTCGCCGGATCGGGCGCGATCGGCTTGCCGGCGTCATCGCGAATGCCGCCAGGCACCGGCGGCAGTTCGCGATTGCTGCGCACGACCGCCTCCGGCGCATCGATGCCCCTTTGCCGGAAGGCATCGCGGAGCCGCGCCCATTGCGCGTCGACTTCGCCACGCGCCTCGGGCCAGTCATACATCGGCAGGGCCGCAACGTACTTGCTCATGTCGAATGGCTTTCAAAGACAGGCGATTTTCGGCGCCTGCGTTCCGCCGCGAAAAAAGCGGTCGCGGGAAGTCGAAACTACTCTTTCGGCGGCTCCGCCGGAACCGGCGCCGTGCCGAGCCCATTGACGTTGCGCGCCCTGACCCGCGGCTTGAAGGCGCGACCGGGCTCCGGCGCGCGCCGCAGCACCGGGTGGACGATCGGCTCCTTGGCCTTGAAGGCGTGGGCTTTCAGCATCGCGAAATAGTTCGGATAGGCGTAACCGTTGTTCATCCGCAGCCACTCTTCGCGGCGCTCGCGAAACAGCTTCGGCAACCTGTACCAGGCAATGGTCGGGCTCTTGTGATGAACGAAATGCAGGTTGTTGTTCAGGAACAGGAAGGAGAGCGGCGAACGCTCCACGATCACCGTGCGCCCTTCCGGATGCTCCGACCACTGGTGCTCGGCATAGGTGCGGATCGAGATCAGCGACTGGCCGAGCCACACCGGCACCAGGATATAGAGCCACAGCGGAATGCCGAAGCCAAACGTGACGATCGGCACCACAACCGCGAGACCGATGGCATGCAGCAGCCAAGCCTTGCGGATCGCCTTGTCGCCGGCAAGGATCTGCTTGGCATCGTCGATGAAGAAACCGACCGAGGACAACCACGGACCGAGAACGAAGCGGCCGACCATGGTGTTGTTGATCTTGAGCAGAAGCTTCATTGTCGGCGGCAGCTCGTCATGCATCCAAAGCGCCTGGTAATAGCTCTCCGGATCGTCGAGCGGATCGGTCAGGCGCTCGTCCGCATGATGGCGAAGGTGGATGGTCTTGAAGCGGCGGAACGGCCACACCACGCCGATCGGCAGGAAGACGCACGCTTCATTGATCCTGGCGTTGCGGGTCGGATGACCGTGCAGCACTTCGTGCATGATCGACGATTGCAAGGCCAGGATAAACGGCAGGACGGCAAGCGCCAAAAGCGGATGGGATGGCCACAGAAGGAAGCCGATGGCGAGCCACGCGCCGTAGCAGAAGAGTGTGAGGAAGACTGTCGGCCATTCGACCGCCGGTGCGGTGCTACGTCTCTTGTTCATGCCGGTATTCATGCTTCTTGCCATGCTATCGACCACTGCCCTCCAGTCGCCGGAACCAACTCGATTCCTGACAACATTGTGTCAGGAGCCTGCCGTTACATCAACGCGACAATGCGCACAAACTGTTGCGAATGCGCATTTCTGGCTGCATATGTTATACATTGTAAACAAATATGGGGATTCATTTCCGCCTGAGCCGCGCTCCGGCGCAAATTTTTCCTCTCCAAAGCAGGAGCAGCGTGGTGGACAAGCGCGATCTGTCGACGACCTTTCGAGAGCGCCTGAAATTGCTCTTGACACGGTCCGACTTGAACCAGTCGGCCTTCGCGACAGCGGTCGGGATCGACCGTTCGGCGCTGTCGCAACTGCTGTCCGGCGCCTCGACCCGCCTGCCCCGCGCCGAGACCCTCCTCAACATCGCCGCCGAGTTCAAGGTGTCGCTCGACTGGCTGCTTGGCCTGAGCCAGGACGAAGGCGTCACCGGCGAAATAAGAGAAAGCCTGGAGATCGAGGAGGCGCCCGACGGCTTCGATCGCACGCTTTTGGCCAAATGGCATGCCGAGGCCGCCGGCACGAAGATCCGCTACGTGCCCGCCGGCATTCCCGACCTTCTGCGCACCGAGGCACTGGTGGAATACGAGGCCGGCATCACCAACAAGAGCCGTGAGGCGCAAGCCGGCGAGACGCAGTACCGCATCGACTACACAAGGCGGCCGGAGACCGATATGGAGGTCTGCATGCCGCGCCATACGCTGGAGATTTTCGCGCGCGGTCTCGGTGTCTGGGACCGTTTCCCGGAGGCCGAACGGCGCAAGCAACTGCTGCACATGGCAACGCTGCTCGACGACCTTTACCCGACTTTCCGGCTGTTTCTCTATGACGGCCGCATGCGCTATTCGATCCCCTATACGATCTTCGGCCCCTATCGCGCCGCTATCTATGTCGGCGACATGTACCTGGTGTTGAACGCCACCCAGCCGGTCCGCACGCTCACCAGCCATTTCGACAATCTGATCCGGGCTGCCGACATCAACGCGCATGAGGCGGCGAGTTTTGCGCAGAAGCTGGCCGCAATGTCCTTCCCGTCAGGCTCTGTCTAATCGGCTCCATCGGCGCCATCTTGGCGATCGGCCATAGGCCGGCCGCCGCTCATCGTTTCGGGAAACCCATGCAAGCACCGCGTCACATCGTTGTTCCTCCTAAGTCGGGCCGTTCCATGCGCGTCAAGCGCGGCGATCTGATCCGCATCGTCGATCCCAAGGGCCAGCAGGTCTCGGACCTCTGGGCCTTCTCGACCGAAGGCAGGCTCGACTGGCTGAGCACCTCGCAGACCCGCGACATCACCGAGCGGCTGTTTCCGAAACCCGGCGACCATTTCTACAGCGCCGCGGGCAAGATCGTGCTGACGCTGATCGAGGACGCCTCGCCTGGACCGCACGACATGCTCTACCCGGCCTGCGACAGCGCGCTCTACGAACGGGCCGGCCTGCCCAACCATCCGAACTGCCGCGACAATCTGATGAAGGCGCTCGGCGCGGAAGGCATCGAACTGCCCTTCGCGCCCGACCCGGTCGATCTCTTCCAGAACTCCATGCCGCAGCCTGACGGGACTTTGGTGGTCGAGGCATCGATCAATCCGCCGGGCGGCTACGTGACGCTGCGCGCCGAACAGGACCTCCTGCTTGTCGTCACCGCCTGCTCGGTCGATCATCACCCGACCAACGGCGATGCCTGCACCGAGATCGAGGTCGAGATCACTCCGGCTTCGTAAGGCCTTCGCGGCCGCAAGCTCGTTGACTGGACATAAAGACTTCTTTATATCGTTATTTGAATTCGAACACGAAAGCCAAAGTCATGACCGCGACCAACCCGATTGACGCCCTGCTTGCCGAAAAGGGCGTGCTTTTGGCCGATGGCGCCACCGGCACCAATCTGTTCGCGATGGGTCTCGAGGCCGGCGAAGCGCCTGAGCTGCTCAATGAGACTTCGCCCGAGACCATTGCCAGCCTGCATCGGAATTTCGTCGACGCCGGCGCCGATATCATTCTCACCAACTCCTTCGGCGGCACTCGCCACAGGCTGAAGCTGCATCATGCGCAGGATCGCGTTCACGAGCTGAACAAGCGCGCCGCCGAGATTGCCCGCTCCGTCGCCGACAAGGCCGGCCGCAAGGTGATCGTCGCCGGCTCCGTCGGCCCGACCGGCGAATTGCTGGTGCCGCTCGGCGCCATGACTTACGACGATGCGGTCGAGGCCTTCGCCGAACAGATCGAGGGTCTCAAGGCCGGCGGCGCCGAAGTCGCCTGGATCGAGACCATGTCGGCGCCGGACGAGATCCGCGCCGCGGCGCAAGCCGCCATCCGTGTCGGCCTGCCCTATACCTATACCGGTTCCTTCGACACGGCCGGCCGCACCATGATGGGCCTGCTGCCGAAGGATATCCACGCCGTCGCCGATGGCCTGTCGCAGGCCCCTCTCGGTGTCGGCGCCAATTGCGGCGTCGGCGCTTCCGATATCCTGGCTTCGCTGCTCGACATGACCGAGGCGAAACCGGACGCGACCGTGATCGTCAAGGGCAATTGCGGCATTCCGGAATTCCGCGGCGCGGAGATATATTATTCCGGCACGCCGGAGCTGATGTCCGATTATGTGCGGCTGGCGGTCGATGCCGGCGCCAGGATTGTCGGCGGCTGCTGCGGCACCTCGTTCGCGCACCTTGCCGCCATGCGCAAGGCGCTCGACGCGCACACCAAGTCGACCCGCCCGACCGTCGAGACGATCGTCGAGCGCATCGGCCCGATGCGCAACAAGGTGGCGACGGCAAACACCGCCGAGACCAGCGAAGCCCGCCGCGAGCGCCGGCGCAGCCGCGCCTGATACGATTTCTACTTGCTGTTTTCGGCGTAGCGCGACAGCGCGGTATTGAGATCGGTGCCGGCACTGCCCTGATTGTCGGCGCCCATCGTCATCAGGGCGCCCGATGCGCCGGGGTCGCTGATCTGTTCCAGCATCACGCGAAAACGGTCGTTGTTGAGGGCCGAAAGCGCTGTGTTGCGCGCCGCGTCGACATCGTTCCTGATGCGCGCGGATTCCGCTGAAGGAGCGGACGGTCCGCGCACCGGGGCATTGAGCGCCGTCGAGTTCGCGTTCCCGATTGTCGTGATATGCACTGCTGATCCCTCAAATCTCTATCAGCATTGACTAACAGAAGCTCGTTGCGGCGAGGTTCCGGAAAAGCAGCGCAGTTTAACGATCGCAAAAAGGCCGGCGGGATTTTCTCCCGCCGGTCCTTCCTTCAATCAATAATGGCCTACTTGTTGCCGTCCAGCGATGAGGCCAGGCGCACCAGCGACAGGAACTCTGCCCTGTAGCCGAACGGATCGGCGCCGCGCGCGGCGTTGGCGATCTCCGCGATGCGGTCGTAGCCGAAATTCGCCGTCTGATCCTCGTCGCGCAGCTTCTGCCCCAAGGCCGCGACCGCGACTGAGAACCGCTGGTCGGCGCCGGCAGCGTCGAAGGACGAGACCTCGTTGGCGGCGGTCACCGGCGTGGTGATGAGCTTCGAGACATTCTCGTTAGGCAGCTTATAGCGGATCTTGACGAAGGCATATTCGTCGGCATTTGCGATGCCGCCATTGTCGACCTTGGCTTGGCCGTAGCGCAGCGGGTCGACCTGCTCGCCGCCGCTGCCCTTCGGCGTGATTTCATAGACCGCCGTCACCGAGTGGCCCGAGCCGATATCGCCGGCATCGACGCGGTCATTGTTGAAGTCCTCGCGCTTGAGCGCGCGGGTCTCATAACCGACGAGACGGTATTCCGACACCTTGGCCGGGTTGAACTCGACCTGGATCTTGACGTCCTTGGCGATGGTGAACAGCGTCGACGATGCATCCTCGACCAGCACCTTCTCGGCTTCGGCGAGCGTGTCGATATAGGCTGCCGTGCCGTTGCCGTTCTGGGCGATGGTCTGCATCATCTGGTCGTTCAAATTGCCGCGGCCGAAGCCGAACACCGACAGGAACACGCCGGTCTTGCGCTCCTTCTCGATCAGCCGTTTGAGGTCGTCGTCATCGGTCTGGCCGACATTGAAATCGCCGTCTGTGGCCAGCATCACCCGGTTGACGCCGTCCTTGACGAAGGATTGCTGGGCAAGCTTGTAGGCCTCGCGGATGCCTTCCTCGCCGGCCGTCGAGCCGCCGGGCGCCAGATTGTCAATTGCAGCAAGGATCTTCTGCTTTTCGGCCGCCTTGGTCGGCATCAGCACCGTGCCGGCATTGCCGGCATAGGTGACGATCGAAACGGTGTCGTCGGGCTTCAGCTTGCTCACCAGCAAGCGGAAGGCGGATTTGAGCAGCGGCAGCTTGTCCGGCTCGTCCATCGACCCCGACACGTCGATCAGGAAGACCAGATTGGCCTTCGGCTGCTCGGCCGGCTTCACGTCGAAACCCTTGATCGCGACATGCATGAGCTTGGTGTGCTCGTTCCACGGCGTCGGCATGACGGTGACGGTCGAGTTGAACGGCGTTGAAGCCGATTCGGGGCCCTTCCAGTCATAGGGGAAGTAGTTGATCATCTCCTCGACGCGCACCGTGTCCGGGTCGGGCAGAGCGCCTTCCTTCAACGAGCGCCGCACGAAAGAATAGGAGGCCGTGTCGACATCGATCGAGAAAGTCGAGACCGGATCCTGGGCTGTTTCATGCACCGGATTGGTTTTGAAATTCTCGACGCGGTCGCGGTTTTCCTCCTGCGGCTGCAGTTGGTCGACCGGCATGGGCGCAGGCTGCACCATCAGCTTGGAATCGGCGACCGCCGGCGGAGACGCCGGAATCCCGGCAGCTGCTCCTGCCGGTGCCTTGTCGGCGCGCTCCAGCTCGTCGGCGCTCCGTTTGGGGGAATAGCCCGCAATTACCCCGACCCCATCTTTACCGCCGGCCGCGAGTTGGCCGCTCTCCGCCGGCGTAGCCTGCAAGGCGCGCTTGGCCGCCGGCGTCGCCTCCTGCCTGAACAGGGTGTCGACCTCTGTCGCCGGCTTCGGCGCCGCTTGTGAATTGGCCCGGGTCTCGGCGTCCGCGTCGGTCTTCTTTTCCTTGGCGGGCGCCGCTGCCAGCGGCTCGTTGACCGCGGGCTGTTCCGGCTTCTGCGCCACCGGCTTGTCTGCCACCGTCTCGGTGACGCTGCCGTTGCTGCCGATGACCCGCGGCTGTTCCTTCAGCATCTCGAAAGCGGCATAGCCGGCAATAGGCAGCGCGACCAGCGCGGTGATGGCCGGCGTGGCAATGAGTTTCCGTTGCATGATGTCTCTCCAGAGCATTCTTGCTCGCTCCGTGAGACGAAGGCCTGCGGGCGTTCCTTGGGGGACCGCGGAAATTCTTTCGTCGAGGTCGAAAGCCTGCATCGCGGCGGTGAACGCGCGCGCCTTCGCCTCGCCGTCAGGCGCCGGTACCGCGATGTCGCGCAGCCTTTCGAGTTCGTTGTCGTCGACCATGGTCACACTTCCCCGGCTGAGCGCATCAGCAGCTTCAGCCGTTTCTTCGCTTCATGGATGTGCCAGGAAACCGTCGCCTGCGAGATCGCCATCACTTCCGCCGCCGCGGCGTGGTTGAGACCTTCGCCATAGACCAGCAGAACCGCGTCGCGCTGCTTGTCTGGCAGCATCCGCACCGCCGCCCACAGCGCCTCGGTCGGATCGTCGGCCTCAGCCGGTGCTTCGCCGGCAATCGACGCATAGGCGCCGTAGGCATCGGTCTTGGCGGTGTCGCGGGCGCGCTTGCGCATCATGTCGCGCGCCGCGTTCAGCGTCATGGCATAGAGCCATGTCGTGAAGGCGCCGCTGCCCTGATAGTCGCGGATCGCGCGGCCAAGCCGCACGCAGACGTCCTGGGCTATGTCCTCGGCATCGGTCTTGCGTCCGCACCAGCGATAGGCGGCGCGATAGACGAAACCATAGTGCCTTTCGAGCAATCTGCCGAAAGCACCCCTGTCTCCGCCCCTCGCCCGCACGATCAATTCGGCATCGGAGGCTTCGCCGTCGTCCAGCATCATCGCCGTCATTTGCCTGTTGGACGAAGGCTAATGGCCAATCCTTGGGGCGATGCAAAGATTTTTTTGCACAAACATTCCTTCACCCCGTTTACGGGGAGAAGGTGTCACGAAGTGACGGATGAGGGGCAGCGCGGCCATAGATCAGAAGATCACTTACCCCAATGTCTCTTTGAAAAACGTCGTCAGCCGCTTCCAATGGCGCTCGGCACCCGCCTCGTCATAGACGCTGTGGTCCTTGACGCACCAGCCATGGCCGACGCCGACATAATTCTCGATGACATGATCGACTTCGGCGACCCTGAGCGCTTCCGCCAGCCGCGCCGACTGCTCCGGCGGGAAGCTGCGGTCGACGCCGGCAACCCCCACATAGACGCGCGCCTCGATCGAGGCCGCCTTGCGGTGCGGGCTGTCGGGCGCGTCGCTGGCGAGATTGCCGCCGTGGAAGCTTGCCGCGGCGACGATGCGGTCGGGGTGGGTCGCGGCCGCATTGAGCGCCCGCGCGCCGCCCATGCAATAGCCAACGACGCCGATCGGCCCATCGACCCCTTCGGCGGCGAGCGCATCAAGGAAGGCGGCATTGTCGCGGATGGTCATTTCCTGCGTGGTGCCGGTAACCAGCGCCATCAGCTTGGTCTTGGTTTCCTCCGCCGTGAAGGCGGTCTTGGCGTCGAACGGACCATAGGGCGCGTTGCGGTAAAAAAGATCGGGCACCAGCACGGCATAGCCGTGGCCGGCGAGCCGCTCGGCCATCTCGTCAAGCGCCGGGCGCGGCCCGAAGGCGTCCATATAAAGGATGACGCCGGCGCTGGCCTTGGTTGACGGTCGAAAAAGGCCAGCCTTTGCCTTGCCGTCCCTGGTTTCGAACTCGATCTGCTTTCCAGTCATGATGCTCTCCGTTGCCTGTCGCGCGTTAGATATCGGCACGCGCCGTTCCGGCAAGCCATTCCCGGACCAGGCCGTTCAAGATTTCGTGCGGCCAGCCTGCCTCCTAGAGCCGCGCGAAGGCCGCCATATGAAAGGCCTGCACCTCCGGCGGATAGCGATAGCTTGTGCCATAGGGGCAGGCGTTGCGGTCGAGGCAGCCGCCCACCCGGCAGGGCTCGCCGCGGGAGCCGCGAACATGGTCCAGACAGGCTTCATGGGCAAAGCCCTGCCCGGAATAGGCGTCCACCGGACAGGATTTCAGGCAGGGTTTTGCGACACATGTGTCGCAGAGATGAATCGCTGCATGAGGGTCGGGAAGAGAAATCTCGTCCTCGAACAGCAATGCGCCGCGATAGGCATGCCATAGCCCATATTGCGGGTGCATCAGAACGCCGAGCGGCGACGGTTTCAACCCTTCGGCCCGCATCGCCCATTGCTGGAACGGCAGATAGGGCCGGTCTGAAGGCGAAACGGCGCGGGCGTCGCAGCCTTGCGCGACCGAGCCGATCACCGCGCGCGACCAAGTGTCGAGCGGATTGGCGATGTCCCTCGCCTGCTGTTCCAGCCAGCGCTGAAAATACGGCCATGGCGCCGCGCCTGCTTGCCCGACCAAAAGCATCGATTTGGCCGGAGCGCCAGAAGGTCCGGCCGGTGCAACCGCATCATCGCCAAAGCTGAAACCGCCGCGAAGGATCAGGCCACTGGCCGCGAGCACGGCCGCAATCTCCTCGACCGTGCCGCGGGAAAAAGTCATCCCTTCCGGTCCGGGTCGGAGAACGCGCTCCGCCAGACTTCCTTATGGATGATGTCGGCCACTTTAGCCCGGCCTGACTCGGGCTCCTTTCACGTGAAGGCGTCGGCCATCGAGCCCTTCTTCTTGGCGATGAAATCCTTCAGCGCCTCGTCGATGGCCGGATCGAGATGCGGCGCCTCGTAGCTCTCCAGCCAGCGGCGGGCGAGCTCGTTGGCGCGCTGCGGGGCGGTCTTCTCGCCTTCGGCCAGCCACTGCTCGTAGGAATTGTTGTCGGCGATGTTGGAGCGGTAGAATGCCGTCTGGAAATTCGCCTGGGTGTGGTCGCAGCCGAGATAATGGCTGCCCGGACCGACCTGGCGGATCGCGTCCATCGCCTGGCCGTTTTCCGACAGGTCGACGCCCTCGGCAAACTTCTGCTGCATGCCGAGTTGGTCGATATCCATCATGAATTTTTCATAGCAGGAGGCGAGACCGCCCTCGAGCCAGCCGGCCGAATGCAGCACGAAATTGGTGCCGGCAAGGATCGTCGAGTTGAGCGTGTTGGCGCTCTCATAGGCTGCCTGCGCGTCCGGGACCTTCGAGGCGCAGAGCGAGCCGCCGGTGCGGAACGGCAAACCGAGCCGGCGCGCGAGCTGCGCGGCGCCATAGGACACCAGCGACGGCTCCGGCGTGCCGAAGGTCGGCGCGCCCGACTGCATCGAGATCGACGAGGCGAAGGTGCCGAACAGCACCGGCGCGCCGGGCCTGATCAGCTGGGTGAACGAGGCGCCGGCCAGCACCTCCGCCAGCACCTGCGTCAGCGTGCCGGCGACCGTCACCGGGCTCATCGCGCCGGCCAGGATGAACGGCGTGACGATGCAGGCCTGGTTGTGGCGCGAATAGACTTTCAGCGCGCCGAGCATGGTCTCGTCGAACACCATCGGCGAGTTGGCGTTGATCAGGCTGGTCAGCACCGTGTTGTTCTCGACGAAGTCGTCGCCGAACACGAGCTTGGCCATCGCCACCGTGTCCTCGGCCCGTTCCGGCGCCGTCACCGAGCCCATGAACGGTTTGTCCGAATAACGGATGTGCGCGTAGATCATGTCGAGATGGCGCTTGTTGACCGGCACGTCGACCGGCTCGCACACCGTGCCCCCCGAATGGTGGATCGATGGCGCCATATAGGCGAGCTTCACGAAATTCTGGAAATCCTCGATGGTCGCGTAACGGCGGTTGCCGTCGAGGTCGCGCACGAAGGGCGGGCCGTAGACCGGTGCGAACACGGTCGCGTTGCCGCCGATCTGCACCGAGCGCTCCGGGTTGCGCGCATGCTGGGTGTAGATCGAAGGCGCGGTCTTCAACAGCGAACGGCAAAGACCTTTCGGAAAATGCACGCGCTCGCCCTTGACGTCGGCACCCGCATCTTTCCAAAGCGCCAGCGCCTCGGCATCGTCGCGAAAAATGATGCCGATTTCTTCCAGCACCGTGTCGGTGTTCTTCTCGATCAGCGCCAGGCCTTCCTCGTTGAGGACCTCGTACACGTTGATCTTGCGCTTGATGTAGGTGAGCTGCGTGCCCGGACCGCCGCCCGAACGGGCAGCCCGGCGTGCCGCCGCGCCGCCGCTGGCGCCGCGTCCGCGCCGTCCGCCCGACGCTTCCTGCTCGACTGCCGCGTTATCGCTCATGATCGTTCTTCCTATAAATCTGGCCTGAACTGGCCTGCGGCCCATCGCTGCCGCTTCTTGCCCGGATCGTAGCCATGCACCCTATTGGAAACGGCCAGCCAGCGCCAACGCCTGTCGCAAAATCGACAAGAAAAGCGCCAATTTTTCAGTCGCTTTCCTTTTGCGGGAAGTCGCAAATCAGCTATGGATGCCCTGCCCTCGCGGGTTAGGTATTGGCGCATCGATTTTTAGGCTGCCGCAGTCATTCCGAGCAGCAAGGAGCCCGAGAGAAATGTCCGACGACGAGATCATCCTTTCCGAGCTTTCCGACGACGAGCTCGTGCAGCAGATGCACGACGATCTTTATGATGGGCTGAAGGAAGAGATTGAGGAAGGCACGCGAATCCTGCTCGAGCGCGGCTGGGCGCCCTACAAGGTGCTGACCGAGGCACTGGTCGAAGGCATGCGTATCGTCGGCGAGGATTTCCGCGACGGCATCCTGTTCGTGCCGGAAGTGCTGCTCTCGGCCAACGCCATGAAGGCCGGCATGTTCATCCTGCGTCCGCTGCTCGCCGCCACCGGCGCGCCGAAACAGGGCAAGATGGTGATCGGCACCGTCAAGGGCGACATCCACGACATCGGCAAGAACCTCGTCGGCATGATGATGGAAGGCGCCGGCTTCGACGTCATCGACCTTGGCATCAACAACGCCGTCGAGAAGTACCTGGACGCGATCGAGCAGCACCAGCCCGACATCATCGGCATGTCGGCGCTGCTCACCACCACCATGCCCTACATGAAGGTCGTGATCGACACGATGAAGGAAAAGGGCATCCGCGACGATTACGTCGTGCTGGTCGGCGGCGCGCCGCTCAACGAGGAATTCGGCAAGGCCGTCGGCGCCGACGCCTATTGCCGCGACGCGGCGGTGGCGGTCGAGACCGCCAAGGACTACATGAAGCGCAAGCACAACGTTCGCGCTTCCGCCTGACCCAAGGCATCAGGATGGATCGACAAGAAAAGCCGCGCCTTGCAGCGCGGCTTTTTTGTTCCCAGATGATGGACGAGGCTGCAGATCAGTTGACAGTGTCTTTGACCGCCCTTGCCGTCGATTTGACGTCCTTGCCGACGCCACGGATGGTGTTGGCGCAGGCGGTGAGTGCAAGCGCGCAGGCCAGGATGGCGATCGGCGCGATGCGTAGCAGTTTCATGGACGGTGTCTCCCTCGACAGATATTAAGCCCCGCAGCGAAAGCCGGCCCGACTTGGTCAAGACGCAAAAAACGGAACCGAATCAAACAGACAGGCTGCTCGTCATCGCCTGCGGGATGATTGCGCGCGAAGTTTTGGCCGTCAAGCAACAGCTAAAGCTCGACCATCTCGATCTGACCTGCCTGCCAGCCGAGTTCCATTTCTATCCGGACCGCATCGCGCCGGCGATGGACAAGGCGATCGAGAAAGCCAAGGCGGAAGGCTACCGGCACATCTTCGTCGGCTATGCCGATTGCGGCACCGGCGGCCTGCTCGATCGCGTCATCGAGAAGCACGGCGTCGAGCGCATGGCCGGGCCGCACTGCTTTGCCTTCTACCAGGGCATGGACGCCTACGCGAAGGTCGCCGATGACGACATGATGTCGTTCTACATGACCGACTTTCTCTGCCGTCAGTTCGAGGCCTTCTTCATCAAGCCGCTCGGCCTCGACCGCCATCCCGAGCTGATCAAGGATTATTTCGGCAACTACGAGAAGCTGATCTATCTCGCCCAGACCGACGATCCGGAGCTCGACAAGGTCGCCGAGAAAGCCGCCGCCATGCTTGGCCTCGTCTATGAGCGCCGCTCGACCGGCTATGGCGACCTGGCCGGCGAGCTGGCGCGGACGGCACAGGGCGCTGCCCGAGACGCCTAGCCGTCACGTCTTTTCCAGCGCGGCAAGCACATCGGCGAAGCTGGTCCCGCAGACGAAGCCCAGCCTCTCCCTCGCCCGCGACGGATCGTAGACGCGATCGATCGACGAAAACATCGTCCAGCCTTTCCTGGCATAAAGGCGCGGATAATCCGGGAAATAGCGCGCGACGACAGACGGCGCGTCGGCGATCAATTCGGCGCAATCCTGCGGCCGGAACGGTGTCGGCGCCGAGATGATGAAGATGTCGAAGCCAAGGCTCGGCGCCTTCTCCAGGGCCGCCACATGGGCGTCGGCCGCGTCCTCCACCGTCAGCCGACGGAACAGCAATTCGTTGGCCTTGGTGTTGGCATCGGACTGCTCGATGGCATGCGCCATGTCGTCCGCCTCGGGAAAGAAGCGCGCCGTGCGCAGCACCACCACCGGCAGTCCATGCTCGATATGGTAGAGGCGACAGAGATGCTCGGCCGAGAGTTTCGTCACGCCATAGATGTTGCGCGGCTCAGGCGACATCTCTTCCGTCAGCCAGGCGGCCTTGCGCGCGCCGCCCTGGAAGCCGGCGCGGATTGCCTGCGAGATCATGAGCGACGTCGTCGAGGTGAAGACGAAGCGTTGCACGCCGCAGGCCACGGCCGCATCGAGCAGGTTGAGCGTGCCTTGCACATTCGTGGCCACGAAGGCCGTGTTCTCATGATGCTCGATGTTCGGCTTGTGAAGCGCCCCACCGTGAATGATGGCCTCGATGCTATTCTCGCGGACGGTCCTCAGGACAAGCTCGCGATCGGCGATCGAGCCGACGACCTGCGTGCGCGCCGAGGGAACCGGGTCAAGGCCGACGACGTGAGGGCCGAGCGCTTCGAGCCTCGGCTTGAGCGCGCCGCCCAGCCAGCCGGACGACCCCGTGAGCAGGATCCGCATGCGATCGAACCACCATTTTTGCGAACTGCTGTTGTTAAGCACGGATGACAGACGATCGCGAACCGGTAAGTTTTGCGCCAGCGATAGAAAGAACTTTGTTCCAGCCATTGATTTGAGGAAACATGTTCATGATGCCTCGCCTGTTCCTTGCCGTCCTCGGTCTCGTCGCCCTCACTTTACCGTCCCTTGCCGACGGCGAGGTGCAGAAGCTGATCACGGCTGCCGACAAGGCGCGATTGGACAAATATGGCGAGACGCGCAAGGCGGCCCTCGAAGAGGCCAAGGCCGGCGATCCGTCCGAGGTCAAGCAGTTGGATGACCTGCTCGCCAGACCTCTCGTCGCCTTCTCCGACAAGGATCTCACCGGCAACTGGAAGTGCCGCACCATCAAGGCGGGCGGCTTGAGCCCGCTCATCATCTATGGATGGTTCAAGTGCAAGGTGACCGACGACGGCTCCGGCTGGCGGCTCGCCAAGATCAGCGGCTCGCAGCGCACCGCCGGCCGCTTCTTCGACGATGGCGAGAAACGCTCCATCTATCTCGGCTCGTTCTCGGTCAATGACGACAAGGCCAAGCCCTATGGCAGCGGCCCCGAAAGCGACCAGGTCGGCTACGCTTTCCGCAACAGCGCCACCGAGTGGCGGATCGAATTCCCGGCGCCTTATTACGAATCGAAACTCGACATCATGGAATTCAAGCGCTGAGCCCGTCCTTTGCTGCCTCGTTGAAACGCCTCCGCCACACCAAGGATTAACCCGCTCCGCATAGCATGCGCCCGGCTTTCAAAGTGGGTGGTTGCCGTGGCAGCGTCGGAATCGAATACGCGACCGGTCGTGGTCGTCACCGAAGGTGGTCCGCATATCTGGGCCATCGTCAATGCGCTTGCCGACCGTGTCGGTCCCGTCAGCGTCATCCTCGAATCCGCCGAATCCAAAAAGCGCCTGCTCATCCGCCGCGCGCGGCGCCAGGGCTGGGTCTCGGCCCTCGGCCAGCTCGGCACCATGGTGTTGACGAGACTCGGCAAGCGCTTCCTGGCTGCCCATGCCGAGAGGCTGATCGCCGAGGAGAAGCTCGACACCGAACCGCGGCAAGGTCAGGCGATCATCCATGTGCCTTCAGCCAATGGGCCGGAATGCCTCAAGGCGGTCGCCAGGATCAATCCGGGCGTGGTGCTGCTTGCCGGCTGCAGACTGCTGTCGAAGGAAACGCTGGCAACAATGCCTTGCCCGGTGCTCAACTACCACGCCGGCATCGCGCCGAAATATCGCGGCATGAATGGCGGCTATTGGGCGCTGGCCTCCGGCGATCAAGCGAATTTCGGCACCACCGTGCATCTGGTCGATGCCGGCGTCGACACCGGTGGCGTGCTGAAGCAGGCGCGCGGCAGGCCCAAGACCGGCGACACCATCGCCAGTTACGCGCTGCGCCAGGCGGCGTTTTCGCGCGATATCTGCGTCGAGGCGGTCGCCAATGCGCTGGTCGGCAGACTGGAAACGATCGACCCGAATCTACCGTCGAAGCAATGGTATCACCCGACGATCTGGCTCTACCTCTGGACCGGCCTGACCAAGCGCATCTGGTAGGCCGGTCAATTGGTCGCCCTGTATGCTATTGTCTACAGGAGAGTAAGTTCTGCCGATGTCCAACATGGCCCTTATCAATATTCGCGTCGCCTCTGACTAACGTGAGCTTCTTGAAGCTGCTGCCCGTCGAGCACACACCAATCTCAGCGACTTCATCCGGCATAAGGCCGTTGAAGCAGCCGAAATGCAGGTGCTGGATGGGCTTGTGGTGACGATCCCGGCTGCCGAATGGGAAAAGTTCGAGGCTTGGGCGAAGTCGCCGGCGCGGGGGCGCGCCGGTTTGCAAAGGCTCGCTGCGTCGCGGCCTGTGTGGCAGGTCTGACACCTCCTCGGCCCCTTGCCATCGACGACGGAGACCCCGTCTCTCAATCCGCGCTCATGACCTTTCTTTTTGCGACCTCCGCCAGCGTCGCTTTTGAAGGCGCGCGCGTCGTCCCATAACAAGCAGCCCAACAGCGCATGCGGCAATGCTCCAAGACTTCGAGGAGTGAGAATTCATGGCCGATCTGATCGTCGTCTATTGGCGCGACATCCCCGCCCAGGTCATCGTCAGGAAGGGCCGGCAGAACGCCAAGCGCGAGCTGCCGCTGCGTTTCACCGAGGCGATCGACATGTGCGCCATGCGCACCGGCGCCGGCGGCACCGACGACTATCTGGCGGAATGGCGCAAGGCCGATCCGATCCCGGTCGGCGACGACATCGAGGCCGAGGTCGAGAAGGCCTATCAGGAACTCGACGCGAAATATGACCGCGAGCGGCTAGTCGCTCTGGTCAAGGCTGGCGGGAAAGAAAATGTCTGACAAGCAGCCGGCGGTTACCCAGGCCACCTTGGTCAAGAAGGCAGCGCCGAAATCCGACTACAAGCCTGCCGACGTGTCGCCGCAGCGGCGCGTCCAGCGCACTTTCGCCGTGCGCCTGTGGTCCATCCGGCATTCGCGATTGCTCGAATGGTTCTACAGCCGGTTCGCCGACATTTTCCTGCTCTTGCATCCTTTGTGGAAGGGCATCGGCTACGGCCGCGTCGAAGCCCCGGTGAAATTCGTCGAGAAGCGCGTCAAGGGCTTCATGTTCGACTGCCGCATGTGCGGCCAGTGCGTGCTCTCCTCCACCGGCATGTCGTGCCCGATGAACTGCCCCAAGCAGCTGCGCAACGGCCCTTGCGGCGGCGTGCGCGCCAACGGCAATTGCGAGGTCGAGCCGGACATGCCTTGCGTCTGGGTCAAGGCCTGGGAAGGCTCGCGCAATATGGTGCATGGCGACAATATCCTCACCGTGCAGAAGCCGGTCGATCAGTCGCTGCGCGAAACCTCGGCCTGGCTGAGGGTAACCGCGCAGGCCGCCGCCGCGCGTGAAACGACCCAGAACCCTGGAGCTTCGGCATGACCGCCCGTCAGGTCGACGAGAACCCGGCCGGCATCCACCTGCCGCTTGAGCCCCTGCCCGGCCACACATCGCGCGGCCGGCTGGAGCGCGTGCTGCGCCGCGGTGAGTTTGCTGTAACGACCGAGCTTAATCCACCCGACAGCGCCGATCCCGAAGACGTCTACAACCGCGCCAAGATTTTTGATGGCTGGGTCGATGCCATCAATGCCGTCGATGCCTCGGGCGCCAACTGCCATATGTCGTCCGTCGGCATCTGCGCGCTGCTCACCCGCATGGGCTA
Organism: Mesorhizobium sp. B3-1-9; assembly: GCF_006439595.1. NCBI lineage: Bacteria > Pseudomonadati > Pseudomonadota > Alphaproteobacteria > Hyphomicrobiales > Phyllobacteriaceae > Mesorhizobium > Mesorhizobium sp. B3-1-9. Next base: position 98,780 of record NZ_VFTJ01000005.1, read on the forward strand.
TGCGCCGATCATGCAGATCGCATGCCGCGACAAGAACCGCATCGCCATCCAGGGCGACGTGCTGGGCGGCGCGGCCATGGGCGTCGCCAACATGCTGTGCCTCACGGGCGACGGCGTGCAGGCCGGCGACCAGCCCGGCGCCAAGCCGGTGTTCGACCTCGATTCCATGTCGCTGCTCGAAACCATCCGCATCATGCGCGACAATGGCAAGTTCCTGTCCGGCCGCAAGCTGACGACGCCGCCGCAGGTCTTCTTGGGTGCCGCCGTCAACCCCTTCGCGCCGCCCTACGACTTCCGCCCGATCCATCTCGGCAAGAAGATCGCCGCCGGCGCGCAGTTCGCACAGACGCAGTACTGCTTCGACGTGCCGATGTTCAGAACCTTCATGCAGAAGGCCCGCGACCTCGGCCACACTGAAAAGCTCTTCCTGCTTTGCGGTGTCGGACCGCTCGCTTCCGCCAAGACGGCGAAGTGGATCCGCTCCAACGTGCCGGGCATCCATATCCCCGACGCTGTGATCAAGCGGCTGGAAGGCGCGCAGGACCAGAAGAAGGAAGGCAAGCAGCTCTGCATCGACATCATCAACGAGGTGAAGGAAATCCCCGGCGTCGCCGGCATCCATGTGATGGCCTACCGCCAAGAGGAATATGTCGCCGAGATCGTCGATGAATCCGGCGTGCTGAAAGGCCGCCAGCCCTGGAAGCGGGAGCGCCGGCGCGACGACCAACTGGTCGCCGACCGACTTGACCACCTGCTGCACGACGAGATTACCGAAACCCAGGTGGATATGGTGAAGACCGCGCATTGACAGCGTGGCCAGTCACCATCCGCTTGAACGAGATCAGATAACGATATAAAGAACTCTTTATATCCCGACGGAGAGATTTCATGACCCGCACCATCGTCGCCTCGGCGACCCGAGAAATCGTCATCGGCTTCGATCAGCCCTTCTGCGTGATCGGCGAACGCATCAACCCGACCGGCCGCAAGAAGCTCGCCGCCGAAATGGTGGCCGGAAATTTCGAGACCGTCATCAAAGACGCGCTGGAGCAGGCCGCCTGCGGCGCCACCATGCTCGACGTCAATGCCGGCGTCACCGCCGTCGACCCCAATGCGACCGAGCCGGCGCTTCTGGTGCAGACGCTGGAGATCGTGCAAGGCCTGGTCGACCTGCCGCTGTCGATCGATAGCTCGGTGACCGCCGCGATCGAGGCCGCGCTGAAGGTCGCCAAGGGCCGTCCGCTGGTCAACTCCGTCACCGGCGAGGAAGAAAAGCTCGAGGCCATCCTGCCGCTGATCAAGAAATACAACGTCCCGGTCGTCGCCATCTCCAACGACGAGACCGGCATCTCGATGGACCCGGACGTCCGCTTCGCCGTCGCCAAGAAGATCGTCCAGCGCTGCGCCGATTTCGGCATTCCCGCCCATGACGTCGTCGTCGACCCGCTGGTGATGCCGATCGGCGCGCTGGGCGATGCCGGACGCCAGGTGTTCGCGCTGCTGCGCCGGTTGCGCGAAGAGCTCAAGGTCAACACCACTTGCGGCCTCTCCAACATCTCCTTCGGCCTGCCGCACCGCCACGGCATCAACGCCGCCTTCATCCCGATGGTGATCGGCGCCGGCATGACCAGCGCCATCATGAACCCGGTCCGTCCGCAGGAAATGGAAGCCGTGCGCGGCGCCAATGTGCTCAACGGCACCGACGAGAACTGCACCAACTGGATCCGCACCTACAAGGACTATAAGCCGGTCGAAGGCGGTCAAGCCGTTGCGGCTCCAACGGCCGTCAACGCGCCGGGCGAAGGCAGCGGCAATGGCGGCCGTCGCCGCGGCGGCCGTGAAGCCCGCATGGCCAGGGGATAAGCGCGCAATCGTGAGCCGCACCGCAAACAAGGCTGGTCCGATCGCATCGTGGATGCGGCCGGACAGCTCTGCTTTGCGTTCAGGCCATGCCCAATATGGCGTCGAACAGCGCCATTCCCGCCCACGATCCGAAGAGGCCTGTTACGCCGCCGACGATGAAATCATCGTCATAGGCGGGCCAGAACGCGTGCAGCAGCAGCGCACCGACGATCGCGCCGAGGATCCCGGTGGCGAGGTATTGCGGATTGCGCAGCCACGAGCCCTTGATCACGCGCACCATGGTGAACGCGGTGAAGACGGCGGAAAGCAGAAGATCCGACATGGTTGGCCCCTGGACCAGCAGACTCTCCACCCAACAGTAAAACGATCCGTTAAACGGCATCGACAATTGCCATCGAGACGCGTGCCAGCATGAACCCTCCGCCCAACATCACCGATCCGCTCGTGCTGTTCATGCCGTCGGGCAAGCGCGGCCGGTTCCCCGTTGGAACGCCCGTGCTCGATGCGGCGCGCCAACTCGGCGTCTATGTCGAAAGCGTATGCGGCGGCCGCGCCACTTGCGGGCGCTGCCAGATCGAGGTGCAGGAAGGCAATTTCGCCAAGCACAAGATCGTCTCGTCCAACGACCACATCTCGCCCAAGGGCGCCAAGGAAGAGCGCTACGAGCGCGTGCGCGGCCTGCCTGAACGGCGCCGCCTCTCCTGCTCGGCGCAGGTCCTCGGCGACCTCGTCATCGACGTGCCGCAGGACACGGTCATCAACGCCCAGACCATCCGAAAGGACGCCGACACCAGGGTGATCGCCCGCGATACGGCGATCCGCATGTGCTATGTCGAGATCGAGGAGCCCGACATGCACAAGCCGCTCGGCGACCTCGACCGGCTCAAGATCGCCCTGATGAAGGACTGGGGCCTCAAGAACCTCGAATTCGATTTCTATCTGCTGCCGCAGGTGCAGGGCATCCTGCGCAAGGGCAACTGGACCGCGACGGCCGCCATCCACAAGGATGCCGACAGCGACATCGCGCGTGTCATCGCGTTGTGGCCCGGCCTCAAGAACGAAGCCTATGGCCTTGCCTGCGACATCGGCTCGACCACCATAGCCATGCATCTGGTGTCGCTGCTGTCGGGCCGAGTCGCGGCATCTTCCGGCACGTCCAATCCGCAGATCCGCTTCGGCGAGGATCTGATGAGCCGCGTCTCTTACGTGATGATGAATCCGGACGGTCGCGAAGGCATGACGGTCGCCGTGCGCGAAGCGGTTTCCGGCCTCGTCGACAAGGTCTGCGCCGAAGGCAATGTCCAGCGCGCCGACATCCTGGATTCCGTCTTCGTCGGCAATCCGATCATGCATCACTTGTTCCTCGGCATCGATCCGACCGAGTTGGGCGGCGCGCCTTTCGCGCTTGCCGTCTCCGGCGCGGTGCGCATCAAGGCCTCCGACATCGGCCTGAAGCTCAACCAGGGCGCCCGCCTCTATATGCTGCCTTGCATTGCCGGCCATGTCGGCGCCGATGCCGCCGCCGTCACCCTGTCGGAAGGCCCGCATCGCCAGGACGAGATGATGCTGATCGTCGACGTCGGCACCAATGCCGAGATCGTGCTCGGCAACTCGACGCGTGTGGTCGCGGCCTCCTCGCCCACCGGCCCGGCCTTCGAGGGCGCGGAAATCTCCGGCGGCCAGCGCGCCGCGCCCGGCGCCATCGAGCGCGTGCGCATCGACCCGGACACGCTTGAACCGAAATATCGCGTCATCGGTTCGGAGTTGTGGTCGGACGAGCCGGGCTTCCTCGACAGCGTGCAGGCGACCGGCGTCACCGGCATCTGCGGCTCCGGCATCATCGAGATCGTGGCGGAAATGTACCTTGCCGGCATCATCTCCGAAGATGGCGTCGTCGACGGATCGCTGGCCGCGCGCTCGCCGCGCATCGTTCCCAACGGCCGCACCTTCTCCTATGTGCTGAAGGAAGGCGAACCCAGGATCACCATCACCCAGAACGACGTGCGCGCCATCCAGCTTGCCAAGGCAGCACTCTATGCCGGCACCAAGCTGTTGATGGAAAAGCAGCACACCGAGCACGTCGACCGCATCCATTTCGCCGGCGCGTTCGGTTCGTTCATCGATCCGAAATACGCCATGGTGCTCGGCCTCATCCCCGACTGCGACCTCGACAAGGTCTCGGCCGTCGGCAACGCCGCCGGCGCCGGCGCGCGCATGGCGCTGCTCAATCGCGGCTACCGTCGCGAGATCGAGGAGACGGTGAGCAGGATCGAGAAGATCGAGACGGCGCTGGAGCCGAAATTCCAGGAGCACTTCGTCTACGCCATGGCGCTGCCGAACAAGGTCGACCCCTTCCCGAAGCTGGCGGCCGCGGTGAAGCTGCCGCCGCGCAAGGCGATGAGCGAGGACGGCACCGCCGGCGACGCTACCCCACGCCGGCGTTCACGCGAGGAGCGCGCGGCACGGCGCGGCCGCGACTAACGTTTCAGCTCATTCGGCGGCCCCTGCGGCCGCGGCAGTGCTTGCCTTCACGGCGCCCTTGGGACGTTGCGGGTGCAGCAGGCCGATCAATGGCTTTTCGACGATCAGATAAAGCACTGCCGAGAGCGCCAGCGTGATGGCCAGGATCGTTGCCGGCTGCAAGACCGCCGGGAGGCCGGCCCTCAAGACGATACCCGTCGCCAGGACGCCGGCCACGACATGCCATAGGTAGATCGAATAGGACGCATCGCCGAGAAAGCTGGGCAAGGCCGCGGGCTTGAACGGCCGCGCCCGCTCGGCAAACACCGCGCCAGCCACGATCAGCGTGGCCGGAAGCCCCCAGCGCAAGGCGCGAGCCATGTCGGCATCGAACAGCGGGCTGGCCGCAAGGAGCAGAAATCCTAAGACAGCCATCGCCAGCGCCACTCCGAGCGGCAGCCTGGCGCCCTGGAGCCACAAGCGCCCCACGACGACGCCGGCCGCGAACTCGAGCACGACAGGATCGGTGAAGGCATGCGCGTATCCCGCGGGCAAGACGAAATGCAGCGCGACGATGGCCACAAGGGCGCCCACGAGAACTCCGAACCGCCAGCGCTCCCCGAGGAACAGGACCAGGGTGAAAACGAGATAGAACATCATCTCATAGCAAAGCGTCCAACCCTGTATGACGATGGGATGCAGCGCCCCCTCCTGCAGGACAGGCAGGAAGAACAGCGAGCCGACGAAATTCGCCATACTGAAGAAATGGCCGTAGAAGAATTGTGGCTTGATCAGGATGCCTGCCGCGGTCAGCAGCGTGACGATCCAGTAGAGAGGCACGATTCGGGTGATCCGGCGACCCATGAAACGCCAAGGATCGGCCGGCCTGCCGGCCGTCGTCACCCACATGATCAAACCGCTGATGACGAAGAAAACGTCGACGCCGGCTGCTCCGACGTGGAACGGACCGCCGAACTGTTCGCTGACGTGAAAGCAAACGACTGCGCAGGCGGCAAGGCCCCGCAGATATTGAATACTGTGGATGCTCGTCACGATGCTCTGGTCCAGATCGCGCTATGCTGCAGTGCATACAGTCGATATCGCATCGCACAATAACAAAGCAGCCGAGCGCTGCTGTCAACCCGCGGATGGCTTCTATCCGGACGGAAGCCGGAATGCCCGCCGGTCCAATTCGTTTGTATGCAAATGTTTCCGGATTCGCGCTATCCGGAAACCGAAACGCTGTTTTCGCGAAATCGATCCGATACATGCGTGAGCGATTTAACCGACATCGAACGGCGGCTGCGGACAATCCTCGGCCGCCGCTGCTCTTCAAGGGAGATGAAAATGTCGATGTACGACAACCTCAGCCGTTTCGGCGTGACCATCAGGCTGGCTCACGCCAGGAACAAGGCGATCCGCGCGCTGAACAGCCTGCCGGCGCATGTCCAGAAGGATATTGGCTGGCCGGCTTCGCCGCCGAGCGACCCGCAGGCAGCCCTTCATGCGCTGCTTCTGGGCACACCGCGCTGATGACCTTCGCCGACAAATGCAAGCTGCTCGGCAAGCGCCGTGGCCGCGACGCGGCCTCGGCGAACGTCGACAACAAATTGCGCGCGGCGCTGCTGTCGAAGCGGCGCTAGAGCAATTCCAGGAAACGTGCGCAGCGGTTAGGCTCGGCAATTCGCCGTAGCCTTCCGCCCGAAATCGCGCAAACAAAGAACTGGCACCATCGGATCACGCCGATGTGCCAGCGTGAATCCTTGACATTTTTAACTGAGGTACAATCTTCGCAGAGCGGGGGGAATTCTCTTAGTCGGCTCTGCCGAAGTGCGTGTATCTGCATGCCCAGTTTGAAAAGCCATCTCGTTTCGTTCGTTCTCAGGCACAGCCGCAAGAAGGCGTTTTCCAGTCCCGAGAACCTGCAGCGCTGGATCGCCTACGCCCGCAAGACAGAGGATTATCATCCGCCGGCCTTGCTCAGGGCACGGCTGGACATCGCCGAGACCGAGATCGACGGCTTTCCCGTCTATGAGATCGCGCCGAAGGCGGGCGAAAGCCGGCGCATCCTCTACATGCATGGCGGCGCCTATGTCTTTCAGATCACCTCCTACCATTGGGGGCTGATCGCCGAAATGGCCGAGCGTCTCGGCTTCGGCATCACCGTGCCGGTCTACCCCATCGCGCCGGAGCACGATTTCCATGACATGTTCGGCATGGTCGGCGACGTCTACCGGCGCATGCTCGAAGAGACTGAGGCGCAAGACATCGTCTTCATGGGCGATTCCGCCGGCGGCAACATGGCCGTCGTGCTGACCATGATAGCCGCCGAGGAGGGCCTGCCGGCACCGTCGCGCCATGTGCTGATCTCGCCCGGTCTCGACGTTTCGCTTGCAAATCCGGAAGTCTTCGAGGCCGAGCGGCAGGATCCGTGGCTGGGTATTGCGGGCGGGCTGGAAGCGGTGCGGCTCTACAGCGCCGGTTTCGATCGCACCGACTGGCACATCAGCCCGCTTTACGGCGACCTGTCCGTGCTGCCTAAGACGCTGCTGCTGACCGGTTCACGCGACATGCTGACACCAGACAATCTCATCTTCGCCGAACGCGCACGCGCTGCCGGTGTCGAGGTCGACCTGGTCTACGAGGAAGGCATGTTCCACGTCTGGCCGTTGATCGAGATGCCCGAGGCGCGCCGCGCGCGCGACAGCATCGTTGCATTCCTCGATAATGTTCCAGCAGCGCGCCAGGCTCGTGCGCGACGCAGGACGAAAGCCGCTTTCGCGGGGCGCCCGGCGCCGGCGGCCGAATAGCTCAGAACTTGCCGGTTTCCCGGAACAGTTCGAACGTCGCGCGGATATGGTCGGCGACGGCCTTCACCGGCGCGCTCGCATCGGGCGCCACCACCATGGCGAGATTGTAGGTGCCGATCTCGGGCATGCCGTCCTTGGCGCCCAGCGAGACCATCTCGTCGCCGAGGAAGGACTTCGGCAGCGGCGCCACTGCAAGGTCGGCCATGATGGCGGCGCGCTGGCCGGCCGTGTGGGCGCTCATATAGGCGATGCGGTAGTTGCGGCCCTCGCGGCCAAGCGCTTCCAACGCCCCTGCCCGCCATGCGCAGCCTTCTTCCCACAGCGACACCGGCAGCGGCTCGCGCAGATGCGCGCAGCCGCCCTTGGCGCCCGCCCACACGATCGGTTCGGTCAAAAGCACCTCGGCGCCGATCGCGCTGGTCTTGTAGGAATTGGTGAGCAGCGTGATGTCGAGCGCGCGGTCGTCCATGCGGCGGCGCAGATTGATGCTCTGGTCGATGGTGACGTCGACGGCGATCGACGGATGCGACTGGGCAAAACGCTTCAGCACATGCGGCAGCACGCGCTCGCCATAATCGTCCGGGGAACCGAGCCGCACCACGCCCACGATGTCGGGGATGATGAATTTCGACACCACCTCGCGGTTGATCGACAAAAGCCGGCGCGCATAGCCGAGCAGCATCTCGCCATCGGTGGTCAGCGTCACCGAACGCGCGTCGCGCGCGAAGACGGAACGGCCGAGGATGTCCTCCAGCTTCTTGATCTGCATGGAGACGGCCGATGGCGTGCGGAACACCGCATTGGCGGCGGTGGTGAAGCTGCCGGTCTCGGCGATCGCCACAAAAGTGCGCAGCACATCGAGGTCAAGCAGCGGCAAAGGATGATTGAGCGGGGCGTTCATGGCAGCTTGCCTTCAATTTTTCTGATGCAATTCATCATTCCATTTCGTTTGATTGAACATCACTCCAGGCGCATAGTCAATTCGATCGATGCAGGATGCTGCCAAAAGCAGCCATCAAACGCCCCTGACACAATCCTGCAGTCGACGTGAAATGAAGCTGAAACAGACCTGGCTTAACGCAGTGACGGGCGCCTCCCTGCCCGCATAGAGGAGAAAGAAATGTCTATCCTGTCATCCATCGGTCGGCTTGCGACCGAATTCAGCGCGGCCCGTGCCCGCTACCAGACCGAACGCGCCATCCATGCGCTGCCGATCGAACTGCAGAAGGATATCGGCTGGCCGGAAGCCGCCGATGCCAAGACCGGCTTGCGCTTCGGCGTCGGAAGTTGGGCCGGAGCGAAGTAATCAAGTGTGTATGGAGTTCTGAAGGCCTGCCGCGTCAGCTCGGCAGGCCTTTTGCTTGTTTTTAGCGCCTTTGTTTGCACTCAAACGACTTTTCCAGCCATGCGATCACAGCATGACGCATATGAACCACCCGCATAGCGGGTTAACACGCCGATTAAACCCTTGTAAATAATAGGAAATCTTGGGCAGCCTGCCAAAAAATGTCGCAAATGATGTCGCTTTTCATATCAAGCGGTTCGTTTTTGCGATTTAGTTTCTGCTGAAGTGAGCCTATATCCACGCCAGCAAACGAGCTGCCCCACTCCATCAAGCGAAGGCGACCCGTCTGAGCAACCCAATGGAGATGACAATGAAGCTTTTTGCCCGCCTGTTTGCCCGCCGCGAAATGAACCTGACCACCGCTTTGGAGCGTCAGCGCCTCGCCAAGACCATGCCCGGCCAGACCGGCGCCGTGGCTGCTGCCCGTCTCGGCTTCATTGCCTGAGACAATCCGGCATACCGAATTCGACGCCGCCCGGCTCCGCCGAGGCGGCGTTTTCATTTGGTCATTTGCCGCTGCCGTCGGTGTCCTCACGCCCTTCGGTTGCATGAATTGCCCATTTGCGACCCGTGTCGCAAATTTAATCTTCACTTAGCCGCCTACCCGATTGACAGGAATGGTTTTTCCTGTTGTCGCTATGCTGTTCGCGACATCCTGTTCGCGTCATGGCTGCGTGAGGTTTCCCCGTGAATGCCGTAAAGCATCCGATCAAGAGATCGTTTGTATTCTTCCTCATTCCCGATTTCACCATGATCGCCTTCGCGACGGCGCTCGATCCGCTGCGCTCGGCCAACCGGATGCTCGGCTACGAAGCCTATCGTTGGCGGCTGGCGAGCATAGACGGCAAGCCGGTGCGCGCCTCGAACGGCGTCGAATGCGCGGTCAACACCTCGCTCGAGGAAGAGCGCAAGAAGATGGCCGGGCCGGATCGGCCGAACATGGCGATCGTCTGCAGCGGCATCAATGTCGAGCGCTACCAGAACAAGTCGGCCTTCGCCTGGCTGCGCGAGGAGTATAATCGCGGCGTCGCCGTCGGCGGCCTCTGCACCGGCGCGCATATCCTGGCCGCCGCCGGCCTGTTGTCCAACAAGCGCTGCGCCATCCATTGGGAGAACCTGCCGGGCTTTTCCGAGGCATTCCCGAAGGCCAACGTCTTTGCCGACCTCTTCGAGGTGGACCAGAACGTCTACACCTGCGCCGGCGGCACCGCCGCGCTCGACATGATGTTGAAGCTGATCGGCGACGATTTCGACGAGAGCCTCGTCAACCGCGTCTGCGAGCAGGTGCTGACCGACCGCGTGCGCAGCCCGACCGACCGCCAGCGCCTGCCGCTGCGCGCCCGCCTCGGCGTCCAGAACTCCAAGGTGCTGACCATCATCGAACTGATGGAGGCCAACCTTTCCGAGCCGCTGTCACTGATCGAGATCGCCGACCATGTCGATCTTTCCCGGCGGCAGATCGAGCGCCTGTTCCGCACCGAGATGGGCCGTTCCCCTGCCCGCTACTATCTGGAAATCCGGCTCGACCGCGCCCGGCACCTGCTGATCCAGTCGTCGATGCCGGTGGTCGAAGTGGCGGTCGCCTGCGGCTTTGTCTCCGCCTCGCATTTCTCCAAATGCTACCGCGAGCTCTACGCCCGTTCGCCCCAGCAGGAGCGCGTCGACCGCAAGCAGTTGCTGGCCGCCTAGTCGATTTTCGCAATTTGTCGTGACATTGTCTGGCGGATATGGTACGTCCGTACTTGGAGATAGCCATGGCCACCCGAACCAATCGATCCGAAAAACTCGACCTGCGCCTTACCGCGGAAGCGAAGCGTATTCTTGCAACCGCAGCTGCGGCCGAGCGTCGTTCGCTAAGTGACTTCGTCCTTGAAAGTGCGCTTGGGCGGGCTGAGGAAACGTTGGCGGACCGGCGCACCTTCTATCTTGATGCGGAGAAATGGGCTGCGTTTCTCTCGGCACTTGATGCACCGACGCAGGACCTTCCGCGCCTCAAGAAACTCCTGAGCGAACCAAGCATCTTTTCCGGCCGCGATCCGGCGTGAACCCGTTTCGCATCGAGAAGTTGGCTCGCGGCCATCCGGTAGAGAAGTTCGATTGCGGCGAACAACCACTCAATCGCTTTCTTGCTCGCTATGCATTTCAAAACCAGCAGGCCAACGCGTCGCAGACATATATTGGCCTCTCAAGCGAGAACGTGATCGGCTTTTATACGCTGGTCGTCGGCGAAGTCGCCTATGACGACGCACCCGATCGTTTGAAAAAGGGCTTGGCTCGCCATCCCGTGCCGATAATGCTGCTGGCGCGTCTCGCGGTCAGCCTGGACTGGCAGGGCAGAGGCGTTGGAGCGGGACTGCTGCGCGATGCAGTCTTACGCAGCTTGCGAGCGGCCGATATCGCGGGCATCCGGGCTATCACGGTTCATGCAAAGGGCGATAACGCTCGTAGCTTTTACGAACGCTACGGATTCATCCAGTCGCCAACTGACCCGCTACACCTTTATGTGCTTATAAAGGACCTGAGGAATCTCTGAGCTTACACGGCGGTCTGCGCCGTCCGCATCGCCTCGACACGGATGTCTTCGGTGAGTTGCGCCTTGAGCGCCGAGAATTCCGGGCTGGTCTTCAGCGTGTAATGGCGCGGATGCGGCAGGTCGACCGGCACGTCCGATTTGATGCGGCCGGGCCGGGCACTCATCACGATCACCCGCGACGCCATGAAAATCGCCTCCTCGATGTCATGGGTGACGAACAGCACCGTCTTCTTGCGCCGCTCCCAGATGCCGAGCAGCAATTCCTGCATCAGCCCGCGCGTCTGGTTGTCTAGCGCGCCGAACGGCTCGTCAAGCAGCAGGATTTCGGGATCGTTGGCCAGCGCCCGCGCGATCGCTGTGCGCTGCTGCATGCCACCCGACAGCTGTTTCGGCCAATGGTTCTCGAAACCCTTCAGCCCGACGAGATCGACATAGGAAGCGACGATCTCGTTGCGTTCGCGCTCGGGCCTGCCTTGCTCGCGCAGGCCGAAGCCGATGTTCTCGGCGACCGTCAGCCAGGGAAACAGCGTATAGGACTGGAACACCATGCCGCGGTCCGGTCCCGGCCTTGTAACCGCCTTGCCGTCGAGCAGCACGCGGCCGGTGCTCGGCGCCTCCAGCCCGGCGACGATTCTGAGCAGGGTAGATTTCCCACAACCGGACGGCCCCAGGATGGTGATGAAGTCATTGGCCGCGACCGCGAGGTCGACCGGCTGCAGCGCCCGCACCGGCTCTCCGCCCCCGACCCCGGCAAAGGTCCGCGAAACGCCTTCGATGAGAAGCTTGCTCACGCCAGGCTCCATGGATAGAGCCAGCGGTTGAGCGCCTTGAAGGCGAAGTCGGACAAAAGCCCGATCAGCCCGATGACGATGATGCCGAAGATGATCTGCCCCGTCGCCAGCCGCGACTGGCTGTTGATGATCATGTAACCAATGCCCGACGACGAGCCGATCAGCTCGGCGACGATCACATAGGTCCAGGCCCAGCCAAGCACCAGCCGCAGCGTCTCGGCGATCTCTGGCGCGTTGGCCGGCACGATGACGCGCTTGACGATGCCGTTGTCGGTCGCGCCAAGCGTATAGGCGGCCTCGACAAGGTCCCGCCTCGTGCTGCCGACCTTGACCGCCACGATCAGAATGATCTGGAACACCGAGCCGACGAAGATAACCAGAAGCTTCTCCAGCTCGCCGATGCCGGCCCACAGGATAAGCAGCGGGATGAAGGCGGACGCCGGCAGGTAGCGGGCGAAGGAGACGAACGGTTCGAGGAAGGCTTCGACCGGTTTCCAGGCGCCCATGGCGATGCCGATCGGCACCGCGACGATGGAGGCCAGCACAAAGCCGCCGAAGACGCGCCAGATGGTGATCAGGATGTCGAGCCAGAAACGATCCTCGACGAGCAGCCGCCAGCCATCCTTCAGCATCGACAGCGGATCGGCGAGGAAGATCCGGTTCACATGGCCGCCAAGCGTGATCCATGCCCAGAAGGCCACGAACAGCACGAAGAAGGCGATGCCGAGCACGGTTCGCGTGCCCGGCGCAACGGGGTGCAAGGGACGCAGCATCAGGCCCTGTCCTTGAAGAGGAAGAACGGCGGCTTGTCGCCGCCGTCGATCGAAAAATGCGCGATCAGTTGGCGACCGCGCTGGTGTCGGCTAGCGTCGACACATCTGGCGCTTCCTTGATCAACCCCATCTGCAGCAGGAGCTCTGCTGCGGTCTTGGAAAAATCCTGGAAATCCTTGGTGAAGAACTGCTTGTTCTCCGCCTTGTCGGCCCATTTCAGGTACTTGGCCGAATCCTCGAACTCCTTGGCCGACTGCTTCACGTCGGCGCCCATGATCTCATAGGATTTCTGCGGGTCCTTCTTGATCATGTCGAGCGCGTCGAAATAGCTGTCGGCGAGCGCCTTGGCTGCGTCAGGATTGGCCTTGAGGAAGTCCGGCGTGCAGCCGACCGTATCCATCACCATCGGGTAGTCGAGCGTGGTCGCCAGGATATGGCCCTGGTCGGCCTTGTCGCGCACGGCGGAGATGAAGGGCTCGTAAGTGACCGCGGCATCGTTCTGGCCGGCGAGAAAGGCCTGCGCCGCCGCATCCGGCTCCAGATTAACCACCGTCACGTCCTTGGTCGACATGCCGTTCTTGTTGAGCACCCAGGCGAGCAGGAAGTAGGGCGAGGTTCCGGGCGCGGACGAGGCGACATTCTTGCCCTTGAGATCGGCGACGGTCTTGATGTCGTTGCGCACGACGATGCCGTCGGCGCCATAGGATTTGTCGAGCTGGAAGATCTGCTTGGTGGTGACGCCGCTGGCGTTCCACACCATCCAGGTCTCGACCGTGGTCGCCGCGCATTGCAGGTCGCCGCTGGCGATGGCCAGCGGGCGGCTCGCCTGCGGCACTTTCTTGAGCGTGACATCGAGCCCGTGCTTTTCGAAAAGCCCGGCCTGCTTTGCCAAGGTCAGCGGCGCGAAGCCGGTCCAGCCGCTGATGCCGATGGTGAGCGACGTAGCGGCCATCGCCGGCGCGCTGAGCACGGCGACCGCCGTCAGCGCCGCCGCGAAGATGGAGGTTCTGTTCATTGTGGTTCCCCTTTTTGTGGTGAGCGCAAATTGTCTCACAGACGCCAAAAGGCTTGTCAATGAAGCAGAAGCCGCACTCGACCTTGGTCCAAGCTGGAGCTTGATCCCGAAAAGTGGATCCGGTTTTCGGAAGAGATCATGCTCCAAAGAGTTAGATCGGGATGACGATTCGTCATTCTGATCTAATGCCGGGCGGCGCGCCTGGAGCCGCTTCTCGATCCGTCACGGCATGCCCCAGCCGCGATTGCGCCACATCTTCTCGCCCGCCATGCAGTCCGCTGCCGGCGCATCGTCGGCGAGCACGACCGGCGGATGCGCGGCCTCTTCCGCCGCCCATCGCGGCGAGGCGGGACCAGCAAGCTCGAGCACCAGCTTGCGGCGGATCGCTTCGGGGAACTGCGTCCAGTCATTGACCGGGATCATGAAAGCGCCCGGTCCGCCGATGACGCAGTCGCTGTAATAGCGGTCGAGATTTTCCACATCGAAGGCGCCGCTGAACCCGCCGCGCGTCATCAGCGGCAAGCCGTTGATGGTGATGCCTTGCTTGACCACCGCGTCGCGCGTGAGGTCGACCGGCGCGCCCTGGTTGTTGGGTCCGTCGCCCGAAACGTCGATGACGCGCTTCGTGCCCTGGAAACCGCTCTCGGCGAACAGGTCGCTGCCGAAGCTCAGCGCGCCGGAGATCGAGGTCCGCCGGGCGCTGTCCGGCGGCCGCGCATTGAGTTGCGCCACCACCTTCTCGGCATCGGCGCGGTTGGCGATCACCGTCCACGGCACGATCACGCGCTGCCAGGTGGTACCCGCCCATTCCACATAGGTGACGGCGATCTTGCCATAGGCGCCGTCGGCGATGGCCTTCAGCACATTCTCATGGGTCAGCGCCGCCGCGTAGCCGTGGCGCTGGATCTCGAGCTCGGCCGGCGACATCGAAAGCGAAACATCGACCGCGAGCACCAGTTCGACATCGACCGGTTCTGCGGGAGAAGCTGGCGGCGTCAGCCAGAGCGCCAGCGCCAGCGCGGCACTGCCTGAAAAGATATGCCTTGCGCGGGCATAAGCAGACATGAAGCAAGGTTAGGCGAAAATCGCCGCGCGCAAAAGCCGGGAATCCGGGGCATCGGATTCTGCCGGCGGCGGAACCTTCCTAAAAATACCGCGCGAGGTTCGAACGGATGCGCTCCAGCACCGTATCGCCGGAAAGGTCGGGCGCGAATTTCGCGCCGGTGATCGCCTCGTAGGCCTGGATATAGACCGCCGAGGCCTGGTTGACGATCTCGTCCGGAATGTTGGGGATCGGATCCTTGTAGGGATCGCAACGCGCCGACACCCATGACCGGATGAAATCCTTGTCGAAACTCTGCGGCCGCCCGCGGCCTTCGAACGCCTCGTCGTAGCTCGCCGCGATCCAGTAGCGGCTGCTGTCGGGCGTGTGGATTTCGTCCGCAAGCACGATGGCGCCGTCCGGCGCCGTGCCGAACTCATATTTGGTATCGGCCAGGATCAGGCCGCGTTCGGCCGCGCGCTGCTGGCCGCGAGCGAACAGCTGCAGCGCATAGCGCGATACGGTGTCCCACTGCGCCTGCGTCAGCAGCCGCTCTGCGATGATCTCGGCTTCCGATAACGGCTCGTCATGGCCGCCATGGGCGGCCTTGCTGGTCGGCGTGATGATCGCTTCCGGCAATTTTTCGTTGTCGCGCAGCCCGTCCGGAAAACTGTGGCCGTAGAAGCTCCGCTCGCCCTTTCTGTACTTGGTCAGGATCGAGGTGCTGGTGGCTCCCGCCAGATAGCCGCGCACCACGATCTCGACCGGCAGCATGTCGAGCCGCGTGCCGACGACGACGTTGGGGTCGGGATATTCCAGCACATGGTTGGGACAGATGTCGGCGGTTTCCTCGAACCAGTAGCGCGCCGTCTGGGTGAGCACTTCTCCCTTGAACGGGATCGAGGCCAGGATCGTGTCGAATGCGCTCAGACGATCGGTGGCGATGATGATGCGGCGCCCGTCCGGCAGATCGTAGTTTTCGCGCACCTTGCCATTGTAGCGGTTGGGCAGCTCGGGAATGAAGGCGTCGGACAGGATGCGCATGGGCGTGTTGCTTTCGCGGGCTTCTGATGCGGCCACATAAGCCGCTGGCCCCTTGCACATCAAGCCGGATGCTGCGGAGCGGGCTTCTTATTGCCGGCAGCGCGAAACGCTCTCCAGTTCGGCCTGAAAGACGGCGGAATCCAGATCAGGATACCGGCTGTGGCCGCGGGCACAATGACCGCAAAACGCAGGATCGAAAGCACGACGCCGCAGAAGCCGACGATCCGCGTGGCGGTCTCCGCGCCGAAGCGCGGCGCGAGCAGATGCCTGGCGATCGCGCCACCATCGAGCGGATAGGCCGGAAGGAGGTTGAGAATGGCCAGAACCGCGTTCACCAGGGCGCCAAGCCAAAGCGTCCACTCAAGAAGCGTGTCCGGTCTCGGCGGCGGCCAATTGAAAAGACCGTCTGGCTCGGCCGGCAACAAGGGCCGGGCAAAAAGGCAATAGGCAGCGGCAAGGCCCGCCGCCAGGACGATGTTCACCAGCGGCCCGGCGAAGGAGATCCACGCCCAGCCGTAAGGCGAAGCCGCGCCGGGCTTGAACCAGGCGATCCCGCCGAAGAGGTACAGATCTATCCGTTGGGTGCCGATGCCTTGTCGCCGCGCTGCCCAGACATGGGCGAGTTCATGCAGAAACACCGACAGGAACAGCAGCGCGGCAAAGATGACCGTATGAGTCAGCGCGCTGCTGGGATGCCTCGACCATTCATGCAGGAACGGCAAGGCGGCGGGAATGGCAAAGGTCCAGCTGACACGAACGGGAATGTTCCCCTTAATCGTGAAGACGAATGCGTTGTTCTTCCTGTCCCAGCCGAACCGTTGCAAGCTTGCCTACTCCGCCCGGCGCAACGCTATGCGAGAATGCCGGCATACAAAAGAGAAAAGCCCGGTCGAAGCCGGGCTTTCGCATCCGTGCTTCAACGTCCACGATCTCAACTGCGCGGCTTGAGGTTCTCCGGGTCGTAGAGCGGTTTGTAGCCGACGCCAGCGACCTCGACCGGATAGGTCTCACCAAAATACTCGACCTGCAGCTTGCGGCCCTCCTGGGCGAAAGCCCAGGGCAGGTAAGCGAGTGCGATGTTCTTGCCGATCGTCGGGCCGTAGGCGACCGAGGTGGTGAAGGAGCGGCGGCCGAGCTCGTCGACCAGCGTCTCGCCGGTCGCAGGATCCTGCACCGGCATGATGCCGACCGGATAGCGCGCAACGCCCTTGGCGTCCTTGTTCTCGGTCATCACCAGCGTGCACAGCATCGCCGGCTGGTGCTCGCGGGCGCGATACTCCAGGTGCTTGGCCTTGCCGCAGAAGTCGTTCTCCTTGACCTTCGGGCGGGCAAGGTCGGCCTCGAGCAAATTGTACTCGGTGAGCAGATCGGCGTTCTGCAGCCTGAGGCTCTTTTCCATGCGGCGCGTGTTGGCGTAGGTCTCGACGCCGAAAGGCATGACGCCGGTCGAGCGCAGCGCGTCCCAGACGGCGAGACCATCCTCGTAGCGCATATGCAGTTCCCAGCCCTGCTCGCCGACATAGGAAATGCGGAAGGCGGTGACGTCCTTGCCGCCGATCCTGATCGGCTTGATCGCCGCGAACGGGAAATTCTCGAGCGAGAGGCCGTCCGGATTCTCGACCACCTTCTGCAGGGTCGCCCGTGCGTTCGGCCCCCAGATGCCGATGGTGACGTATTTTTCCGTCACGTCGGTGACGGTGGCGTCGAAGCCTTTGTCCTGCGCGGTGCGCTGCATGTAGCGGAAGTCGCGCGGACCGGCATCGGCGCCGTCGATCACCCGGCAGCGGTCCGCCATGCGGATGACCGTGAAGTCCGCGCGCACCATGCCTTCCTCGTCGAGGAAGTGCGTGTAGATGCCCTTGCCGATATTGTTGTCGCCGCCGATCTTGGCCGCGCACAGCCATTCCAGCAACGCGACATGGTCAGGCCCCTCGACGTCGTACATGGAAAAATGCGACAGGTTGACGATGCCGCAATCCTCGCTCATCGCCAGATGCTCGGCATTGGAGACGCGCCAGAAATGGCGGTTGTCCCACTCGTTCTCGCGCACGGGAACCCGGTTGGCGTACTTTTCCAGGAGATGCTCGTTGGCAGCGTAGCCATGCGCGCGCTCCCAGCCGCCCAGTTCCATGAAATAGCCGCCGAGCTCCTTCTCGCGCTCCCAGAACGGCGAGCGGCGGATGTTGCGGCCCTTGGAGAAGGGTTCGCGCGGATGCACCGCCGGATTGTAGACCTTCATCGCCGTCTCGGTGCAGCGATCCCAGATGAACTGTTCCTGCGTCTGGTGCGGATAGAAGCGCGAATAGTCGATCGCATGATGGTCGACCTCGGTCCTGCCGTCGGTCATCCAGTCGGCGATCAGCTTGCCCATGCCCGGGCCGTCCTTGACCCAGATGGCGACGGCGTACCACAGGCCCCTCACCTTCTGGCTTTCGCCCATCGACGGGCCGCCATCGGTGGTCACCTGCAGCAACCCGTTGAAGGAATGGCCTTCATTGTAACCCAATTCGCCGAGGATCGGCGTCAGTTCCATGGCGCGCTCCAGCGGCGCCATGATCTGCTCCATGTCGAGGTCGCGCTGCGACGGCGACAGCCGCGCCTGGTCCTTTTCGAGAAGGTCGCGCGGGTGGCACAGACGCGGATTGGTTTCCTCGTAATAACCCCACTCGATCTGGCCGCCCTCGGCGGTCTTCGGATCGCCGGTGTCGCGCATATAGGCCGAGTTGCCCTGGTCGCGCAGCAGTGGCCAGCCGATCTCCTTGCCGGTTCCGGCGAACTCGTTGTAGGGGCCGAAGAAGGTGAGCGGATGGTCGATCGGCATCACCGGCAGGTCCTCGCCGACCAGCGCGGCGGTGAGCCGGCCCCAGATGCCGGTGCAGACCACCACGTAATCGGCCTCGATCGTGCCGCGCTCGGTCACCACGCCCTTGATGCGGCCGTTCTCGACGATCAGCGACTTGGCCGAAGTGTTCGCGAAAGCCTGAAGCTTGCCGGAACCGACGCCCTGATCGACAAGCTTGCCGGCGACCGTCTGCGAGCGCGGGATGACGAGACCGGCATCCGGGTCCCACAGGCCGCCCTGCACCAGATGCTCCTCGATCAGCGGGAATTTTTCCTTGATCTCGGCCGGCTCGATCAGCCGCGCGCGGGTGCCGAAGGATTTGGCCGAGGCGATCTTGCGCTTGATCTCGTCCATGCGGGCATCGTCGCCGACGCGCGCTACTTCGAGGCCGCCGACGCGCGCGTAGTGGCCCATCTTCTCGTAGAAATCGATGGAATAGAGCGTCGTCCAGCACGAGAGGAAATCGTGGCTGGTCGTGTAGCAGAAGTCCGAGGCGTGCGCTGTCGAGCCGATATCGGTCGGGATGCCCGACTTGTCGATGCCGACGATGTCGTCCCAGCCGCGCTCGATCAGGTGATGTGCGACCGATGCGCCGACAATACCGCCCAAACCGACGATGACGACCTTCGCCTTTTTCGGAAACTCTGCCATTGCCCGCGACTCCAAAGGTATAGACGGGCGCGTTTGCGCGCCCTTCGAATGGCGCACAATATGCAGAGGACGCGGATTGAGCTACCGCCTGTTTGCGACACGTCGCAGGTGCGGCGCGACCCTGCGCGCCGGCGGGCCGTCATCGGCAATTTTCGTTCAGGCGAAGGCCCAGATGTCCTCGGCCTGGAAGCCGACCTGGTAGCCGGCGGTCTTCAGCTTGACCACGACCTGGCCGATCTCGGCCGCCGGCAGCGCGCCGATCTCGACCTTGACCATGCCGGGGCGGTAGCGTTTGAGGTCGAGCTGCTCGAACACCATCCAGTCGGCGCCTTCGCAGTCGACCAGGAAGGCGTCGATGTGGGTGATGCCGTTGCGGTCGAGCAGCGTCTGCAACGTCTCCGACGGCACCTCGATATCCTTCAGATGCGGCGCGAACTTGTTGAAGTTGGCATCCGCCTCGCCCCAGGCGTTCTTGCCCGACATCAGATTGGTGTCGGTGACCGACGAGCAGCCGATGAACTCGATCGGCAGCGTGCCGGCCTCGAGCGCGGCGGCATCGAAAGTGTGCACGGTGATCGTGCCCTTGGTCCTCGTCACCGCAACCGGCTCGATGACGAAGCGTTCGGCATCCGGGTAATTGGCGCGCAGCCGCTTCTGGTTATACGGGATCGGTTCCACCAGCATGGCGCGGGCGCCGCGAATGCGGTGCAGCCACGGCGTCACGTCGTCGAACAGCGCGCCGTCGCAGGCGCCGACATTGACCATCTGGAACGGCCGGCCGACGAAGCGGGCCTGCAACGCCGCCTTGGCGAGAAATTTCGTGCCGTGGAGCGAGGGGCTGCGGTCGAGAAGTCCGGCGGGCAGGCCGAGCGACAGGAAGATGCGCGCCAGGTTGGAAAGCGAGCTCATGACTTGTCTCCGGAAATGACCTGCGGCGCGGCGTGGCGGCCGCTTTGGCTTGCCGATGCCCACAGCGCCATGAGCGGCGCGACAAGCAGGAGGAAGGGCGGCAGAAGGTTGGGGAAATAGATGCGGGTGTCGTGGATCGGGAAGACGGCGAACTTCGCCAGCACGCCAAGCACCAGCGCCGCCAGCAGGATGCCGGCGCGGCGGTCGAGCCGGAAGCCGGCACGCTCGAGCCCGAACCAGCCAGCCAGCGCCAGCACCGAAACGCCGACCCAGTTGTTGACGCTGACGGCGCGCACCACCGACGCCGCGAAGGCCTTCAGATAAGCGGCCACCGAGAGCGGCGGCTCGAACCCGTCCATGTTATAGTGCTGCTCGATGCTGGAAAACCAAAGATGCGGCCACCAGCCGGGATGCTGGGCCCAGTGCGAAATGGCGAAATAGGCGGCGAAGGAGGCGGCAAAGCCGGCTAACGCGCCCCACGCCCTCTCGCGGAAAGCGACGAGCAGCACCGCGAAAATGGCAAGGAAGACGATGTTGTCGGGCCTGGCCATGAACGCCAGGAAAAGCAGGACCGCCGTCGCCGCCTCGCGCTTGCGCATATAGGCGAAGAGCCCGCCGAGGAACAGTGCCGAGCAAAACAGGTCCGGCGTCGAAGCGCGTGCCGCGTCGCCGAAATCGGCCATGATCAGGATCGCGCCGACCACGGGCGCCAGCGCCAGCGCGCCTTGCGCTCGCAGCCAGACGAGCGTGACGGCGCCGAACAGCAGCACAGAGAAGACCTGAACCAGCCGCATCGCCTCGACCGGCGACACGACATGGCTGAGACCGGACAGTATCTCGGCATAGAGGAACTTGATGCGGTACATGCCGAGCAGCGAATGGAAGTCGGCGGCGTTCTCCGTCATGTGGCTGCGGAAGCCGCCGCCATCGTCGGTCAGCGTCTTGTAATCGCCTGCCGATACGCCCGCCTTGACCGTGCTATAGGCATAGTCATGCAGCGCCTGCGGATTGGGATAGGCGCCCTCCTCGGCGATCGCCAGATAAGGCAGCATGTCCCAGTTGGCATCGGGCATGAACCAGGCGGTCGCGGCGGTCAGCAGTATATAGAGCGAGAAGGCGATCGCGCCGATCGATGCCGCCCATTTCGCGTAAGCCCCCTCGCCCCACGCCAGGCCGGCGCCGGTTAGCCATTCCAGCGGATTGGTCGGAGCGGACGGCTTGGTCAGCATGCTCAGCGGCCTCTATTTGCCGACCTGGCTTTTCACGAAATCCTTCACGATCGCCACGATGCCGCGCGACAACAGGCTGTCGAAAGCATCGACGAAGCGGTCGACATGCTCGGGCTGGCAGATCAGCGGCGGCTCGAGCCGGATGACGTTGCGGTTGTATTCGGTGAAGGCGACGAGCACGTCGTAGTCGCGCAACAAAAGCGAACCGACGAAGCCCGACAGCGAGCCCTTCAGCTTGTCGTCGAGCACGCTCACCACCGGGCGCAGCACCATCGGCAGGGTCTGCGAGAAATCGTGGAACTCGAGCCCGATCATGAAACCCTTGCCGCGCACGTCCTTGATGATCTTGGGGTATTTCTCCTTGAGCGCCCGCAACCGCTGCAGAAGGTACTCGCCCGTCGACGCAGCATTGTCGATCAGGCCTTCGTCATAAAGCACGTTGATGCCCTCGATCGCGGTGACGCAGGCCTCGCCCATGCCGCCGAACGTCGCCATGGCATGGATCATCGCCGTCTTCGGCGTGCCATAGGCCTTCATGTAGACGTCGCGCTTGGCGATCATGGCGCCGACCGCCGCCTTGCCGGCGCCCAGCGATTTCGCCAGCGCCGTCACGTCCGGCACCACGCCGTAATGCTCGAAGGCATAGAAGCGGCCCGAGCGGCCATAACCGCACTGCACTTCGTCGGCGACCCACAGCACGCCGTGTCGGTCGCAAAGCGCGCGCAGCCTCTGCCAGTATTCTGACGGAGCCTGGATGATGCCGCCGCCGCCCTGGATGGTTTCGAGCACGATGACGCCGATCTCGGGATCGCTCTTGAACAGGCGCTCGACGGCGTCGATGTCGGCAAAGGGAACGCGCACGACATTGTCCGCCACCTTGAAGTCGGCGCGGTAGAGCTGGCCGTCGGTGATCGCCAGCACGCCCTTCGTCTTGCCGTGGAAGGAATTCTCGGCATAGACCACCTTCGGCCGCTTAGGGCCGGCGGAGCGCTCGGCGAGCTTCACCGCCGCTTCCATCACTTCCGAGCCGGAGGAGCCAAGGAACACCATGTCGAGCTCGCCCGGCGAGCACTTGGCGATGTTGTGCGCCAGCGCCCCCGCATATTGCGACATGAAGGCGATGGCTATTTCCTGGCGCTTCTCCTCCTGGAACTTTTTCCGCGCTTCCAGAATGCGCGGATGGTTGTGGCCGAAGGCGAGCGAGCCGAAGCCACCGAAGAAGTCGAGGATCTTGCGGCCGTTCTGGTCGATGTAGAACATGCCCTCGGCGCGCTCGATCTTGATCTTGTGGAAGCCGAGCAGCTTCATGAAATGCAGCTGTCCGGGATTGAGATGCGCCTTGAACAGGTCGGTGATGCGGGCGACATCCAGCGCCTTGGCCTGCTCGACGCTGATCAGGTCGGGCTTGGCGATGGTCGCTGGTGATAGCGCCGGCGCATCGACCAGCTTGCGCGTTCCGGTATGTTCCGGCTTGGCCATGACGGTCATCTGAAAAATCTCCCTTCGTCGCCTTATTCGGCGGGAACGTGTCTGGTGGCGACGGCGTGGCCGTCCTGCTTGGCGCGATATTCGCTGTAGGCGGCGATCAGCATGTCCTCGTCGCGATATTGCGGCACCCAGCCGAGCTGGCGCTCGGCCTTGGACACGTCGAGCACGCATTCCTCGTCGGCGATCAGATACTGTTCCGGATCCATGATCGGCATATTCAATAGGTCGAGCAGGTCGAGCGTGCGCTTGACCGCCCAGCCAGGCGTCGGCAACAGGATCGATCTCGAGCCGGCATGGCGGATCAGGTCGCCGAGCAGTTTTTTGACTGGTGGCGGACTGAGCGAGCCGAGATTGTAGGCCTCGTTCGGCACGCCGGCCTTCCAGGCCGCGCGGGCGGCTTCCGCGCAGTCGAACACCGAGATGAACTGGTAAGGATTCCTGCCCGAGCCGATCATCGGCACAGGCAGGTTCCAGTCGATCAGCTTGAACAGCTTTTCCAGGATGCCGAGGCGTCCAGGGCCGATGATCAGGCGCGGCCTGAACAGCGAGATCGACATGCCGCGCTTGCGCCATTCGCCGGCAAGTTCCTCGGTCTTCAGCTTCGACAGACCGTACTCGCCGAGCGGCGAGACCGGATGGTCCTCGGTCATCGGCAGCACCACCGTGTGGCCGTAGATCATGTCGGTCGTGTAGTGGACGAGCTTCGAGGCGCCGGCCTTGTCCATCGCCTGCATGATGTGCTCGGTGCCGTGGAAATTCACCGGGAAGAAGAAATCATGCCGCTTGGCGCGCACCTGGATCGGCGACAGCATCTTGGCCGACAGATTGTAGACCACGTCGTCGGCCTTGAGCCCGACCGCCGCGACCGAGGCCGGATCGGTGACGTCGCATGTGATGAAGCGCACCGAGCGGTAATGCGGCAGGTCGCTCTTGACGATGTCGGCGACGACGACGGTCTCGCCGTCCGCGACAAGCTTTGGGGCAAGGTGACGGCCGACGAAGCCGTCGCCGCCGAAAATCACATGTCTCATCGAACGATCTCGCTTGCTTGGGTTCTGTCAGGCGCGATGGAAGCCGTCCGGTCCTCATGGCCTCGGCCACTTTGCGCGATCAGTATCGTGCCGACGCAGATGCAGGCGATGCCGGCGATGCGCCAGCCGTTGAGGTCCTCGCGGAAGACGAAATAGGCAAAGATCGCCACGGCGACATAGGCGAGGCTGAGGAACGGATAGGCGAAGCTGAGCTCGACCTTGGACAGCACATAAAGATGCGATGCCATCGAGATGACGAAGGTGCAGAGGCCCAGGAACACCCAGGGGCTGAACACGATCTGCAGGAGCTTGACGAGCGGATTGGCGCCTTCGAAGGAGATCGGGCCTATCGACATCATGCCCTGCTTCAGCATCAGCTGCGCCGCGGCATTGGTCATGACCGTGAAGAGTATGAAGATTATGTATTTCATTGTTGCCACCTGCCCCGTGGGCGGTCCTATTACAAACCCGCAAATATTTCGTGAAGCCCAGATGGTATTTTGCGTAAATCACGGCGTAACGCTTCGTTTACCATGATTTATTTGATTTTTATCTATTCCGCGGCTTCCGAAACTCCACTCCTTACATCCAGTCTTTTCGCCGTCCGCGCCCAGAAGCTCGACAGGAAGGCCGGATCGCGAAGTGCCTCCAGGCGTTGCCATTGCGGAAACGACGCGGCGAACGTCTCTGGACCCATCCGGGCGTCCTTGTAGGGGTTCACCGCCCCACCCGCCTCGACGGCGATGCGGTCGAGTTCGGCAAGCAATCGCAACGTCCTTTCGCCCCGGTTGGGGAAATCGAGCGTCAGCGTGTAGCCCGGCCGCGCGAACGACAGCAGCGCCGGCGAGCGGACATCGCCGAAGCGCTTGAGCACGGTCAGGAACGATCCCTCGCCCGCCCGCCGGGCCGCCTCGAGCAGCGCCGGGACGATGCGGCGCGCATTGGCCTCCGGCACCACGCTCTGGTGCTGGAAAAGCCCGCGCGGTCCGTAGAGCCGGTTCCAGTCGCGGATGCCGTCGAGCGGAAAGAAGAAACCCTGATAGCCCGCCTGGCGCGGAGCCGCGGACCTGCCCTTTTTCCAGCGGTAGGCCGCGTTGAAGACGGTGAGGAAAGGCCGGTTGAGGACATTGAAGGGCGGCTGCATCGGCACGGAAAGCCGGCTGCCGGCACGCGCGGCGGCGTGCGAGCCGTGCTCGGCATGGTTGCCGATGAACAAGAGGCCGCGCCCGCGCCTTTTGCCCCCGGCAAGCTGATCGATCCAGGCGACGGCATATTCGTTGGCCTGGTCGGCAGCCTCGGCAAGATCGAAGAATTCGCCGAGATCGCGAAACCGCGTCGCCTTTTCCGTTATGTCGAGCGAGGGCACCCGCATCAGCTTGATCGATGCCGAAAGGATAAGCCCGGTCAGCCCCATGCCGCCGATCGTTGCCGCGAACAGACGGACATTGTCGGTTTGCGAACAGCGATAGGTTCGGCCGTCGGACCGAAGCAGTGTCAAGGCCTCGACGTGGCAGCCGAAGCTGCCGCGCCGATGGTGGTTCTTGCCGTGGACGTCATTGGCGATCGCGCCGCCCAGCGTGACGAACTGCGTGCCTGGAACCACAGCCGGAAAGAAGCCGTAGGGCGCGGCGTGCGCGATGATGTCGCAAAGCAGCGTACCGGCATCCGCTTCGAGCACGCCGGTCTCGGCGTTGAAGGAACGGATGCGGTTGAGCGGCCGCATGTCGACCACCATGCCGGCATCGTTTTGGCAACTGTCGCCATAGGAGCGGCCATTGCCGTAACCGAGCAGCGATCCGGCTTTCGCCTCGCCACGCTTCAGCAAGGCGATCGCCTCGTCCGCCGGGATCGCCTTGCGCGCCGGCGCCGTCGCCAGTCCGAAGCTGCCGAAGCGCTCGTTCCTCATCACCAGCCTCCGGCGACGAGGAAGACCGCGCCGATGGCGACGACGATCTGGCTGCGCCAGTCGCGGATGATGAAGACGACCGGATCGTCATGCATCTCGTCGCGCCGGGCGAGGATCCAGACGCGCATCGTGAGGTAGAGCACGATCGGCGCCAGCGGCCATATCAGCCAGGGATGCGGATAGAGCTCGCGCACCGCCGGGCTGTCCATATAGAGCGCCAGGACCAGCGCCGAGGAAAAGGCAGAGGCCATGCCGGCCTGGGCGACGATTTCCTGGTCCTCGGTGCGGTAGCCACGACCGGCGATGCGCTCGCCCGGAGGAATGGCCGTGGTGCGCAATTCGACAAACCGCTTCACCAGCGCCAGCGACAGGAAGAAGAAGATCGAAAAGGCGAGCAGCCAGAAGGAGACGTCGACGCCGGTGGCCGCCGCGCCCGCCAGCACGCGGATCGTGTAGAGGCCCGCAAGCGTCAGCACATCGACCAGAAGCATGCGCTTGAACGACAGCGAGTAGGCGGTGGTGACCGCCATATAGCCGGCAAGCACGCCAAGGAATTCGATCGGCAGGAACAATCCGACGGCGATGCCGATCGCGAGCAGCGCGACGATCGCGCCGAGACCGAACGGAATGGACAATGCACCGCTGGCGAAGGGCCGGTTGCGCTTTGTCGGATGCTTGCGGTCGAGCGCCAGGTCGAAGAAATCGTTGAGGATATAGATGGCGGACGCCACGGCGCTGAAGGAGACGAACGCCAGCAGGCACTGCCAGATCATGTTTGGGTTGAAATATTCGTGCGACAGCACCATCGGCACGGCGATCAGCGAGTTCTTCAGCCACTGATGCATGCGCAGCATCTTGACGTAGGTCCTCAGCGTCGGCTTCGGCGCCGGCATGGCCTCGGCGCTATGCGCGGCCTGCCAGCGCCGGGCGCTGCGGTCGGGTGCGACCACGAGCGCGTTGCGCGCGGCGTCGAACACTTTGAGGTCGTGACGGCTGTTGCCGGCATAGTCGAAGCCCGCGTCGCCATAGGCGGCGACAAGTGCCGCGCATTTCCTGCCTGACGTCATGTTGTGCGGGCCATCGGTCGCCAGCACCTGATCAAAGATGCCGAGATGCGCCGCGATCGCCTCCGCGAACTTGTGCGGCGTTCCCGTCGCCAGCACGATCACGCGACCCTCCCGGTGCTCGGCGCGCAACCGGTCGAGCAGGTCTTGGCGGTAGGGCAGCGAGGCCGGATCGATGTCGACGCGCCTGGCGATCTCCTGCTTCAGCCGTGCGGGACCGCCGGTCAGCCAGAGCGGCACAAGAAAGAGATAGAGCGGGTTCTTCTTGAGCAGGATGAACAGCCCTTCCCATAGAAGGTCCGTCGCAATCAGGGTGCCGTCGAGATCGACCGCAAGCGGGATTGCGTTCCTGTCCGACCTCGCGTCCATTGTCCTGCCCCGATCGACCGCAAGATCCCGGAAAGGGACCACGCGCCAACTCAACCCACGCCGCGTGCCGGCGTCCTCGGGTCGGATATAGCGGGTGATGACGCAGCGAACGTTAAAACGCCCGGTTGCAGCGCGTGGTCATACCGGTTTTCGGGCGTCATCGTTAAGCTACGGCTACCGAAAACGATAAAAGGCCGGACATCGGTCCGGCCTTTGCCAAATCTTGCTGCGCCAATCTTGCGGCGACGGTTACTTGATGCGGGCCGCACCGCCCGAAATTTCGACCGTTTCCGAGCCGGTCAGGGCTTCGAGGTCGCCATTGGGCAGGGTGACGAAGCAGCCGTTCGAGCAGAATTCCACCGTCTCGCCGGCGGCAAGCGTCAGCTCGCTCTTGGCGCCGCCTTCGGTCACGACCAGGGTCCGCGTCTGAGCGTCCCTGTTGATCGCGCTGGCGGCGAAAGCCGAACCGCCCAGAGCCAGCAAAGCGATGGCGGCAACGACAGACTTCCACATTGCATTTCCGGTGTTCACACACCGCCTCTGTTCAAATTTGCAAGGCATTCTCGCCCTTTGCATCGAAGCTTATATGAGATGTTACCTGAACCGCAACTGAATGCCGCATTCATGCCACAATCGGTTTCGGCGTCGGATGAGCGCAGCTTGCGTAGTCTGCAGGCCGGCCCCACCCGAATATCGGTGCACCTTAACTAGGATCCGGCTTGCGGCCCTTGCGCTTCATCTTTGCCAGCCGCTCCCGCTCTGCCGCGGCTTCCGCCTCCAGCCTCTGGCGCTCGGCGAATTCGGCCTCGATCTTGTCGTCGTCGATCGGCCAGGCCTCGTGCTTCTTCGTTTCGACCACGGCGCGCGGCGTCGAGGGTATCTCGATCTGCTCCTCCTCGAAGATATCGAAGATGGCGAAGCGAATGTCGTTCTGCACGACGCTGCCGTTCATGATGTCGGCGACGAACACGCGGATTTCGAATTCGAGCGCGGCCGCCCCGAAATTGGCGAAGAGAACGAACGGCTCGGGGTTCTTCAGCACCATCGGATGGGCGCGCGCAATGTCCATCAGGATGGCATGGACGCGCTTGACGTCGCTGCCATAGGCGACGCCGACCTTGATGTCGATGCGCCCGAGCTTGTTGCGATGCGTCCAGTTGCCGACCGCATTGTTGATCAGGTTCGAGTTGGGCAGGATCACCGCCTGGCGCTGGAAGGTCTCGATCTCGGTGGCGCGCACGCTGATCTTGCGTACCGTGCCGCTGACGTCGCCCGCGACGATCCAGTCGCCGACCTTGAACGGACGCTCGGCAAGCAGGATCAGGCCCGAAACGAAATTCGACACGACGTTCTGCAGGCCGAAGCCGATACCCAGCGAAAGCGCGCCGGCAACCAGCGCGAGATTGGAAAGATCGATGCCCGCGGCCGAGATGCCGACCAGGCCGGCAATCGCCACGCCGGCATAGCCGACGCCAAGCCGGATCGAGTTGCGCACGCCGGCATCGACCTTGCCGCGCGCCATCACCGAGCCATCCAGCCAGCCCTGGAACCAGCGCGTCAGGAAATAGCCGATGACGAAGACCACGATACCGCTGAGGATGCCGAGGAAGGAGATGGTCACCGAACCGATCGAGACCCCTGTCGCGAGCTTGTAGGCCCAGGCCTCGATATCGCCGGGCTGGAAGCCCCACATCAAAAGGATCAGCGGCAGGAACACCAGCACGATCATCAGGTTGATGGCGATGCTGACCACCAGGCCGAGCTGGTCGAGGGCGGTATCCTCGTAGCTGGAATTTTCCGAAAGCCATCGCCCGACCGAAGTGTCGGCGAAGCCACCCTCCTCCCCGATCGCACGTGCCGACAGGAAGCCGATATAGGCCGTTACCAGAACGGTGCCGGTCACCACGACCTGGAACGAGACGAAAAGTGCCAGGCCGATATAGCCGAGCAGTGCCGCCGCGATGGTGAACAGGCCGAGCCCGATGGCGATGAAACGAAGCCACGCCGGCCAGGGGCGCCATGAGCCGTCGGCGGCCCTGAAAGGCCGCAGCAACCCCATCAGGATGAGGATGACGCCGACGATGATGGTGGCGACAAAGCCCCTGGCGATCGTCAGCGAAAGCGGCGAACCCATCTTCTCGTTGACGACCGACAGGAAGTAGTTGAACCCGAGCACCAGCGCCATGGCCGTCGTCAGCCCGACGAGCCAGCGCGCGGGACCGGTCGCGACCGGGATCAGCCGCCAGTTGGGCAGGCGCGGTTCGAGCGCCGCGTTGGTCAGCCGGTTGACGCAGAACACCATGCCGATCACCGTCAGCAAGGCATTGAGGAACGTGCCGATATCGCCCCGCAGCACATTGTAATAATTGAAGAAGAACACCGCCGAGGCGAAGAAGACGCCGAGCGCCAGGGTCGGCAGCAGCGTCGACCAGAAGGCCACCGACAGGCGGCTGAGATAGGACGGATCCTCGACGGTCGGGTCGGCCTCGAATATGCGGCCGAACAGGCGCCTGCCGCCGATCAACAGCACCGCCGCCAGCGCCAGGGCCATCAGCGTCGCCGCGAGGATCGCCTGGAACTTGAACCTGACGGCGAAGCTCAGCCACGACGACACCGACTTGTAGAGGCCCGAGAACTGGTCGTGCGCGTCGGAAAAGGCCTGCGGGCTCAGCGCCTCGGTCAGGTCATAGTGCTTGGTGATGACGCTGCGGAAAAGCTCGCTGCGCATGACGGCGATCTTGTCGACCAGCCCGTTGACGCGGATCGACAGGTTTTGCGCGCTGGCGACGACCGCGTTGATCTGAGCCTTTTCCGAGGAGAGCGCGCTGCGCTCGTTGTTGACGATCGCCGGCTCGGCAGGTTGCCCCTGTGCCGGTGGCAAGCCGAGCACCTCGACGCGGTTGTTGATGTCGGTGAGGCGCTGCCGGAATGCCAGCGCGCTGTTCAGCGCCGCCCGCGAAATATCCTCGAGCTGCAACCGGATGTCGACCAGCCCCGCATCGTCCTCATCGGGGTCGCCTAATTTCTTCTCCAGGCCGTCGGTCTTGGCCGTCAGGTCCTGGATGGCCTTGGTCTGGTCGGCGATGAGCTGCGATGAGCCATGGCCGATCGCCTGCGCCGACGCCTCCAGCGCCGGCTGCCCGAAGACAGCGACGACGACGACCAGGATCAGGCGCAGCAGGCGGAAGAACATGAGTTTGTTGGCGACTCGCGGTCGAAAAATCCTCGAAATTTCCGCCCTTGATAAAGACCGACATATCGGGCGGCAAGCCGTCCCGACCGCATCGGCGGAAGTCGGCCTGTCGAAAAGCGATGGCGCAATCTTGGCTTTGCGCTTCCCGCCTGCTCTATAGTCTGCCGCTCGCATCATAAGGACGATAGGAAGAATGGCGGAATATTCAGCCTTCTCGCTGCTCAAGAACGCGCTGACCGGCAACAAGGATTGGAAGCCCGCCTGGCGCAAGCCGGACCCCAAGGCTTCCTATGACGTGATCGTCATCGGCGGCGGCGGCCATGGTCTTTCGACCGCCTATTATCTCGCCAAGGAACACGGCATCACCAACGTCGCGGTGCTGGAAAAGGGCTGGCTCGGCTCCGGCAATGTCGGCCGCAACACCACGGCGGTGCGCTCCAACTATCTCCTGCCGCAAAACACCCGCTTCTACGAACATTCGATGAAGCTGTGGGAGAATCTCTCGCACGACCTCAACTACAACGTCATGTTCTCGCAGCGCGGCTGCCTCAACCTCGCGCATACGCCCGCCCAGCTCGACGATTATGCCAGGCGCGGCAACGCCATGCGGCATCTCGGCGTCGACGCTGAACTGATGAGCGTCGACCGGATCAAGCGGCTTGTGCCGGCGCTGGACGTCTCGGGTTCGGCGCGCTTCCCGGTTCTTGGCGGGCTGATGCAGCCGCGCGCCGGCACCGCCCGGCACGACGCGGTCGCGTGGGGCTATGCGCGCGGCGCCGACCGGCGCGGCGTCGACATCATCGAAAATTGCGAGGTTACCGGCTTCCTGCGCGACGGCGGCCGCATCACCGGCGTTTCGACGACGCGCGGCGAAATCCGCGCCAAGAAGGTCGCGCTTGCGGTTGCCGGCAGCACCGGCCAGGTCATGCAGCTTGCCGGCATTTCGCACATGCCGATCGAAAGCCACGTGCTCCAGGCCTTCGTCTCGGAATCGCTGAAGCCCATCGTCGACACCGTTCTCACCTTCGGCATGGGCCATTTCTACATTTCGCAATCCGACAAGGGCGGCCTCGTCTATGGCGGCGACCTCGACGGCTACAACAGCTACGCCCAGCGCGGCAGCCTGCCGATTGTCGACGAGGTGATGAGCGAGATGCTGGCGCTGTTCCCCGGCCTGGCCCGCGTGCGCATGCTGCGCTCCTGGGGCGGGCTGTGCGACATGACGATGGACGGCTCGCCGATCATCACCACCGGTCCGCTGCCGGGCATGTATCTCAATTGCGGCTGGTGCTACGGCGGCTTCAAGGCGACGCCCGCATCGGGCTGGTGCTTTGCCTACACGATTGCCAAGGACGAGCCGCACGAGTTCAACGCGTCCTTCACGCTCGACCGCTTCTATCGTGGCCTGATCATCGACGACAAAGGCCAGGGCGCGAACCCGCGGCTGCATTAGGGTTTTGAAAGAGAATGCTTATCACCTGTCCCTATTGCGGGCCGCGCGACGTCATCGAATTCACCTACCAGGGCGACGGTAACCGCGAGCGGCCGCAGCCGGCCTCGCAGAACCTCGACGCCTGGAACGCCTATGTCTACGACCGGCTGAACCCGGCCGGCGATCACAACGAGATCTGGCAGCATTCCGGCGGCTGCCGCGCGCATCTGAGGGTCGTGCGCAACACCATCACGCATGAGATCCTGAGCACAGCCTTCGCTCGTGGCGGCCACAAGGCGGGGGGCCGCTCGTGAGGCCTCGCCGCACGGAGACCGGCGGCCGGATCGACCGGCTGCGCACCATCCGCTTCACCTTCGACGGCGCGCCTTACACCGGCCATGCAGGCGACACGCTGGCCTCGGCGCTGCTCGCCAACGGCGTGACGCTGTTCGGCCGCTCCTTCAAATATCACCGCCCGCGCGGTCTGCTTGCCGCCGGCGTCGAGGAGCCGAACGCGCTGGTGACGGTGCTGCGCGGCGAAGTGCGCGAGCCGAACATCCCGGCCACCATGGTCGAGATCTATGACGGTCTCGTCGCCGTCAGCCAGAACCGCACGCCTTCGCTTGCCTGGGATGTAAGCGCGATCAACCAGCTCGGCGGCAAGATCCTGTCGGCCGGCTTCTACTACAAGACCTTCATGGGGCCGGTGATCGGCCCGCTGAAGGGCACGCGCTTCTGGATGTTCTGCGAGCATTTCATCCGTCGCGCCGCCGGCCTCGGCAAGGCTGGCACCGCGCCCGATCCGGCGCGCTACGAGCGCATGAACGCTTTTTGCGACGTGCTGGTCGTCGGCTCCGGTCCGGCCGGCCTGATGGCGGCAAAGGCCGCCGCCGACCAGGGCGCCCGCGTCATCCTCGCCGATCTCGAAGCCAACTTCGGCGGCTCCGCCAATTGGTCGGGCGAAACCATCGACGACATGCCTGCCGCCGACTGGGCCCAGCGCACCGTTGGCCAGCTCGAAGGCAACGACAATGTCCGCCTTTTGCCGCGCACGACGGTGTGGGGTTATTACGACGGCAACACGCTGGCCGCGCTCGAACGCGTGACCGATCACAAGGAAGTGGCCGCCAAGGGTGAGCCGCGCCAGCGCTACTGGGCGATCCGCGCGGGCACCGTGGTTCTCGCCACCGGCTCCTTCGAGCGGCCGCTGGTGTTCCCGGGCAACGACCGTCCCGGCGTCATGCTGGCGCATGCGGCAGAACGCTACGCAGTTGAATATGGCGTGCTGCCGGGACAGCGCATCGCGCTCTTCACCAACAACGACAGCGCCTACCGCTCGGCCCTCGCCTTGAAGAAGGCCGGCGCCGCGATCGTTGCCATCGTCGATGTCCGAAGCGACGTCTCGAACGACATGCGCCGGCTGGCGAGCGAAGCCGAGGCCGAGCTGCTGGACGGCCATGCCGTGATTGCGACCGAGGGCAGCAAGGGCCTCACCGGCGTCAAGGTGCAGCGCTTCGACGCCACGAGCGGTGCGCTGAGCGGAGACGAACGCAGCATTCATGCCGACAGCCTTCTGATGTCCGGCGGCTGGTCGCCGACCATCCATCTTGCCAGCCAGGCCGGAGCGAAGGCCGAATGGAACCTGGCCCGGCAGGCCTTCCTGCCACCGAAGCCGACGCAGCGCTGGCCAAATCAGCAATGGATTGGCGCCGGCGCCTTCACCGGCAGTTTTTCGACTGCTGAAGCCATCGCCGAAGGTCGCGCGGCCGGCCTTCAGGCGGCTGGCGGTGCAGCGTCATCCGCCCCCCTGCCCGTCGTCGAGGCGGCCCCCGGCGATCCCGACCCGGCGCCGGTCTTCGAGATCAAGGCCAAGGGCAAGAGCTTTGTCGACTACCAGCACGATGTCACCGCCGAGGACGTGCGGCTGGCGCATCGCGAAGGCTTCGTCTCGGTCGAGCATCTGAAGCGCTACACCACGCTCGGCATGGCAACCGACCAGGGCAAGAACTCCAATGTGCCTGGCCTTGCCATCATGGCCGAGGCGCTCGGCAAGCCGATCCCCGAAGTCGGCACGACGCGCTTCCGCCCGCCTTACACGGCGGTGTCGATCGGCTCCTTGGCCGCCGAACGCTTCGGCGACCTCAAGCCCGAACGGCTGACGCCGATGCATGACTGGCACCTCGCCAATGGCGCGAGGATGTATTCGGCCGGCCTCTGGTACCGCCCGATGATCTACGGCCTTGCCGGCGAGACGGTCGAGCAGGCCTATGTCCGCGAAGCGAAAGCGACACGCGAAAGCGCCGGCATCGTCGACGTCTCGACACTGGGCAAGATCGCAGTGCAAGGGCCCGACGCGGCCGAGTTCCTCGACCGCGTCTACACCAACATGTTTTCCACACTCGCGGTCGGCAAGGCCCGCTACGGCCTGATGCTGCGCGAGGACGGGCTTGCCTTCGACGACGGCACCACCTGGCGGCTTGGCGAGCAGGAATTCCTGATGACCACCACCACCGCCAATGCCGGCAAGGTGATGCAGCATCTGGAATATTTCCTCGACGTCATCTGGCCGGAGCTGAAGGTCACCGTCACCTCCGTCACCGACGAATGGGCGGGCGCAGCGATCGGCGGACCGAACGCGCGCGCCATCCTTGCCTCCTGCGTCACCGGCACCGCCGTCGACAACGCCAGCCTGCCCTTCATGGGCATCGTCCATGGCCGGATCGCCGGCGTTCCGGTGATGATCTGCCGGCTGTCCTTCTCCGGCGAAATGGCGTTCGAGGTCTATTCCGGCGCCGGCCACGGCACCCGCGTCTGGGAAGCCTTGATCGAGGCCGGCAAGCCTTTCGGCCTGGTCACCTACGGGCTCGAGGCGCTGGGCACGATGCGCATCGAGAAGGGCCATGTCACCGGCGCCGAGATCGACGGCCGCACTACGGCGCGCGATCTCCACCTCGACTGGATGCTGTCGAAGAAGAAGCCCTTCATCGGCTCTGCCATGATGGACCGTGAAGGCCTGATCGCGCCTGACCGGCACGAACTGGTCGGCCTGATCGCCCTCGACAACCGGCCGCTCAACGGCGGCGGACACATCGTCGAGGAACTGGACGAAGCCAATCCGCACGACTCGCTTGGTCACATCACCGCCTGCTGCTATTCGCCGGCGCTGGGCAAATATGTCGCGCTGGCTTTGGTCAAGGGCGGCAAGGCGCGTCACGGAACCCGCGCGTTCGTCTCGGATCCGCTGCGCAACCGGTTCGGGCCGATCGAGATCGTCTCCAACCACTTCTACGATCCGGACGGGAGCCGCATGCATGGCTGAGCACCAGTTGCCCGAACGCCAATCGCCGCTCGAGCCGGACTATCATCCGGGGTCGCACGGCAATTTCGAACATGGCGTCGATGTCATCCTGTCTGAGACGCGGCCGGGCTCGATCCTGCAGCTCGCCGCATGGCCGGGCGAAGAGAAGCGGCTGATCGAAATTGTCCGCAAGGTCACCGGGCTCGCGCTGCCCGACGGCGCCGGCGGTGGCGCGAGCAACGGCGCCCGCGCCGTTTTCGGCTTCGCGCCGGGGAAATTCACCGTGGTGGACGAGGCCGAAGGCCTGGCTCAAGCCTTTGCCGGATCGATCACGCCGGCCATCGGCACACTGACGGACCTTTCGCACGGCCGCACCGCGATCCGCATCGCCGGCCCGAAGGCCGAATGGGTAATGGCGAAATTCTTCGCCATCGACTTCGCCTTGCCGGCCTTCCCGCTCGGCGCTGGACGTTCGACCAACCATCACGACGTCTTCGCGCAGATCCAGCGCACAGGCGCCGACCAGTTCGACATCTACGTCTTTCGCTCCTTCGCGCGCTCGTTCTGGAAGGCTTTGTGCCACGCCTCGGAGGAGGTCGGTTACGAAGTGCAATAGCCCGGCGCGACAAGATCAGGAATTGGTCCAGCCGGCATCTGGCACTACGGACGATTACAACTGCTGCTTGAGTGTTGGGCCAGCAGGGACGATAGATAGGAATCATCGGCGTTTGCCAGGGCAAACGTCCGCTCAGGCAACCAGTTCGACCATACTCTTCCATGACTGTTGAGACTTCGGCGACGGCCACGACCCGCTTTGCTCCGGCGGGCGGTCCGTCGATGCTGTTGCCGGCGACCGTCGCCTGCGGCGTGTTCATGACCAGCCTCGACCAGAATGTCGTGGTTACCGCGCTGCCCGGCATCGGCGAGAGCCTCGATCGCCCGCCAAGCCAGCTTGGCCTGCTGATCACGGTCTACGTCGCGAGCCTCATCGTCACCATGCCGCTCGGCGGCTGGTTGGCCGACCGCTTCGGCCTGCGCAACGTCTATTGCTTCGCGCTGCTCGTCTTTGCTGGCGCCTCGGCCCTGTGTGGCCTTTCGGAAAACATCTGGATGCTGGTCGGCTCGCGCGCCTTGCAAGGCTGCGGCGGCGCGTTGATGGGCACGCTTGGCCAGGTCGTGATCCTGTCCAGCTTCCCGCGCGACCGCACGCTGAAGATCAACATGTATATCTCGCTGGCCGGCCAATCCGGGCCGCTTGTCGGCCCGCTCGTCGGCGGCGCGCTCACCACTTACGTCTCCTGGCGCTGGATCTTCTACATCAACATCCCGATCGCGCTGACCGCCGCGATGCTGGCCGCCTCCATGTTTCCCACGACGACCAAGCCGGTCCGCACGCCGTTCGATTTTCCGGGCTTCCTGCTCGTCGGCAGCGGCATGGGGCTGCTGGTCTTCGGCATGGATTCGCTTGCCGCCAAGGATGCCGCAAGCAGTCTCATCGGCATCGAGCTTGGCCTGGCGATCGTCATCCTGGCGGTTGCCGCCTTCTATTGCCTGCGCGCCCGCAACCCGCTGCTCGATCTCAACCTGCTGCGCATCCGCACCTTCCGCATCTCCTTCCTCACCGGCGGCGCCCTCGACACGATTGGCCTGAGCTCGGTGGTTTTCCTGCTGCCGCTGATGTTCCAGCTCGGCTTCGGCATGAGCGCCGTGCAGGCCGGATCGCTGACCTTCGTCGCCGCGATCGGGTCGTTGATGATGCGCTTCTTCATGCCGCGCCTGTTGAACCGCTTCGGTTTCAGGCGCGTGCTGGTCACCAACACGCCGATCGTCGCTTTGCTGGTCGCAGGCTTTGCCCTGATGCAGGAGGGCCTGCCGGCCTGGATCGTCCTGGCCTACATCTTCGCCTTCGGCGTCTTCCGTTCCGTGCAATGGGCCTCGACCGGCAACCTTTCCTATTCGGATATCGCGCCGGAGCAGCTCGCGCGCTTCAGCGCGCTCTATTACATCTTGTGGCAGCTTGCGGTGGCGATCAGTGTCGGCCTCGCCGCTGCGCTGCTGTCGCTGCTTGCCGGCGGCGGCAAGGCCAGCGTCAACGACTATCGCATCCTGTTCGTCATCGAAGGGCTGATCACGCTTTGCGCGCTGTCGGCTTATCTCAGGCTGACGCCGCAGGACGGCGCCCATGTCAGCGGGCACGGCGCGCATATGAGCACCGATTAGCCGACCGAGAAACTCGGCGCCATTATTCCGCGAAGCTTACCCAGTCCTCGAGCGGCGCGCGGTCGGTGCGGAACTCGTTTTCGGGCTTCGACGTGTCCTCATAGCCGAGCGCCATGCCGCAGACGACGATCTCCTCGTCGGGAATACCGAGCACCGGCCTGATCTGGCGGTGATAGGGCGCGAAGGCCGCCTGCGGGCAGGTATGCAGCCCCCTGCCCCGCGCCGCCACCATGATGTTCTGCAGGAACATGCCGTAGTCGATCCACGACCCCTGGTTCAATCTCCGGTCGATCGTGAAGATCATGCCGACCGGCGCGTCGAAGAAGATGAAGTTGCGGTCGTGCTGGGCGCGCATCCTGTCGACCTCGCGGCGGCCGATGCCCAGCACGCCATAGAGCCCGAAGCCGTTGGCACGGCGGCGCGTGAGGTATGGTTCGAAGAACTGGTCGGGATAGTAGCGGTACTCGTCCCACTCCGCCTTTTCGGCGCGGATGCCGGAATTGAGGATGGCGTCGCTGATGCGCTGCTTGACCTCGCCCTTGGTCACATAGACGCGCCAGGGCTGCATGTTGGTGCCGGACGGCGCGCGCGCGGCGACGGCCAGGATCGCGCGGATCGTGTCATCATCGACCATATCGGGCAGGAAGGCGCGCACCGACCGGCGCGACATGATCGCCTCATCGACGATCTCCGCATCCGACGCGATCCGGATGTTCTTCTCAAGCATGGGTCGTCCCTTTCGGCATGGCCAGAAACCCGCAACCCGGTTTCCTTAACGACCATCCGCAGACTATAAGCTAAAACTGGTCCCCGACCGGACGCCCCACTCGCCGCTCGTGCGCGAGCCTTTGCATCAACCGCCGAAAACGCGCAAGCAAATCTTGTGGCCTATGAAAATCTCCTTGATTTTTTCATGATTTTACCCTCTCATGAAATTTATCCAGATTTTTTCACGAGCAACCTTTGACCCCGACCGCGACCAAATCGGAGCAGGACAATGGCGACCGGCTGCTGGCCGGCGACATCCGTGCGCTCCGCAAGGCGCGCGGCCTCACGCTCGCTGAAATTGCGCTCAAGTTAGGCCGTTCGGTCGGCTGGGTCAGCCAGGTCGAGCGCGGCCTCTCGGTTCCTTCGCTCGGTGACTTGAGGGCATTCGCCAGCCTCTTCGATGTTCCGATCAGCTTGTTCTTCAGCCATGATGTCCCTATCGAGCAGGAGCGCGGCGTGGTCGTGCGCGCCGGCAGCCGCCGTTCGCTTGGCACAAGTGAATCCGGCCTGGTGGAGGAGCTTCTGTCGCCCGATCTCGGCGGTAGCTTCGAGATGCTGCGCTCGGTCTTCGCGCCGGGCGCGGAGCTGAAGACCAAAGCGCGCCGCCCGACGGAAGAAGCAGGCTATGTCGCGTCGGGCACGTTCGAGATCGAGATCGACGGCGTCTGGCATCGTCTCGGCGAAGGCGATTCGTTCCGCTTCGAGGGCAAGCCGTTCCGCTGGCGCAATCCTGGGGTCGAGGCAGCGGTCGTCATTTGGGTGGTTTCACCGCCTGTCTATTGAACACTGCATGCCGCCCAAAAGTGCCCAGCGGTTTTGGGACAACGGCAAGCATCAACAGGAAGCAAAGCGCGACGTGTCGCGCTTTGAGTTGGAGGAAGAACATGGCGGGTTTGCCGACCACGGCACGCGTGGTGATCATCGGAGGCGGTGTCGTCGGCTGCTCATCGCTCTACCACCTTTGCAAGGCCGGCTGGGCCGATTGCGTGCTTCTGGAAAAGAACGAGCTGACTTCCGGCTCGACCTGGCATGCCGCCGGCAACGTGCCGACCTTTTCCTCGTCGTGGTCGCTGATGAACATGCAGCGCTATTCGACCGAGCTTTACCGGGGTCTGGCCGAAGCGGTCGACTATCCGATGAACTACCATGTCACCGGCTCGCTCCGGCTTGCCCATAGCAATGAGCGCATGCAGGAATTCCAGCGCGCCAAGGGCATGGGCAGATACCAGGGCATGGACATCGACGTCGTCGGCCTCGACGAGATCAAGCGCCGCTACCACTTTATCGAGACGCATGAGCTGAAGGGTGCGCTCTACGATCCGAGCGACGGCGACATCGACCCGGCGCAGCTGACCCAGGCGCTTGCCAAGGGCGCGCGCGACATGGGCGCGAAAATCATCCGCTTCTGCCCGGTCACCGGCGTGCGCCGCGAGAATGGCGAATGGGTGGTTACTACCCCACAGGGCGAAATCCGTTGCGAGATCGTCATCAACGCGGCCGGCTATCGCGCCGCCGAGGTTGGAAAAATGTTCGGCCGCGAAGTGCCGATGATGGTGATGAGCCACCAGTACATATTGTTCGAGGAAATCCCCGAACTCGCCGCATGGTCGAAGGAACAGGGCAAGAAACTGCCGTTGCTGCGCGACGTCGACACCTCCTACTACCTGCGCCAGGAAAAGACCGGCATGAATCTCGGCCCCTATGAGCGCGATTGCCGCGCGCATTGGGCGACCCACAACGATCCGATGCCGGAGGATTTTTCTTTCCAGCTTTTCCCCGACGATCTCGACCGCCTCGAGCACTACCTCGCCGATGCCGTCGCCCGCGTGCCGATCCTCGGCACCGCCGGCCTCTCCAAGGTGATCAACGGGCCGATCCCCTACGCGCCGGACGGCAACCCGCTGATCGGGCCGATGCCCGGCGTGCCGAATGCCTTCGAGGCCTGCGTCTTCACCTTCGGCATCGCGCAAGGCGGCGGCGCCGGCAAGGTGCTGGCCGAGTGGGTCACCGAGGGCCAGACCGAATGGGACATGTGGTCCTGCGATCCGCGCCGGTTCACGAGCTTTGCCTCGGCCCCCGACTATTGCGTCGCCAAGGGCATGGAAATCTATGGCAACGAATACGCCATCCAGTTCCCGCGTCATGCCTGGCCCGAAGGGCGCAACCGCAAGCTTTCGCCGCTGCATGAGCGCATCAAGGCGCTGGGCGGCCAGTTCGACGCCTATAATGGCTGGGAGCGCGCCACCTGGTATGCCGGGCCGGGCGACGACACGTCCGAGGAAGCGACGCTGACTTTCCGCCGCGAAGGTCCGTGGCACCGCGCGGTGCGCGAAGAATGCCTCGCCGTACGCGACGCCGCCGGCATCCTCGACCTGCCTGGCTTCTCGCGTTTCAACCTCGAAGGTCCGGGCGCGACCGACTGGCTGGCAAGGCAGGTCACAGGCCTGGTGCCGAAGCCCGGCCGCATCGGCCTCGTCTATTTCGCCGATGACAAGGGCCGCATCGTCACCGAAATGTCGGTGGTACGCCACGGCGAGGACAAGATGACGCTGATCACCGCCGCGGTGGCGCAATGGCACGATTTCGAATGGCTGAAGTCGCGCATGCCCGCCGACGCAGCTTTCACGCTGACCGACCGGACGGAGGAATACTCGACCCAGATCCTCGCCGGTCCGAATTCGCGAAAGATTCTGGGCGAGGTTTGCGAGGCCGACCTGACGCTGCCCTGGCTGACGCATCAGGACACGACCATCGCCGGACGCTGGGCGAAACTGGTACGCGTCTCCTTCGCCGGCGAGCTCGGCTGGGAGATCCACACCAAGGTCGCCGACACGACGGCAGTCTTCGATGCCGTCTGGGCCGCCGGCCAGAGGCACGGGCTGAAACCCTTCGGCATGTATGCGCTGGATTCGCTGCGGCTGGAGAAAGGCTACCGCGCCTGGAAGGGCGATCTCTCGACCGACTATTCGATCCTGCAGGGCGGCTTGGAGCGCTTCGTCAAATGGGACAAGCCCGACTTTTGCGGCAAGGCGGCTTTGCTCAATGAAAAGCAGCAGGGCGTGACGAAGCGTTTCGTCACGCTGGTCGTCGAAAATCCCAGCGATTGCGACGCGCCCTATATGTCGACGCTCTGGCACGGCGGCAGCATCGTCGGCGAGACGACGTCGGGCGGCTGGGGCCACCGCGTCGGCAAGTCGATTGCGCTTGGCATGCTGCGCGCCGATCTCACGCAACCGGGCACGGCCATCGAAATCGAGATTTTTGGCGATCGCTTCAAGGCCGTCGTCCAGAACGACGAGCCGCTGTGGGATCCGAAGAATGAGAGGTTGCGGGCATGACCTCCGTCATCCTCACCGATGGCGGCATGGGCCAGGAACTGGTTCGGCGCAGCAGGTCCGAGCCGACGCCGTTGTGGTCGGCCAGGGTGCTGATCGACGAACCGGACCTGGTGCGCGACCTGCACGCGGAATTCATCCGTGCCGGCGCACGTGTCATCACCATCAACACCTATTCGGCAACGCCGGAACGCCTGGCGCGCGAGGGCGCCGAAGATCTGTTCAAGCCGTTGCAGAAGCGCGGCATCGAACTGGCGAGGCAGGCTCGCGACGAAGCGGGCGACGCAGCCATAGCCGGCTGCCTGTCGCCTCTGTTCGGAAGCTACGCGCCGGCGCTGACCATCTCCTTCGAAGAGACGCTCGATATCTATCGCCGCATCGTCGCCGAGCAGGCCGACAGCGTCGATCTGTTCCTGTGCGAGACGATGGCTTCCGCCGAGGAGGCCCGCGCAGCGGTCATCGCCACCTCGGAAAGCGGCAAGCCCGTATGGGTGTCCTGGACGCTCGCCGACCACGGCACGCCCCGCCTGCGCAGCGGCGAAACCATTGCTGCCGCCGTCAACGCTCTCGACGACCTGCCGGTCGCGGCCCGGCTGCTCAACTGCTGCCGGCCCGAAGCCATCGCCGCCGCCTTGCCCGAACTCGTTGCCCTGGGGGGACAGGTGGGTGCCTATGCCAACGGCTTCACTTCGGTCGAGGCATTGAAGCATGGCGGGACGGTGGACGTGCTGCACGCCCGCCATGATCTCGATCCGCAAGCCTATGCCGACCAGGCCATCGGCTGGGTCGATGCCGGCGCCGGCATTGTCGGCGGCTGCTGCGAGGTCGGCCCCGCCCATATCGCCGCCCTGCGTGACAAGCTCACGCGGGCCGGCCACCAGATTTCGGGAGTTTCCTGATGCCAAAGCCGTCAA
The DNA here is from genome assembly GCF_006439595.1 of Mesorhizobium sp. B3-1-9. Lineage (NCBI taxonomy): Bacteria > Pseudomonadati > Pseudomonadota > Alphaproteobacteria > Hyphomicrobiales > Phyllobacteriaceae > Mesorhizobium > Mesorhizobium sp. B3-1-9. The sequence continues at coordinate 141,105 of NZ_VFTJ01000005.1, forward strand.
AGCGCATTACTGCCATCGTGCCTTCCGGCAAGGATGGTTGGGAGGTCCATTTCGCCGCCTGGAGTCGCAAGCAGGCCGGCGAAGACATCATCGTTCTCTCGGTCGGCGACCATGATTTCGACACGCCGTCTGAAACGATCGAGGCTTGCGTGAGCGCCGTGCGCGGCAGCAACCATCACTACACGCCGCTGCCTGGCCTGCCGCGCCTGCGCAAGGCGATGGCCGCCGCCGCGACCGCTTGCGCCGGCATCCTCACGGAACCCGACGAGGTCATCGCCACGCCTGGCGGCCAGGCAGCGCTTTACGCTGCCGTGCAGGGCGTGCTCGACCCTGGCGACCACGCCATCGTCGTCGCGCCCTATTACGCCACCTATCCCAACACCTTCAGCGCCGCGGGCGCCAGCTTCACCGTGGTCGAGACGCCTGCCGAAGATGGATTTCAACCCCGCGCGGAGATGATCCGCGCCGCGCTCAAGCCCAACACCCGCGCCATCCTGATCAACACGCCGAACAATCCGACGGGCGCCGTCTACTCGCGCGAACGGCTCGAGCAACTGGCCGAAATCTGCAAGGAGCATGATCTCTGGCTGCTGTCGGACGAGGTCTATTGGACGCTTGGCGGCGGCGAGCATATCTCGCCGCGTTCGCTGCCCGGCATGGCCGAGCGCACGCTGGTCATAAACTCCATGTCGAAAAGCCACGGCATGACCGGTTGGCGCATGGGCTGGCTGACTGGGCCGAAAGCGATGATCGCGCTGATGACCGACCTCAATCTGGTCACGACCTATGGCCTGCCGGCCTTCATTTCGATCGCCTGCGCCGAGGCGTTGGAGAACCACTATGGCGTGAAGGACATCGCCGAACGCTATGCCGCGCGACGCACCGTCTTCCTCGATGCCATACGCGGCGCCAACGAAGTCACCGTGCGCGGCTCCGAAGGCGGCATGTACATCATGCTCGATGTCTCTGCCGTCGAGCCCGACGATGAGAAATTCGCCTGGGCACTGCTCGACAAGGAAAAGGTCGGCGTCATGCCCGGATCGAGCTTCGGCGAGGCCGCGGCCGGGCACATCCGCATCAGCCTCTGCCAGCCCGAGCCCATCCTCAAGGAAGCAGCGCTTCGCGTGCGCCGCTTCGCCTCCAACTACGGCCGCGAGGCAGCATGACCAAGGCCATCCCCAGTAAGGCCCGCGCCGTCATCATCGGCGGCGGCGTCTCCGGCTGCTCGGTCGCCTATCACCTAGCCAAGCTCGGCTGGACCGACATTGTACTCTTGGAGCGCAAGCAGCTCACCAGCGGCACCACCTGGCATGCGGCCGGACTGATCGGCCAGTTGCGCGGCTCGCAGAACATGACGCGGCTGGCGAAATACTCGGCCGACCTCTACGTCAAGCTCGAGGCCGAGACCGAGGTCGGCACCGGCATGCGCCAGGTCGGCTCGATCACCGTCGCGCTGACCGAAGAGCGCAAGCACGAGATCTATCGGCAGGCATCGCTCGCCCGCGCCTTCGATGTCGACGTGCGCGAGATTTCGCCGAGCGAAGTCAAGGAGATGTACCCGCATCTCAATGTCTCGGACGTGGTCGGCGCGGTGCATTTGCCGCTCGACGGCCAGTGCGATCCGGCCAACATCGCCATGGCGCTGGCCAAGGGCGCGCGCCAGCGCGGCGCGACGATCATGGAGAACGTCAAGGTCACCAAGGTCCACACCAGGAATGGCCGCGTCTCCGGCGTCTCCTGGGCGCAGGGCGAAGAACAAGGCACGATCGAAACCGACATCGTCGTCAACTGCGGCGGCATGTGGGCGCGCGAGCTTGGCCGGCAGAACGGCGTCACCATCCCGCTGCATGCCTGCGAGCATTTCTATCTCGTCACCGAGCCGATCCCCGGCCTGTCGCGCCTGCCGGTGCTGCGCGTGCCGGACGAGTGCGCCTACTACAAGGAGGACGCCGGCAAGATGATGCTCGGCGCCTTCGAGCCGGTGGCGAAGCCCTGGGGCATGGACGGCATCCGCGAGGATTTCTGCTTCGATCAGTTGCCCGAGGACATGGATCATTTCGAGCCGATCCTCGAAATGGGCGTCAACCGCATGCCGATGCTGGGCACTGCCGGCATCCACACCTTCTTCAACGGTCCGGAGAGTTTTACCCCCGACGATCGCTACTATCTCGGCGAGGCGCCGGAACTTGCCGGCTACTGGATGGCGACCGGCTACAATTCGATCGGCATCGTCTCCTCGGGCGGCGCCGGCATGGCGCTGGCGCAATGGATCAACGACGGCGAGGCGCCCTTCGACCTGTGGGAAGTCGACATCCGCCGCGCCCAGCCCTTCCAGAAGAACCGCCGCTATCTCAAGGAGCGCGTGTCGGAAACGCTCGGCCTGCTCTACGCCGACCATTTCCCCTATCGCCAGATGGCGACCTCGCGCGGTGTGCGCCGCTCGCCTTTGCATGAGCATCTCAAGGCGCGCGGCGCCGTCTTCGGCGAGGTGGCGGGCTGGGAGCGCGCCAACTGGTTCGCGCGTGACGGCCAGGAGCGCGAATACCGCTATTCCTGGAAGCGGCAGAACTGGTTCGACAACCAGCGCGACGAGCATCAGGCCGTGCGCAACGGCGTCGGCCTGTTCGACATGACCTCCTTCGGCAAGATCCGCGTCGAGGGCCGCGATGCCTGTACCTTCCTGCAGCGTCTCTGCGCCAACGATTTGGACGTGGCTCCGGGCAAGATCGTCTACACGCAGATGCTCAATACCAAGGGCGGCATCGAGAGCGACCTCACCGTGACGCGACTTTCCGAAACAGCTTATTTCCTCGTCGTGCCGGGCGCCACCTTGCAGCGCGACCTTGCCTGGCTGCGCAAGCATGTCGCCGACGAATTCGTCGTCATCACCGACGTGACCACCGCCGAAGCCGTCATCTGCCTGATGGGACCGGAAGCGCGAAACCTGATCCGGAGGGTCAGCCCGAACAATTTTTCCAACGAAGCCAATCCGTTCGGCACTTTCCAGGAGATCGAGATCGGCATGGGCCTCGCCCGAGCGCATCGCGTCACCTATGTCGGCGAGCTCGGCTGGGAACTCTACGTCTCGACGGAGCAGGCCGCCCATGTCTTCGAGGCGATCGCTGAAGCCGGCGCCGATGTCGGCCTGAAGCTTTGCGGCTTGCATACGCTCGATTCCTGTCGCATCGAAAAGGCCTTCCGCCATTTCGGCCACGACATCACCGACGAGGACAATGTGCTGGAGGCCGGCCTGGGCTTTGCCGTCAAGACGAGCAAAGCCGGCTTTATCGGCCGCGACGCGGTGCTCAGGAAGAAGGAAGCCGGCCTGTCACGCCGGCTGGTGCAGTTCCGCCTGAAAGACCCTCAGCCCTTGCTCTTCCACAACGAGGCGATCCTGCGCGATGGCAAGATCGTCGGCCCGATCACCTCCGGCAATTACGGTCACCATCTCGGCGGCGCGATCGGCCTGGGTTACGTGCCGTGCGAGGGCGAAAGCGAGGCGGACGTGCTTGCCTCATCCTACGAGGTCGAGATCGCCGGCGAGCGCTTCGCGGCGGAAGCCTCGCTGAAGCCGATGTATGATCCTAAGGCGGAACGGGTAAGGATGTAGCCTTTCTTCTGTTCACTTCGGACAGGATTGCCGCAGGCGTGACCAGGCGACCGTTGTTACTTGTCCGGCATGGTTGAGGGATCGCGAGCACCATGACGAATACCGATAATCACGATTTCGTCGGCGGAAGGCTCGTAGTAGATCAGATAGGGATAAGGTCTCACGACGATCCGGCGCATCGGCCTTTCGTCTGTAGCGACGCCGCTTAGCGGATGTTCAAGCAATAAATCGATGACCGCATGGAGCCTAGCTTGGATCCGCTTCGCTCCTTTGGGTGACTGCAATGCGATATTGCCGAGAACTTCATCTAACTCGGCTAGCGCCGCCAGCGTATAACGAAGCTTCACAGGCCGTGCTTCGCCCAAATAGCACGGACTTCCTCGTCGGTTGCAAATTCACCGCGCGCAGCCTGCGCCCGGGACATTGCGAGCGAGGCTTTTTCCTCTCGGCCCAGTTGATGAACAGGTTCGTCCCCCTCATCACCCGCGAGCCGCAAGAGGACACGCGCATACTCGTCCTGCAATTCAGGAGGCAAGGTGCGGACACGTTGGACAGCATGTTCGAAGAGCTTGGTCATGCTTCTAATATGCACTTCATTTCCGCATAAAAAAAGGCAAGCTCGTTCGGCGCGATCCCGCAGGAAAGTCGAAGTCCCCTAAAACCGCTCCAGCGTCCTTTGAACCTTGACCAGAAACGCCGTCCGGCTCCTGGGCGTCGAGGAATCCATCAGATAGTGGGCGAGAAAAAACGTCCTGCAGCGCCTGGCGCAGAGCGCCCGCATGCCGCGCAGGATGGTCTTGCGGCCGGGCTGGCCAACGACCACGCTCCACCAGGTCGGCGCGCCGCAAGTGGTGATGACGCCGACCTTGGTGACATGCGTCATCAGCGACTTGATGCGGCCCTTTCCGGCCGGCAGCTGGAAGGCGATGTCGGTCGCCCAGACCCGGTCGAACCAGCCCTTCAGCATCGCCGGCAGGCCGTACCACCAGGTCGGATAGATGAAGAGGATCGCCTGCGCCCATTTCAGATGCTCGAAATGCGGCTTGAGCGCCGGGTCTTCCGGCGCCCGGTCGTTGTAGAAGCGCCGCTCCTCGCAGCCCATCACCGGGTCGAAATTCTCGGCATAGAGGTCGAGCAATCTTACATCGCAACCCTTTGCCCTCAGCACCTCGACGGCAGTATCGCGGATCGCCGCGCAATAGCTCTCCGGCACCGGATGGCAATAGACCACCAGCACGCGCATCAGAAGGCGTCCATCGTGGCGGCGACCTTCGCCATGAAGGCGTCGCGCGTCTCGTCGGTGGAGAGGTTCATCGAATAATGCGCGAGATAGGAGACGGAAGCGCCGGGCTTGATCGTGGCCCGCAGCATGCGCTTGACGATCTTGCGCGGCGGGTCGCCCATCAGCATGGCGCGAAAACGGCTGCCGCCATAGGTGGTGATGGCCGCGAGCTTGCGGATGTTGTGCAGCGTCGGCCGCACCTTGCCGTCGACCAGCTTGAACGACACGCCGGGCAGAAAGACGCGGTCGAAGAAGCCTTTCAGGATTGCCGGATAGCCATAGTTCCAGACCGGAAACGACAGCACCAGCGCTTCGGCATTCTTCAGCCTTTCGACATAGCCGGCGACCGCGTCGTCCGGCCCGCGCGGGTCGTGGTAGCCGAGCCGCTCGGCGCGCGTCAGCCGCGGATCGAAATCCTCGGCGTAGAGGTCGCAATCGTCGACAGCATGACCCGCCGCGGCGAGCCGCTCGACGATCGTCCGGTGCAGGCCGGCGTTGAAGCTGGTCTCCACCGGATGCGCGAAGAGCACGAGGATCTTCACGGGACAACGTCCCGAACGTCAGCGCGAGGCACCCCCCTCTGCCCTGCCGGGCATCTCCCCCGCAAGGGGGGAGATCGGACTGCCGCATCGCTTTCGCCAATTATCAGCGTGGCAGGTTGGCCGCAGCGCTCAAGCTGCCAATCTCCCCCCTTGCGGGGGAGATTTCCGGTAGGACAGATGGGGGTGTTCAAGCGCAAACCTCTCCTCACCCGGCTCCCTGCAGCCCCTTGAACAGGAACGGCTTGCCGGAGCGGTAGTCGTAGCCGGGATTCTCCCAGGCGATCATCTTGCCCGGGTTGAGGAGGCCTTGCGGATCGGTATCGCGCTTGAAGGCAAGCTGCACGTCATCGGTCCGCTTCATGCCGCCTTCCTCCAGCGTGTAGCGGTGCGGGTTAAAAATCCAGCAGCCATTGTCCTCATGGATGCGAATGATCTCGTCGAGCCTTTCTTCTGTGGTGTAGCGCACCAGCGGCAGACCTGCGACGCCGATGGCGCCGTCGAAGCGGATGAATTCCAAATGCGCCGGCACCTCGTCGCCGAAACGGTCGACCATCGCCTTGACGTGGGCGAGATGGTGCGGCGACGGATAGCGCGTCTGCAGATAGGTGATCGTCGGATCGACCCGGATCGCCCGCAGCGTCGTGTGGTTCCAGGTCAGCTCATAGGCCGGCGGCAGCCCCTTGAGATCGGCCCCCTGGTCGGCCCGGAACACGATCTCGCCTTTGCCGCTGCGCACGAATGCGACAAAGGCGTCCATCGCGTACGGCGCGATCATGCACACCACGATGCTCTGCTCGCGCCGGAAGAATTTCTGGTGCCGTTTGAAATAGTCGTAAGGGATGGGCGCGGCGATCGGTGTGATCAGCTTGGCCAAAATGCCGTCCTGAACGGCGAGATCGTTGCCGAAACCGGCCGCATCCATGAAATCGTCGAAGCCGACGATGACATCGATCCAATCGTAAGAGGCCGTCAGCGGCATCTCGACCTCGGTGATGATGCCGTTGGTACCATAGGCGTGCATGACCTTGAGCACGTCCTCGCCGGTCAGTTCCATGACGCGCGGCTCGGCCTCCATTGTCACGGTCCGCAGGCGAATGACGTTGCCGAGGTCGCGCAAGCCGCCCCAGCGGATCGAGCCGACGCCGCCCGAACCGCCGGCGACGAAGCCGCCGATCGAAGCCGTGTTGTAGGTGGAAGGCGACATGCGCAGCTCCTGCCCGGAATGCGCCCGCGTCGCCTTGTCGATATCGGCCAGCACCGCGCCCGGCCCGGTCACCACGCGTCCCGGTGCGATCGACTTGACCGTGTTCATCTCGGCAAGGTTGAGCACCACGCCGCCCGACAGCGGCATCGCCTGGCCGTAATTGCCGGTGCCGCTGCCGCGCGGCGTCACCGGCACGCCGTGCCGATGACAGGCAGCCAGAACGCGAATGACCTCGTCCTCGTTCTTCGGCGTGACGATCAGGTCGCCGGTGACATGGTCGAGCTGCGCCTTCAGAACCGGGCTGTACCAGTAGAAGTCGCGGCTCTTCTGCTGGACGACGGCCGGATGGTCGTCGACCTTGATCCCGTCGAGATCGCGCTTCAGCACTGCGATATCCATCATCCCACCATCAGTTCGTCGAGTTCGGCATAGTCGGGCAGTTGGCGTTCGATCGCCCTGCCCTCGCGCACCACGATGCGATCCGATTCGGGCCGCGACAGCAATTCGGTCCAGTTGCGGCCCTTGAAGACGATGAAGTCGGCGCTGCCTCCGGCGGCAAGCGTCCCGGCGCCGTCGAGCCGCATCACCTCGGCCGGCGTCGCCGCCATGGCCTTCGGCCAGTCGCCGACCGGATGATCGAAATGCAGGATGCGAGTCGCCATGCGGTAGACTTCCAGCATGTCGAGATCGCCGTAAGCATAGAACGGATCGCGTGTGTTGTCGGATGCGACCGCCGCCTTGATGCCGCGCGCCTTCATCTCGTGCAGCAGCGTCACGCCGCGCCAGCGCGGCGTCGTTTCGTTGTTGCGGCGATCCTGCAGATAGAGGTTGCACATCGGCAGCGACACAACGGCGAGCCCTGCCTTGGCAACCTTATCCAGCGTGTCGAGCACCTCGAGGTCAGGCTGGCGTGCCAGCGAACAGCAATGGCCGACCAGGATGTTGCCTTCAAAACCGTTCCACAGCGAAGCCTCGGCGATCTTCTTCAAAGAGATCGCCGCGACATCGTCGGTCTCGTCGGCATGAAAATCGAGATCGAGCCCATGCTTGATCGCCTGGGCGAAAACCTGGTCGAGCAGTTCCTCGAGATCGGGCACCATATAGGTGACGACGCCAAGCACCCCCTTGGCCGCGGCGACGCGTTTCGCCAATTTCTCGAACCATTTCTTGTCGCGCACGCCTTCGATGCCGAGCAGGCAGGCGGCCTGCAACTCTATCCGCCCGCGCCATCTCTCCCGCATCGTTTCGAACACCGGCCAGGAGATCTCCTCCTGCGGCGGCACGCTGTCGAGATGCGTGCGCACGGCCTTGGTGCCATGCGCATAGGCTGAGCGCAGCGAGAAATCCATGCGGCGCGCGACGTCCTCGGCGCTCCAGCGCGCGGCGCGGTCGGCGCCGGTGGCATTGAGCGCGCCCATGAAGGTGCCGTCGGGATTGGGCTTTCGCGGCCAGATATGGCCCTTGTCGATATGGGTGTGGCAGTCGACGAAGCAGGGCAGCACGATGCGGCCGGCAAGGTCGATCGCGTCGGCCGGGAGCTTCGATTTGCCATGCGAGGCAATGCTGGAGATCTTGCCGTCGGCGACAGATATGTCGGCAAGCGCGAAGCCGTCGCTGTCGAAGGCCGCGGCGAGGCCGGGCGTCAGCGATGCATGCAGCCGGGCATTGGCAAGCCGGTATGACGCTTTGTCTGGAATCAACTGCAGCTCCCTTGGGTGACGAGACGAACCACCCTAGCGCTCCTGCTTCAGCGCGCTCTCGTGCCAGCGGCGCAGGATGAGATGCGACACCAGCGACAGCACCAGGAAGATCAATATGCCGGTCAGCGAGATCAGGATCAGCGCCGCGAACAGGCGCGGCGCGTTGAGCCGGTAGCCGGCCTCGATGATGCGCGATGCAAGCCCGGACGACTGCCCCTGCGCGCCGGCGACGAATTCGGCCACCACCGCGCCGATCAGCGACAGGCCGCCGGCGATCTTCAGCCCGCCGAGGAAATAGGGCATCGCCGCCGGCAGGCGCAGATAACGCAATTGCTGCCAGCGCGTCGCACCGTTGAGCTTGAACAGGTCGCGCAGGTTCCGGTCGACCGAATTCAGGCCGAGCGTGGTGTTCGACAGGATCGGGAAGAAAGCGACGATCCAGGCGCAGAGCAGCAATTTGACGGTCTGGTTGTTCACATAGATGTTGATCAGCGGGAAGATGGCGACGATCGGCGTCACCTGCAGCACGATGGCGAAGGGGAAGAACGACATCTCCACCCATTTCGATTGCGCGAACAGCACCGCCAGCCCGACGCCGCCGATCACGGCGAGAGCCAAGCTGAGGAAGGTGATCCTGAGCGTCACCAAGAGCGACGAGAACAACAGGCCGGCATCATTGTGCAGCGTCTGCAGGACCACTCCCGGGCGCGGCAGGATATATTGCGGGATCTCGTTCCAGACGCAGATGCGATCCCACAGCACGATCGCCAACACCATGATCGCCAGCGGCAGCACCCATCTGCCGATGCGCTCCAGCCGCTCCTGGCGGGCGCGGCGCGCCTCTTCCGGATCGAGTTTCAGCGTAGCGTCTTCAATGGCCGTCATGGCGCGGTCCGGCGGTTGAGTTGATGGCGTTCACCAGCACGTCCGAGGCCTGCCGGCAAAGCACGGCATAGTCCGGCGAGGTGCGGAACGCTTCGTCACGCGGATAAGGAGCATCGACGGCGAGTTCGCCGAAGACGCGGCCCGGACGCGCGGCCATGACGACGACGCGGCTGGACAGGAACACGCTTTCGAACACGCTGTGCGTGACGAAGACGACGGTGAAGCGCTCGTCCTGCCAAAGCTCCAGAAGGTCGTTGTTGAGCTTGAAGCGGGTGATCTCGTCGAGCGCGGCGAAGGGCTCGTCCATCAGAAGGATGCGCGGCTTGGTCACCATGGCCCGCGCGATCGAGACGCGCATCTTCATGCCGCCCGAAAGCTCGCGTGGCACGGCGTTCTCGAAGCCGGTGAGATGGACGCGCGACAGCATCTCCATCACGGCCGGCTCCGCCTTGGCGCGCGACACGCCCTTCAGCCTGAGCGGCAGCCAGACATTGTCGAAGACGCTGGCCCAGGGCAACAGCGTCGGCTCCTGGAAGACGAAGCCGGTATTCGAGCGGTCGATCGAGCCGCGCCAGTCGAGCTGGCCGGAGGTCGGCGTCGACAGGCCGGCGATCAGCCTGAGCGCCGTCGACTTGCCGCAGCCCGAAGGGCCGAGCAGGCTCAGGAAATCGCCCTCGCGGATCGTAAGGTCGACCTTGCTCAGCGCCGTCACGCCGTTGGAAAAGACCTTGCCGACATTGCGCAGGGCAAGCAGCATCCGGGTCTCTCCCGATGCCGCCGGCGTCTCAGCCACTTTCTCCTGGATCATCTCAGGCAGGCCGCCTTACTTCTTCAGCTCCAGCCCGACACCCTTGTTGATGAAGGCCAGCGTGTAGGCCTTCTTGATGTCGATGCCCGGCTGCGCGACTTTGGCCTTGACCATCTTGTCGTAGAAGCTCTGGATGCGGGCTTCGTTCATGGTGCCGATGCCGAGCTTTTCCGAATCGCCCGAATCGACGACGCCGAACTTCTTCATCTGCTCGATCGAGAAGGCGATCTGCTCATCCGTCATGTCCGGATTGTCCTTCTTGATCATATCGTTGGCGGCCTTGTTGTCACCGTAGAGGTACTTGTACCACCCCTTGGCCGAGCCATCGACGAAGCACTGCACAACCTCCGGCCGCTTGTCGATCGTATCCTGCATCACCTCGATGGTGGTCGAATAGGTATCCCAGCCATAGTCGGCGAGCAGGAACTGGTTCGGCACGAAGCCGCCCGCCTTCTGCACCGCGAACGGCTCGGACGTCACATAGCCCTGCTGGATCGACTTCTTGTTGGCGATGAAGGGCGCCGGATTGAACGTATAGGGCACGCGCTTGGCGGCATCGAAGCCGAGATCTGTGACCATCCACTGGAAGAAGGTCTGCGCACCCTCGTCGCCCATTATGTATTGGTCGGCGCTCTTCAGGTCCTCCCACTTGTCGAGCCCCTGCCCCGGCTGGGACATGATGACCTGCGGATCCTTCTGGAAGTCGGACGCGACGACACGCATCGGAATGCCCTGCTGCACCGCGTCGAAGGCCGAAAGCAGATTGCCGCCCATATAGAAATCGATCTTGCCGGCAAGCAGCATCGGCCGGCCGCTGACCTGCGGGCCGCCCTGCATGATGGTGACGTCGAGGCCGCAGGCGGCATAGGTGCCGTCGGCAACGGCCTGATAGTAGCCGCCATGCTCCGGCTCGGCCAGCCAGTTGGTGCCGAACGTCACCTTCTCGTTCGCGGCCGCGCTCAGTGTGCCCGCCACCAGCAAGGCGATCGAGCCCGCCAGGACCTTCCCATTTCCGATCATAAACTCACCCTCTCTTGGCTCCGGCGCGCAACGCGCTGGGCTCGACACCATTGGTTCAAGAAGCAAGACACATGCCACCGCCCGGGCCGCCCGCTTGCGCGGCAGTCATTGCCGAGACCGGAGGGGTCATGCTGTACGCGAGGCATCGTGCCTATTTTTTGGACGCCTGTCCATAATCGCTCTGGCGGCATGCACCGCATCTTGAAGGTTTCACGAATCGAGCCTTAGTCTGCGGGCGCACAGGAGAATGCCATGCTGAAATACCTCGCCCCCAAGACGATCAAGCCGCCCTTCGCCCGCTACAGCCACGGCGTTGAGATACCCGCCGGAAAACGGCTGGTGCTGTGCTCCGGACAGCTGGGCATCGGGGCTGACGACCATGTTCCCGAGGACGCCGGCGCCCAGGCCGAGCTCTGCTTCAAGAACATCGCCGCGATTCTGAGCGAAGCCGGGCTGACCTTGAACGACACCGTTCGCATCAACGCCTTCGTCACCGACCGCGCATATCTGCAGGCCTATATGGATGTCCGCAACCGCTTGTTTTCGGACCCGGCGCCGGCCTCGACGCTGATGATCGTTTCCGGCTTTGCGCGTCCGGAATTCAAGGTCGAGGTCGAAGTTCTGGCAGCAGGCTAGCTGTTGCCGGGGATAGTCTTTAGACCTCAGGCCGGACAGCAGACCAATCGGGAGACGAAAAGTGACGACAAGACGTGTGTGGTGGGGCGACTACCGGACGACCGAATATGCCTCGATCGACGCCGAAGCGACTATCGCCGTGCTGCCGGTGGCGGCGATCGAGCAGCACGGCCCGCATCTGCCGGTCTCGACCGACACTTCGATCATGGTCGGCATGCTGGAGACGGTGATCGCGCGCCTGCCCGACGATCTCGACATCCGCATCCTGCCGGTGCAGGCGGTCGGCAAGTCGAACGAGCACTTGCACGCGCCGGGAACACTCACCTTGCCGGCCACCACTTTGGTCGATGCCTGGACCGAGCTTGGCCTGTCCGTCGCCCGCGCCGGGGTCCGGAAACTGATCATCGTCAATTCGCATGGCGGCAATGAAGAGATCATGGGCATCGTTTCGCGCGAATTGCGCGTGCGCGCCAAAATGCTGTCGGTGAAGACGAGCTGGCAGCGCTTCGGCCGCCCGGCCGGCATGTACACCGAGCTCGAGGACCGTCACGGCATCCATGGCGGCGATGTCGAGACCTCGTTGATGCTGCACTTCCGCCCTGATCTCGTCGACATGACCAAGGCGGATGACTTCGTCTCCAATGTCGCCCGCGCCGAAAAGGAATTCGCCCTGCTGCGCCACACCGGAACGCACGCCTTCGCCTGGATCGCCAGCGACCTCAACCCGAACGGCGTGGTCGGCGATGCCTCGATCGCCACGGCCGAGAAGGGCCGCCTGACGGCGGAAATGCAGGCCGACGGCTTTATCAACCTGGTCAGGGATGTCCGCAAGGCAAAGCTTGCAGACTGGCTGTCGTAGAGAAAACGCGGCTCAACTTTCAATCGTTAGTTCGAAGGGTATCCCCTCGAACGCGTCGGCGCCGCGCCCGATCGCCTCGATCGCCGCGATCATGCGGCCATCGCGCTGAAGCAGCATGTCGGCAACGGCGATCAGCCGTGGATTGGGCGTCGCCGTCGGCGAGAGGAAACGCAGCGTCCGGGCGAGTTCCATCTCGTCGCGCTTGGGCGAAAGCGCCGCCGCGATGATGTAGGCCGATGCCGTTGAGCGGCTGACGCCGGCATAGCAATGCACCACCAGCGGCTTTGCCCGGTCCCAGCGATAGGCGAAATCGAGCAAGGCCCGCACATGCTCCTCGCCGGGCATGGTCATGCCTTCCTGCGCGACGGCGATGTCGTGCATGACGAGATGCAGGTGGTTTTCCGCCGGGATCGAGGCCGGGCGGAGCACTTCGGTGCCGGCGGCGAGCAGCGACAACAACCGCTGCGCACCGGTCCTTGCCACGGTCTCGTCGACCTTCGACAGCGAACAGACGTGGATCATTGCCCGAACTCCTTCGGCGCATCCTTGCGCCGCGCGGCCCACGTGGCAAGGGCGCCTTCGAGGCGCTGCCATTCCGCCTCGCTGCCCGGCAGTCCGATGCGCAGAACCTGAAGCCGCTCAGCGAAGTGACGGACCAGCACGCCACGCTTGCCGAGCGCCGAAAACAGGCTTGGAGCATCGTTGAAAGACACATAGCGGAACAGTGATGTGCCGCCGGAGATTGGCACACCGGACTTTCCAAGCAGCGCGTCGAGTCGTTTGGCATCGGAGGCGAGACGTACCCGCATGTCCTCCTGCCATCCTGCATCCGACAGCGCGCGGATGCCATATTCGAGCGCCGGACCGGCCACCGCCCAGGGCCCCAGTTGCGCATCCAGCCGCTCGGCCGTCAGCTGATCCGTCAGCGCGAAGCCGAGCCTCACGCCGGCGAGGCCGAAGAACTTGCCGAACGAGCGCAGCACGACGATACCGCCCGCCCCGACATCGCCGGCCAGGCTTTGCTCGATCGGGCCGACATCCATGAAAGCTTCGTCGACGACGAGCAGCCCGCTCTTGGCGCGAAGCCGCGCGGCAAGGTCGAGCAGGCGGGCCTTTTCGATCACCCGCCCGTCAGGATTGTTGGGATTGACCAGCACCGCAAGGTCCGCCTCGCCCAGCGCGTCGAAATCACTGACCTCCGCAACCGCATGGCCGGCGATGGCTGCGGCCCGGGCGTGTTCGGCATAGGTCGGGCCGAGCACCAGCGCCTTGCCGGGTCGCACCAGCGAAGCGACGCGCGGCAGCAAAATCTGCGTGCCGGGCGCCGCCGCCACATGTGCCGCTGACGGCGCGCCATAGGCCGAAGCCGCAATTTCGGCCAATTCACGCAGTTGTCCTGCCTCCGGCAATCGGGACAGGGCGGTGGCGGGCAGGTCGAAAAGCGGATAGGAGTGCGGATTGATACCTGTCGAGAGGTCCACGAAAGGTTTTGGCGCATGAGGAAAAAGCGCGCTTGCGCGGCCAAGGCTGCCGCCATGATCAACCGCTGCAATCGCTCCGCTTAGAAGCTTCATGTCAATCCTGATCGCTTTCCTGTCACTCGCCGTCGAACGTACCCTCGGCTACCCGGACTGGCTGTTCAACGCCATCGGCCACCCGGTAACCTGGATCGGCAGGCTGATATCCTTTCTCGATCGCCGGCTCAACCGCGCGACGGATTCCGACGAATTGCGTCGCCGCCGCGGCGTCCAGGCCTTGCTCGTCATTCTGCTGGTGCCCGGCCTGATCGGCCTGGGGCTGCATGTCCTGCTCTGGATGATGTTCCCCACGGGCCTCGTCATTGCCGCGATCCTCGGCTCCTCGCTGCTGTCGCAGAAAAGCCTCGCCGAGCATGTCGAGGAGGTCGCCGACGCGCTGGAGACCGGCGGCCTGACGCTCGGCCGCATCGCCGTCTCACGCATCGTCGGCCGCGATCCCGAAAAGCTCGACAAAGCGGGCGTCGCGCGCGCCGCGATCGAAAGCCTGGCCGAGAATTTCTCCGATGGCATCGTCGCACCTGCCTTCTGGACCGGCATCGGCGGCCTTGGCGGCGGCGCGGCCTACAAGGCCGCCAACACCGCCGATTCGATGATCGGCCACCGCACGCCGCAATATGAGGCCTTCGGCCGGGCCGCCGCCCGCTTCGACGATCTGGTCAACCTGCCCGCATCGCGGCTCACCGGCCTGCTCATCGTCTTGGCGGCCTTTCTTGTCCCAGGCGCCGATCCGCGCGGCGCCTGGCAGGTCATGCGACGCGACGCCAGGAAACACCGCTCGCCCAATGCCGGCTGGCCGGAGGCGGCGATGGCCGGCGCGCTCGGGCTGTCCCTCGCCGGACCGCGCAGCTATGACGGCGAGGTCGTGGAGGATGCCTTCATGGGCGAAGGCGGCCGCCGCGAGGCCGAAAGCACCGACATCCGCCAGGCGCTGAAGCTCTATCGCGTGGCCGACTGGCTGCTGCTCGGCTTGTTCGCGACCCTGTCGGCGGTTGTGATCTATCTAACCATCCAGATCAGTGGTCAGGGCGCCAGCGCACTTTAGAACTCGATTCCCTGCTGGGCTTTCACGCCCGCCGAGAAATGGTGCTTCGTCAGCCCCATTTCAGTGACGAGATCGGCCGCCTCGACCAGCAGCGGCTTGGCATTGCGGCCGGTAACGATGACATGCAGATCGTCCCGGCGCGCCTTCAGCGCCGCGACCACTTTTTCCAGGTCGAGATAGTCGTAGCGCAGCGCGATGTTGAGCTCGTCGAGCACCACGAGGCTGATCGACGGATCGGCCATCAGTTCCAGCGCCTTGGCCCAGGCGGCTTCGGCGGCGGCGATGTCGCGCTTGAGGTCCTGCGTCTCCCAGGTGAAGCCCTCGCCCATCGCATGCCAGACGACGCGGTTTCCGAACGCGGCGAAAGCGTCCTTCTCGCCGGTGTGCCATTTTCCCTTGATGAATTGGACAACGCCGACGCGCTTGCCATACCCAAGCATCCTCAGCGCCAGACCGAAAGCCGCCGTGGTCTTGCCCTTGCCCGGGCCTGTATTGACGATCAGCAACCCTTTCTCGATCGTCTTGCCGGCCACTTCGGCATCCTGCACCGCCTTGCGCTTCGCCATCTTGGCGCGGTGGCGTTCGACGTCCCTGTCGTCAATGGTCTTGTCTTCGATTTCGGCCATGTCATTTCACCTTGAGCGGCAGCCCCGCCACCATCATGAGAACGCTGTCGGCTACCGCCGCGACCTGCTGGTTGAGCCGGCCGGCGGCATCGCGGAACCGGCGCGCCAGCGCATTGTCGGGCACGATGCCCAGTCCGACTTCGTTCGAGACCACGAACCACGGCCCGCGCGGCCGCGACAGCATATCCGCCAGCCGCTGGCATTCGGCCTCGACATCGTGTTCGGCCAGCATGTGATTGGTGAGCCACAGCGTCAGGCAATCGATCAGCACCGGCTGGTGGTCCGGCAAGGCTTCGATTGCGCCTACCAGTTCGAGCGGCGCGTCGACGGTGACCCAGCCTTCGCCGCGCCGCGACCGATGCAGCGCGATGCGCTCGCGCATCTCGTCGTCATAAGCCTGTGCCGTGGCTATGTAAGCCCAGGGTGACGAAAAGGCCGTTGTCAGACTTTCGGCATGCGAACTCTTCCCCGAGCGCGCGCCGCCGAGGACGAAAGTCAGTTTCCGATTGGAAGCTGCGCTCGCGGCTGTCGCGCCGGTCATTCCCTGCCTTCACCGTTGGATGAATATTGTCGCGGCCATCAGGCCGACGGCGCGACTTTAGGCAGAAGCCCTCCGGCCGGCAAACCAAATTCCGCCACCGCCCGGCGCGATTGCGGCACAGGTCACGGGTTGCTACGCGGCGGCGATCCGCGCCGCGACGAGCTGCTGCAACCGCCACAGATGCGCATCGTGGATGCCGCGCTGCTCGAGATTCTTCACCGTGTTGTAGAGATAGTCGGCGCCCGAGCCCCAATGACCGCAGGAGGTCGCCAGCCTTTCGACAACCGCCTCCTCGCTTAACGGGCCGGCATAGGTGGTGCCCTGGCGGTTGATGACGAAGGCCAGCGCCCGCAGCGCGCCGCCATCACTCGTCATATTGAGCAGGCGCGGATGGTAGCTGGTCGGCTTCAGCGTCACCTCGCGCCGCAGGATCTTGTCGAGTTGCTCTCGCCTGTCGCCGTCGCCGAGCCGAAAGGCGACGCCCTTGCACTGCCCGCCGCGGTCCAGCGCCATCATCAGGCCCGGACTTGCCTTGGTCCCCCGCCAGCGTGTCATGTTCATGCAAAACGATCTATGCCAGCCGCGCAGCAGGGCCACCCGCTCCTCGACATGCTCGATCTCAGGCTTCCAGATCAGCGAGCCATAGCCAAACAGCCAAAGCGGTTCGGTGGCTGGAAGCTGAGCCTCAAGCATGCGCGCCATTGCGTCATAGTCGGCGTCATCCAGATGCGCGGCGTCGGGATCCGGTCCCGCATCCTCGACCGTGCGAAAGCAACGGGCGACCAGTTCCTCCGTAAGCGACATGGTTCTTGGCAGCATGCGTTCGACCTTAAGGTCCTCCCGTGGCCGCCACAATGCGCGGAGCCGGCAATTGACAACAGCTTTGCCCGGGTGTCGGCTGGCATCAGAGCAATTCCAGGAAAGTGCATAACCGTCCGGAATTGCGTAAAAACAAAGAGTTAGAGCAGCTCAGTGATCCCATTGAGCGCTGGACTGCTCTGGCGGGGAGAAGCCGATGCAGCCTAATCCGAGCGAGCGCGACCCTTACAACGGCCTGACCAGCCTGCAGCCGACCTTGCCGTCGGCGGCCTATTGGGACGCCGACGCCTACCGGCGCGATCTGGGCGGCATCTGGTACCGGAGCTGGCTGATGGTCTGCCGCGAGGCCGATCTGGCGGAGCCCCTCGCCTTCCGAACCTTCAGTATCGGCAGCCAGGAGATCGTCGTGCTGCGCGACGAGACCGGCGCCTTGCGCGCCTTCCACAACACCTGCCGGCATCGCGGCTCGCAGCTTTGCCAGGAAAGCGCCGGGCGGCTGAAGGCCAGGCTGCTGACATGCCCTTACCACGCATGGTCCTATTCGCTGCGCGGCGATCTCGTGCGCGTGCCGTCGAAATCCTTGCCCGACGGCTTCGACAAGGCCGATTATCCGCTCTACCGCGTGGCGCTCTCGCTCTGGCGCGGCTTCGTCTTCATCAACCTCGCCGAGGACCCCGAGGGCTCGGCGGAAACCTCTTTCGATCGCGCCTCCGGCAATCTTTCCAACTGGCCGCTGGAAACGCTCGTCACCGGCCACCGGCTGACCAAGGTGATGAACTGCAACTGGAAGATCTTCTGGGAAAATTTCAACGAATGCCTGCACTGCCCGGGCGTCCATAAGGACCTGTCGCGGCTGGTGCCGATCTATGGCCGCGGCCTGATGGCAAGGCATGACGATCCCGAATGGTCGCGCCATGCCGACAATGACGATCCGGAATTCTCGGGCCGCCTGCGCGCCGGCGCCGAAACCTGGTCCAAGGACGGCCATGTGCACGGCCCGGTCTTTTCCGGCCTGACCCCAGCCGAGCGCGCCGCCGGCCAGACCTACGCCACCTCGCTGCCCTCGATGTTCATCGTCGGCCATGTCGACTACATGCGCACGGTGCGGCTCTCCCCGCTCGGCCCCGAGCAGACCGAGCTCACCGCCGAATGGCTGTTCGCCCCGGATGCGCTGGCAGAGACCGACATCGACAACATCGTCGCCTTCGGCACCCAGGTGCTGGAGGAAGACGCCGCGATCTGCGAGGTCAACCAGAAAGGCCTGCGCTCGATGCGCCACGAGGCCGGCGCGCTGATGCCGGAAGAATACGACCTGCACCGCTTCCACGATTGGGTGCGCGGCTGTCACGCGGCGTTCAAAATGCCTTCGGCAGATAGCGCCAGGTGACGAAGCCGCAGAAGGCGGCCAGGATGCCGAGCGTGACGAACACCGAGCCGAGGCCGAAGAAGGCGAGCACCACCGAATAGACCAGCGGCGGCGTCAGTTCGGAGAAGTCGAGATAGGTGCGGTAGACCGCCGCCATCTGCGCTCTTTCATAAGTGCGCACCGAGCGCATGAAGGCGGTCGAGCCGAGCGCGTCGAGCGCGATGGTGAAGAGCGCGCCACCCAGCAGCAGCGCGGCCGTGAGCAGCGGTGCGGCCTCGCCGACGCCGCCTGCCGCAAACAGCATGGCGGCCATGGCGAAATAGGCGAAGGTCATGACCCGCCTTCCGCCGAAGCGCTTGCCGGCCCTGCCCCAGAAGATCGCCACGAACAGAAGCGCGTTGCCGGCCGAAACCAGCAGTCCGCCGGCGAGCTCGCCCTGGCCGGTGATCACCATGAACAGCGGACCGTAGACGAAAAACGTCGTCCAGAAGCAGGAGCGGCCGAAGGCGATCAGCCAGGCGAGCCTGAGCCTCGGCTGCTTCACGAAGCGGCCGATATTGGCAAGCGGATTGGCAGGGCGCGACTTGCCGGGCCGGATCGATTGGTTGTCGGTCAACCGGTAGAACCAGAACAGGCAAAGCAGCGCGAACGCGAACACCACGACCGCGCCATGCGCGGCATAGATGCCGAAATGCGTGTAGAGGAAGATGCCGAGCGTCGGGCCGCCCGTCCAGGCGAACATCGACCAGGCCATGCGCAGCGATTCCGCCTGCATGAAGTCGGTCTTGCGGATGTGGTCCATGATGTAGAGGTTGAGCGTGATCGACAGCGCGCTCGCCCCCATGACGCGGCAGAGCATGCCGGCGATCTGTCCGGGCAGCGTATGAGTGACGAAGAAGGCGGAGCCGATCGCCAGCAGCACGCAGCCGGCCGTGTAGACCCAGCGCCGCGCGAAGCGGCGTATCAGCATCGGCATGAACAGCGTGACCGAAAGGCCCATCAACGACACGATGGTGTAGAGCATCGAGACGGTCCGCTCATTGTGCAGGATCTCGTAGGCCTGGATCGGGATCACGCTGGAGACGGTGGCGCGGGCGAAGGATTCCACCGCATAGAGCGAGGCGAAGGTGCGCGCGTCCGCCGGCCGCAAGGCCGGAAGCCAGATCGGATGGCGCACATGGGTGGACATCGGCCCTCCGGAACGTGAATCACCCCTCAAATCTGGCCGGGCCAGTTGCCGGCCTGTAGCAGGAAACCGACCCCCAGAGGCCGAAAAGCGAAGCTTGCCAAAGGCTTTCCGGCGCTGGCCTAAAGCGAAATTTCATGGCTGCCATGAAACGCATTGATGGCCGCCTGCTTCTGTCGTCGGCTTGAACCGTGATAGTCGTTCGGCAGGACTGAATCGGATTGCGAGATCAATGAGCGTTCAAACGACCGGCGAACCCGTTCAGGATCCCCCCAAGCGCGGCCGCATCCAGGCCATCGACATCCTGCGCGGCATCGCACTGATCGCGATGGCGAGCTACCACTTCACCTGGGACCTCGAAAATTTCGGCTACACCGCGCCAGCCCTCACCGCCTTCGGCTGGTGGAAGTTCTACGCGCGCTGCATTGCCTCGACCTTCCTGTTCCTGGTCGGCGTCAGCCTCTTCCTCGCCCATGGCCGTCAGATCCGCTGGCCAGGCTTTTGGAAGCGTTTTGCCATGGTTGCCGTGGCGGCGATCGCCATTTCGACGGTCACTTATTTCGTCACCCCGGACGGCTTCATCTTCTTCGGCATCCTGCACGAGATCGCGCTGGCGAGCTTGCTCGGCCTTGCCTTTCTCAGGCTGCCCTGGCTGCTGACGGCAATCATCGCCGCGGCCGTCATTGCGGCACCCTACTATCTGCGGTCGGAGTTGTTCGACCATCCGGCGCTGTGGTGGGTGGGCCTTTCCGCCAGCAACCCGCGTTCCAACGACTATGTGCCGCTTTTCCCATGGTTTGGCGCGGTGCTTGCGGGCGTGGCCACGGTGAAGCTCGCTTCGGCGTCGGGCTTGCTCGCCCGCTTGAGAACATGGGCGCCCGACCGCTGGTCGAACCCGCTGACCTTCATCGGCAGGCACAGCCTTGCCTTCTACCTCATCCACCAGCCGCTTCTGTTCGGCTCGGTATGGTTGTTCTCGCAGGTCATGCCCGCCGCCCCTCAGGATAGGGAAGCCGGCTTCCTGCCGGCTTGCCAGGCGCAATGCGAACAGCAGCGGGACAGCAAGTTCTGTACGAGCTATTGTGGCTGCATGCTGGACACACTGAAGGGCGAAGGGTCTCTCGACAAGCTCTACGCCAACGACCAGTCCAGCGTCTGGAAATCGCATCTGGCCGACCTGGCGGAAACCTGCACCGCCGCGACGGAGGACCAGATGGAGGGAGGGCAGCAATGACGGGCATCGTAAAGCCCAGACACGGGATCATTCCCTGGCCGCCGGTGATCTATGTCGTGGCGATCGCGCTCAGCGTCGCCCTCGGCATGCTCTACCCGCTGCCTTGGATCGGCGACATCTTTGGCGATCTCCTGTTCGGCGTCGGCTGGGTGGCGCTGTTCGGCGTCGCCATGCTGTGGATCACGGCCATCCGCGCCATGTTCAAAGCCAAGACGACGCTCGACCCCAATGCCGAGCCGGACCACCTGGTGACGTCCGGCCCCTTCGGCATCACCCGCAACCCGATGTATCTTGCCAACACGCTGCTGTTGATCGGCGTCGCCTTCATCACCGGCATCGCCTGGTTCCTGCTCTTTGCCTTCCTCGCCGCTTTCGCCACGCAAAAGCTGGCGATCGAGAAGGAAGAAAAGATCCTAGCGGCGAAGTTCGGCAAGAAATACCGCGACTACGCAAAAAGGGTGCGCCGCTGGATCTGAGGGCTGCCTCGCTTGGATCGGTGCGGGGTCATGCTTCTTTAGCAGTCAGGTTGCGTGCCTCGCCTTAGCCGCAACGCCTCTCCTGTCGTCATTCTATGGCGAAGCAAGGAGCGAAGCGACGCGCGCAGACCATTCCGTGACATCAAGGCGTTGCAACGGTGCAGACTTCTGCTCTGCTGCACTCTTCGATCAAGGTCACGGAATGGATCCTCGGGTCTCCGCGTCCGCTTCGCTCCCGCTCCGCCCGTGGATGACGAAGCTGAGAGGCACCGGCTAATCTCGAACGTTTGCGATAGTTGCCCTGCAAAACTCCTGCTCACCGCGCTTCACGTATTCACACCCAGCTCAGCCAGCCGCTCCACGCAGGACTCTTCAGCCTGGTCCAGCTCGGCCAGCGTCTCCTCCAGGTCGCGCCGCTTCTGGCGCAGGCCCTCGCGTTTCTCCTCGATGCGCTTGATCATCAGCTTGAGTTGGCCGACCTCGCCGGGCGGCTCCTTATACATCTGGATGATCTCGCGGATCTCGTTGATCGAGAAGCCGAGTCTTTTTCCGCGCATGATCTGGCGGATCAGGTGCCGGTCGGACGGCCGGAACAGCCGTGTGCGGCCGCGCCTTACAGGCTGCACCAGCCCTTCGTCCTCGTAAAAACGCAACGTCCGCGTCGACACGTCGAACTCGCGTGTCAGCTCGGTGATCGTATAATATTCCCGCATTCCTGCTCCCAAGCCCGGGCATCGCCGCTGGAGCGTCGCCCTTCCCTCCGATCAGACCCATCCCGCGCCGGAATCGGCGCGTGACCCAAGGGCAACCTCGCACGGCATTTACGTAAAAGTCAATTAACGCCGGGCATGTTGGTTTAGGGCACTCTAAACCACCACGTCGCCAGCCCCAGGAACGCGAAAAAACCGACACAGTCGGTGACGGTGGTGACGAAGACCGCGGAGGCCACCGCCGGATCGATCTTGAAGCGGTCGAGCACCAGCGGGATGAGTATGCCGGCCAGCGCGGCGGCGAACATGTTGATGATCATCGCCGCCGCGATGATGCCGCCCAGATTGGGGTCGCGGAACCAGAAACCGGCGACCATGCCGATAAGCACCGCGAACACCATGCCGTTGATGAAACCGACGCCGACCTCGCGGCGGATGATGCGCGCCGCGTTGTAGATATCGAGATCCCTGGTCGCCAGCGCGCGCACGGTGACGGTCATAGTCTGCGAACCGGCATTGCCGCCCATGCCGGCGACAATCGGCATCAGCACCGCCAGCGCCACGATATGCTCGATCGTGCGGTCGAACAGGCCGATCACCGAAGCGGCGAGGAAGGCGGTCACAAGGTTGACCAGCAGCCAGGGCACGCGCGAGCGCGAGGTGGCGAGCACCGTGTCGGACAGTTCTTCGTCGCCGACGCCGCCCATGCGCAGAAGGTCCTCTTCCGCCTCCTCCTGGATGACGTCGACCACGTCGTCGATGGTCAGCACGCCGACCAGCCGCACGTTCTCGTCGACCACGGCGGCGGAAAGCAGGTTGTATTGTTCGAACTCCCGTGCCGCCTCTTCCTGGTCCATCGTGGCCGGGATCGCGTGCAGGGTCTCATGCATGACCTCCTCGACCTTGATCGCGCGCTTGGTGCGCAGGATCTGGTCCAGATCGATGGCGCCGAGCAGCTTGAAGCTCGGGTCGATGACGAAGATCTGGCTGAAGCGCTCGGGCAGGTTCTTGTCCTCGCGCATGTAGTCGATGGTCTGGCCGATCGTCCAGAACGGCGGCACGGCGACAAACTCGGTCTGCATGCGCCGGCCGGCGGTCTCTTCCGGATAGTCGAGCGAGCGCCGCAGCCTGATGCGCTCGGTGAAAGGCAGTTGCGACAGGATCTCGTCCTGGTCTTCCTTCTCGAGGTCCTCGAGGATGTAGACGGCGTCGTCGGAATCGAGCTCCTGCACCGCCTGCGCGATCTGCGCGTTGGGCAGGTTGTCGACGATGTCGAGGCGGATCGCCTCGTCGACTTCGGTCAGCGCGGAGAAGTCAAAATCGGAGCCGAGCAGTTCAACCAGCGCGCGGCGCTGTTCGGGGTGAAGCGCCTCCAGCACGTCGCCGAGCTCCGACTGGTGCAGGTCGTCGACTTCGCGCTTGAGGGTGATCGTATCGCGGTCGGCGATAGCCGCGCCGATCTGGGCAAGGAAGGAGGCGCGCACGGCGCCGTCCTCGCCATAGATGTCGGCATGGTGCTCCTCGGCGGGCGCGGCGCCGGTCGTCTGTCTGTCCTGGCCTTCCACCAGCGCCTCCCGCAACGAGGAATCCCGAAATGAGGTCTAGTGCATGATCCCGAAAAGTGGAAACCGCTTTTCGGGAAATCCAAACCCTGTGCGGCAGATAGCGCGGCAATAGGATTCGTCTTGGAAAGATGTCGCTCTAGCGCACGGAATAGCCAAGGAAATGTGGCGGTTGTCTTCGACTCGCACCCCCACAAGAGCAGTATACGGCGCCCGCCTCGCAGGCGTGACAATCGCTTCAGTCGACGCGACAGCGCATGTCGCTGGGGAAAGAGCACCCCTTCCCCATTGAGGCAGAATTGTCATGATGCATGATCCAGCAGGATCAGCGCATCGCTAAACAGTCCGAGGACAAACGCTGCCCTTGAACATCAAGTCCGCAAAGACGAACCAAGGAAATACCGAGCGGCGCGTTCGCGTGGTCGTCGCCGAGCGCAATCCTTTCGTTGTTTCGGCGCTGCGCGAAATGCTGGAATGCGACGGGCGTTTCGATTTGCTCGATGCCGTGCACAGCGGCGCGCAATTTCTGGAACTGGCCGCCGCCACGAAATTCGACGTCGCCGTCGTCGGCTGGAAGCTCGCCGACATGGATGGCGCCGATGTGCTTACGGAAGTTCAGAGCCGCGAGCTCGGTGTGCGCATCACGATCTTTTCCAACGACCACGATATCGGCATTCTGAAGCAATGCGTACGCCTCGGCGTGCAGGGCTACTGCTTCCAGTTCGACGATCCGCCGGTGATCTTCGAGACGATTCTTGCGGTGGCGCATGGCCGCATCTGCATCCCCTATATCGACATCAACAAGGTCAACGACACGCCATTGTCGCGGCTCACCGTACGCGAGCGCGAATTGCTGGCGGTGCTTTCCGACGGCTGGACCAACCTGCAGATTGCAACGCGGACCGGGATTTCCGAGAACACGGTGAAGTATCACCTGAAGAATCTCTACGACAAGCTGGACGTGCGCAATCGCGCCATGGCCGTCGCGCTTTATTCCAGCGAGAAACGCCGCACGTCCAAACCGCCTTTCGGTTAGGCCGCCCGGGTAGGCCAATCGGGTAGGATCAACCCACCCGCAAGGGCCAACAACTTACCCGGCAAGGTGTTGTTGCAAGGCCTCATCGAAACGAAACTGCCTCCACAATCCCAAACGATCGGAGGAATTTCGCGCATGGCTGGGTTCACGCATCTTTTCATCCCGGGGCCTACCAACATTCCAGAGCAAGTCCGGCAGGCCATGAACCTGCCGATGGAGGATATGCGCGCCGCCTCCTTCCCCGACCTGACCTTGCCGCTCTTCGAGGACATCAAACGAGTCTTCAAGAACGAAAGCGGCCGTGTCTTCATCTATCCCTCCTCCGGCACCGGTGCCTGGGAAGCCGCGATGACCAACGTGCTCAGCCCCGGCGACAAGGTGCTGATGTCGCGCTTCGGCCAGTTCTCGCATTTGTGGGTCGACATGGCCGAGCGCCTCGGCTTCGAGGTTGACCTCATCGACTGCGAATGGGGCACCGGCGTTCCGCTCGAAATCTATGCGGAGCGGCTTAAGGCCGACAAGGCCCATCTTATCAAGGCGGTCTTCTGCACGCAGAACGAGACCGCGACGGGCGTCACCAGCGACGTCGCCGGCTGCCGCGCCGCGCTCGATGCGGCGAACCACCCGGCGCTCCTCTTCGTCGACGGCGTCTCCTCGATCGGCTCGATCGACTTCCGCCAGGAGGAATGGGGCGTCGACTGCGCCGTCAGCGGCTCGCAGAAAGGTTTCATGCTGCCGGCCGGCCTCGGTTTCCTGTCGGTCAGCAAGAAGGCGCTGGCCGCCTCGCGGATTTCGACGCACCGGCGCTGCTTCTTCTCCTTCGACGACATGATCCGCGCCAACGATGCCGGCTATTTCCCCTACACACCGGCCACCCAGCTGCTGCGCGGCCTGCGCGCCTCGCTCGACCTGATCGAGGAGGAAGGGCTCGACAACATCTTCGCCCGCCACCATCGCCTTGCCGAAGGCGTGCGCAAGGCGGTCGACGCCTGGGGCCTGAAGCTCTGCGCCAAGGCGCCGAAATGGCATTCCGACACGGTCAGCGCCATTATGGTGCCGGAAGGCATCGATAGCGGCGATGTCGTCAAGCGCGCCTACCAGGCCTACCAGACGTCGCTCGGCGGCGGCTTGAACAAGGTGTTCGGAAAAGTCTTCCGCATCGGCCATCTCGGCTGGCTGAACGAGGTGATGGTCTGCGCCTCGCTGTCGGCGGCCGAAATGGCGCTGCTCGATTGCGGTGTGCGTCTGGCGCCCGGCTCGGGCGTGGCCGCGGCGATCGAGCACTTCCGCCGCACGGCCGGCGTGCCGATCGCCAAGGCGGCGTGAGGAGCGGACCATGAGCCACACCATCAACCATCTGAAGAAACTCAGGCTGCAGCGCAGCGAGCTCGCCGTCCCGGGTTCGAGCCCGGAGATGATCGACAAGGCGGCGAACAGCGCCGCCGACTTCGTCTTCCTCGACATCGAGGATGCGGTCGCGCCGCCCGACAAGGAGCGCGCCCGCAAGAACATCATCCAGGCGCTCAACGACATCGACTGGCGCGCCAAGGGCAAGGCCGTCTCGGTGCGCATCAACGGCCTCGACACGCATTACATGTACCGCGACGTCGTCGATGTCATGGAGCAGGCCGGCGATCGGCTGGATACGATCCTGGTGCCGAAAGTCGGCGTGCCGGCCGACCTCTATATGGTCGAGGCCATGGTCAACCAGATCGAGATGGCCAAGGGTTTCAAGACCCGCGTCGGCCTCGAAGCGCTGATCGAGACGGCGCTCGGCATGGCCAATGTCGAAGCGATCGCCGCCGCGCCCGGCCGGCTGGAAGCCATGCATTTCGGTGTCGCCGACTATGCCGCCTCAAACAAGGCGCGCACCGTCAACATCGGCGGCCTCAACCCCGACTATCCCGGCGACCAGTGGCATTTCGCGCTGTCGCGCATGACGGTCGCCTGCCGCGCCTATGGCCTGCGCGCCATCGACGGGCCGTTCGGCGATTTCTCCGACCCCGAAGGCTACAAGGCCGCCGCCCGGCGCGCCGCGGCACTCGGCATCGAGGGCAAATGGGCGATCCATCCCTCGCAGATCGCCCTGGCCAACGACGTGTTCTCGCCGCCGGAAAAGGAAGTCACGCGTGCCCGCCGCATCCTCGAAGTGCTGAAGGAAGCGGAAGCGCTCGGCAAGGGTGCCGCCGCCCTCGACGGCAAGATGATCGACGCGGCGTCGGAGCGCATGGCGCGCAACGTGCTGGTGGTGAACGAGGCGATCGAGCGCGCCGGTCAGCAGCACGCTGCCGCGCAATAGAAAAAATACCGGGAGGACAAGATGGACATCCACGAATACCAGGCCAAGGAACTGCTTGCCCGCCACGGCGTGCATGTGCCGCGCGGCGGCCTCGCTTACAGCCCCGAACAGGCGACCTACCGTGCCAGGGAGATCGGCGGCGCGAAATGGGTGCTGAAGGCGCAGGTCCATTCCGGCGCGCGTGGCAAGGCCGGCGGCATCAAGCTATGCTCGAACGACGAGGAGATCTCCAACGCGGCCGAAGCCATGCTCGGGCGCAAGCTGGTGACCCAGCAGACCGGCCCGCGCGGGAAGCTGATCTCGCGCCTCTATCTCGAGGAAGCCGTCGACATCGCGCAGGAGCTCTATCTCGGCTTCGTGCTCGACCGCAAGGAAGAGCGCGTCATGATCGTGGCGTCGGCCGCCGGCGGCATGGAGATCGAGGAGATCGCCGAGACGGCGCCGGATTCGATCATCCGCGCCACTGTCGATCCGGGCGTCGGCATGCAGCGCTTCCAGGCGCGCGAGATCGCCTTCGGGCTCGGGCTCGAGGACAATCTGATCGGTAAGGCGACCGAAACCATCCTCGGCTGCTACCGGGTGTTCCGCGACTATGACGCCACGATGCTGGAGATCAATCCGCTGGTGGTGACGCGCGAAGGCAACCTCGTCGCGCTCGACGCCAAGATGTCCTTCGATGAGAACGCGCTGTTTCGCCGCCCGGAAATCTCTGAATTGCGCGACAAGAGCCAGGAAGACCCGCGCGAGACGTTCGCCAGCGACCGCGGCCTCTCCTATGTGGGCTTGGACGGCAATATCGGCTGCATCATCAACGGCGCTGGGCTCGCCATGGCGACGATGGACATGATCAAGATCGCCGGGGGCGAGCCGGCCAACTTCCTCGACATCGGCGGCGGCGCCTCGCCGGAGCGGGTGGCGAAATCCTTCCGCGCGGTGCTCGGCGACAAGAATGTCGAGACCATCCTGGTCAACATCTTCGCCGGTATCAACCGCTGCGACTGGGTGGCCGAAGGCGTCATCAAGGCGATCCGCGAGGTCGGCGTCGATGTGCCGCTGGTGGTGCGCCTTTCCGGCACCAAGGTCGAGGAAGGGCGCAAGATCCTGGCCGATTCCGGCGAGGCGGTGATCATCGCCGACACACTGGCCGAAGCCGCCGAAAAGGCCGTCGCCGCCTGGCGCGAAGCCACCAAGAACAAAAAAGCAGCCTGAGGGAGGTCGAGAAATGGCAATCCTGCTCAACCGCAGCACGCGCGTGATCGTGCAAGGGTTCACCGGCAAGATCGGCAGCTTCCATGCCGACGACATGAAGCGCTACGGCACCAAGCTGGTCGGCGGCGTCACTCCCGGCAAGGGCGGCCAGACGCATCTCGGCCTGCCCGTCTTCAACACCGTCAAGGGCGCGGTGCGCGAGACCCGCGCCGAGGCGAGCATCGTCTTCGTGCCGCCGCCCTTCGCCGCCGATTCGATCATGGAGGCGGCGGACGCCGGGATAAAACTCTGCGTCTGCATCACCGACGGCATCCCCTCGCAGGACATGATGCGGGTCAAGCGCTACATGCGCCGCTACCGCTTCGAGGATCGCATGCGGCTGGTCGGCCCGAACTGCGCCGGCGTCATCACCCCCGGACAGGCGCTGATGGCCATCATGCCGGGCAGCATCTATCTGCCGGGGCGCGTCGGCATCGTCGGCCGCTCCGGCACGCTGGGTTACGAGGCGGCCTCGCAGATGAAGGCGCTGGGCATCGGCGTGTCGACCAGCGTCGGCATCGGCGGCGATCCCATCAACGGCTCGTCCTTCAAGGACATCCTGCAGCTCTTCGAGCGGGACGACGACACCGACGCCGTGGTGATGATCGGCGAGATCGGCGGCCCGCAGGAAGCCGAAGCCGCGATCTGGGCGCGCGACAATATGCGCAAGCCCCTGATCGCCTACATCGCCGGGCTTTCCGCACCGAAGGGAAGGCGCATGGGCCATGCCGGCGCGATCATCTCCGCCTTCGGCGAGTCGGCGCAGGAAAAGGTCGAGATCCTGAAGGAAGCCGGCGTCGTCATCGTCCCGACCCCCGCCTCCTTCGGCGAAGTGGTGGCCGATACGCTGGCGCGGACGAAGAAGGCGGCTTGATCGGTCTAGCCTGATGGCTTTGGATTGGTCGGGAATTCCAGGCGGTGGCGGTCTTCATGACCCGCCGCCGCTTTCGTTTGGCGAGCAAGAAGCACACAGCCGTGGCGACAGTCGCCTGCCAGCGCCGGGTTCCATTGGCTTTTTGCGGAGATTTTGGTGCGGTCGAGAAGACTCGAACTTCCACGGGTTGCCCCACAGCGACCTCAACGCTGCGCGTCTACCAATTCCGCCACGACCGCACGTGGTAGGAGCCGGAACCATCCGGCCCGGGGCCTGTAGCAAATCGTTTCCGGCGAAACAAGTGCGCTGAGCGGAATATTCGCGAATGCGTATCACCGATAGGTGCGCAGAGGTTTTGGGCGGACGAGGTGCTGCCGCCACAAGCCTCCGCAGCCCGCCTTCACGTTGCCGGAACTGGACGTTTTGGCCGATTGCCGCCATATGGGAGGAGCATCGAGAAAGTTCCATGACAGAACGCAGCCAGATCGCCACGTCGTTCCTGCCCCTGCCCGGCTCGGCGCCGGTTGAATGGGTGATCGAGCCAGGCCTTACCGCCTATCCGGATGCCCTTGCCTTCATGGAGGCTCGCGCCGAAGCGATCCGCAGCGGCGCGGCAGGCGAAATGGTCTGGCTGGTCGAGCATCCGCCGCTCTACACCGCCGGCACCAGCGCCCGCATCGAGGACCTGATCGACCCCGACCGGTTCCCGGTCTTTGCCGCGGGCCGCGGCGGCGAATACACCTATCACGGCCCCGGCCAGCGCGTGGCCTATGTCATGCTCGATCTGAAGCGCCGGCGCGAGGATGTGCGCGCCTTCGTCGCGGCGCTCGAGCAATGGATCATCTCCACGCTTGCCGCCTTCGATGTGCGCGGCGAGCGGCGCGAGGACCGCGTCGGCGTCTGGGTGGTGCGGCCGGATCGTCCTGCCCTGCCGGACGGCACGTCGGCCGAGGACAAGATCGCGGCAATAGGCATCCGGCTGCGGCGCTGGGTGAGCTTCCACGGCATCGCCATCAATGTCGAACCGGAACTTGGCCATTTCAGCGGCATCGTGCCCTGCGGCGTCCAGGACCACGGCGTGACCAGCCTCGTCGATCTCGGGCTGCCGGTCACCATGGCCGACCTCGACCTCGCGCTGAAGTCCGCTTTCGAGGATGTGTTCGGGCCTTCCGCCGTTCCGGCTGCAGAGCCTGCTCGCAAGGCCGGCTGAACATCGCTCCGCCTGGAGTGTGTTGAGATTCAGGTCAGGCCGAGCCGAAAACGGTGGGTTCCGAGAACCGGAGCGGAGCGTACTTAAGTACGTGAGCACCGGAAGCGCAGGAAGCTGCCGTTTGCAGGCCGGACTCATCTGAATATCAACATACTCTACATCAGCTGCGCGGATGCCCACAGCATCCCGTAGCCGTGGATGGCAAAGACGGCGAGCAGCGCGCCGGCCATGGCCAGCCGGTCGAAGGTCTTGATCGGCTTCAGCTCGTGTCGGGGCTTCACGCCGCTGCCCATGGTGATCAGGCTGAGGATCGCGAACACTGCGCCGGCGATCAGCAGGAAGCTCGGCGAAAAACCGGCCCGCCAGCCGAGCGCTAGAAGCGCCGAGAGCAGCAGGAAGGACGCCAGCGCGAGTGCTGCCGGACCCGGGCAGATCTGACGCAGCACCTGGCCGCCGTCGAATTTCCACACCGGCACCAGATTGGCGATGTTGAACAGCGATGCGCAGCCGGCGAGCGTTGCCAGGAGCATGGCGACAAGCCGATGTCCCTCGCCGTTGGCGAAACCGCTGGCGGCGATCAGCACCGGCACCAGGAAAGCGGAGAAGCCTGCGCCCATAAGCGCCACGAAGGCGACCTCAAAGCGGCTGTCATAGGGCCTGCCACCGATGGCAATGCCGCCAAGCAGCGGAATGAAGATCATCCGTGCCCGGCGATGCCCCGTCAGCCGGAAGGCCGCCATATGGCCGAGCTCGTGCAGGGCGACCACCGAGGTCAGGATCGCGGCAAGGGCCAGGCCGCCGATATTGAGGCCGAAGAACGGCCACAGGATCAGGGCCGAAAGCACGGCAAAGCCGATCTGGCTCAGCGGATGCTCGAACCAGCCGCCCTTGCGATACGTGCCGGTAGCCGCCCAGACGTCCAGCTTGCTGAGCTCGCGGCGCATGGCGAAGAAACGGAAGACCAGGAACGCGACGCCGCGGTAGCGATCGGTTTGAGTAAGCGTGACCCGCGTCGCATCACCCTTGGGCACGAGTTCGGCGGTCTCGCGATAGTTTGCCCAGAACGACGGATCGAGCGCAGTGTCCTCGATAACCCGCATCGAAAAGCGACTGCCTTCCCTCACATCCTCGAACCGCGCCTTGCGTTCGATCGGCCGGCCGTCGCGCCCTTCCCAGGACAGCTTGATCAGCACCGTCCCCTCGCCGTCCAGCGGCTCGGCGGAAAGGATCTCGCCGGACCATCCGGCGTCGCCGCCGAACGGCCACAGCGTCTGCCAGAGGCGATCGCGGTCGGCCTTGATCACGCGGCTGACCGTCACCGTGCGCAGTCCGAGCGGCACGGTCATCAAAAGAAAGATCAGTCCGAGATTGCCGGCCACGAGGGTGACCGTGACGATGACCGACACCGAATTCGCTCCCTGTCTTGAGGGAACAACCTAGCGTCGGCCCGGCCAAGAAAGACTTAACAAGGAGTGGGCTCTTGCCCATCACCGGGCGGCCCTTGCCTATCCCAGGGCGGGCTCTTGCCCGCCCGAACAGCGGTCGGGCATTTGCCCGTCCCGGCAGCGGCTAGGCCGCCCGATCACATGGCGCCGATCCAGATCGCCATGGAAACGAGGAAGGTGCTCATGCAAACCAGCGAGACGACATCCTGAACCAGATCAGACATAACTCTCTCCGTTGTTAGTATGTTCGTAGTTTGTTCTGATTTTGTTCGAATGTCAACGGCCGCCACACACCGCGCCGAACGAATCCGGGCGGTCCATTTCTGCAGGGTTAAGGAAGGGTTAGCGCACGATTGGGGTATTTGCGCTGAGCCAGGCCAAGCCGAGATTCGGATCGGGCTGAGCCGAGGATGGCGGGTTCCGAGAACCTGCCTACGCCGGCCGTAGCCTTCATAGAGCGGAGACACTTATGAGGGCTTCGGCCGGCGAAGGCCGGAAGCTGCCGTCCGCAGGCCAGCCTCATCCGAATATCGGCTTGGCCTAAAGCGGCACGACCTTACCCTCGGCCAGCGTCACGCGCCGGTCCATGCGCGAGGCCAGCTCATGGTTGTGGGTGGCGATCAGCGCCGCGAGGCCTGACTGCCTGACCAGCGCCTCCAGCGCATCGAATACATAGGAGGCGGTGACCGGATCGAGATTGCCGGTCGGCTCGTCGGCCAGCAGCACCAGCGGCGCATTGGCGACCGCGCGGGCAATGGCGACGCGTTGCTGCTCGCCGCCGGAAAGCTCGGCCGGCCGGTGCTGCGCGCGCTTGCCGATCTGCATGTAGTCGAGAAGCTGGGCTGCCCGCTCCGAAGCGTCCTTGGGGGAAAGCCCCTTGATCAGCTGCGGCATCATGATGTTCTCGAGCGCCGAGAACTCCGGCAGCAAATGATGGAACTGGTAGACGAAGCCGACATCGTTGCGGCGGATCGCGGTGCGCTCCTCGTCCGACAGCCGGCCGCAGGCACGGCCGGCGAGGATCACGTCGCCCGCATCGGGCCGCTCCAGCAGACCCGCCGTATGCAGCAGTGTGGACTTGCCGGTGCCCGACGGCGCGACCAGCGCCACCATCTCGCCGCGCCGGAGCGAAAAGTCGGCGCCGTTCAGGATGGTGAGCTTGCGCGGTCCCTGGACGTAGTGACGCTCGACGCCCTTCAATTCGATAATGGCCTCGGCCATCATTCGTACCTCAAGGCTTCGACCGGATCGAGCCGGGCGGCCCGCCAGGCCGGAAACACCGTCGCGAGGAACGACAGGGCCAGCGCCATGATGACGACGTAGGTCGTCTCGCGCGGATCCATCTTCGCCGGCAGCTGGCTGAGGAAATAGAGCTCGGGGTTGAACAGGATCCTGCCGGTCATCCAGGAGAAGAACTGGCGGATTGATTCGATGTTGAGGCAGATGACGACGCCGAGCAGCACGCCGGCGATGGTCCCGGTGACGCCGATCGCCGCCCCCGTCATCAGGAAGATGCGCAAGATCGCGCCGCGCGAGGCGCCCATCGTGCGCAGGATGGCGATGTCGTGGCCTTTGTCCTTCACCAGCATGATGAGGCCGGAAATGATGTTGAGCGCCGCCACCAGCACGATCAGTGTGAGAATCATGAACATGACGTTGCGCTCGACCTGCAGCGCCGAGAAGAAGGTCTCGTTGCGCTGGCGCCAGTCGACGAGATCGACCGGCCGCTGCGCCGCCTGCTCGACCAGCGGCTTCAGCGCGTCGACATTGTCGGGATTGTCGACATAGATCTCGATGGTCTGCGCGCGGCCGTCCATGTTGAAATAGAGCTGCGCTTCGGAGAACGGCATATAGACGATCGAGCTGTCATATTCGGACATGCCGACCTCGAAGATCGCCGCCACCTTGTAGCCCTTCATGCGCGGCGTGGTGCCGAGCGGCGTCACGTCGCCGTCCGGCGAGATCAGCGTGATCGTGTCGCCGAGCACCAGTCCGAGGCTTTCCGCCATGCGCTTGCCGATCGCCACGCCGTCACCGGTGTCGAAACCGTCGAGCGTGCCCTGCTTGATGTTGCTGGCGACGATCGAAATCTTGCCAAGGTCCTCGCCGCGGATGCCGCGCACCAGCGCGCCCGTGCCGCCCCCGACATTGCCTTGCGCCAGCACCTGGCCGTCGATCAGCGGAATGGCGTATTTGACGCCCGCGACACCGTTGATGCGGCTCGCCACCTGGGCGTAGTCCTCCAGCGGCGAATCGAGCGGCTGCACGATGAGGTGGCCGTTGACGCCGAGGATCCGGGTGAGCAATTCGGCGCGAAAACCGTTCATCACGGCCATGACGACGATCAGCGTCGCGACGCCCAGCATGATGCCGAGGAAGGAGATCGAGGCGATGACCGAGATCACCGTTTCCTTGCGGCGCGAGCGCAGATAGCGCCAGGCCACCATGCGTTCGAAGCCGGAGAAAGCGCCCGCCGCTGACCTGGCCGCTGCCGCCGGCTCGCTCATGCGGCGATACCCAGGTGTTTCTTGGCTTCCGCGATCGGCAGTGTGGCGCGCTCGCCCGACTTGCGGTTCTTGATCTCGACCTCGCCGGCGGCCACGCCGCGCGGTCCGACGATCACCTGCCACGGCAGGCCGATCAGATCCGCGGTGGCGAACTTGCCGCCGGGCCGCTGGTCGGTGTCGTCATAGAGCACGTCCTTGCCGGCCGAAGTGAGCGCCGCATAAAGCTCGTCGCAGACGCGGTCGCATTCGCCGTCGCCGACCTTCATGTTGATCAGGCCGATATCGAAGGGCGCCACCGCCTCCGGCCAGATGATGCCGTTCTCGTCATGGCTGGCCTCGATGATCGCCGCGACCAGCCGCGACGGACCGATGCCATAGGAGCCGCCCGAGGCGTAATGGTCCTTGCCGTCGGGTCCGGTCACCTTGGCGCCCATGGGCTTGGAGTATTTCTCGCCGAAGTGGAAGATGTGGCCGACCTCGATGCCGCGCGCCGAGACCTGCTCGCTTGGCGGAACGTTCGCCCAGGCCGCCTCGTCATGCATCTCGTCGGTGGCGGCATAAGGCGTCGTCCACTTCTTCACGATGTCGCCGATCTCCGCATCGTTGGAGAAGTTGGTGGCGGCGCCCGGCACGTCGAGCGACAGATAGGCGCGGTCGCAGAACACCTGGCTCTCGCCGGTGTCGGCCAGGATGATGAACTCATGGCTGAGATCGCCGCCGATCGGGCCGGTGTCGGCGCGCATCGGAATAGCCTGCAGGCCCATGCGTGTGAACGTCCTGAGATAGGAGACGAACATGCGGTTGTAGGCGGCCCTGGCGCCCTCGAAATCGAGGTCGAAGGAGTAAGCATCCTTCATCAGGAACTCCCTGCTGCGCATGACGCCGAAGCGCGGGCGCACCTCGTCGCGGAACTTCCACTGGATGTGGTAGAGATTGAGCGGCAGGTCCTTGTAGGACTTCACATAGGCGCGGAAAATCTCGGTGACCATCTCTTCATTGGTCGGCCCGTAGAGCATGTCGCGGTCCTGGCGGTCCTTGATGCGCAGCATCTCCTTGCCATAGTCGTTGTAACGGCCGCTTTCTCGCCACAGATCCGCCGACTGGATGGTCGGCATCAGGATTTCCAGCGCGCCGGCGCGGTTCTGTTCCTCGCGGATGATCCGGCAGACCTTGTCCAGCACGCGCTTGCCCAGCGGCAGCCACGAAAAGCTGCCCTGCCCCTGCTGCCGGATCATGCCGGCGCGCAGCATCAGCCGGTGGGAGACGATTTCGGCCTCGCGGGGATTTTCTTTGAGAATGGGCAGGAAATAGCGCGACAAACGCATGGACTGGTCCGTGAGTGAAAATGGCGGCGCGGGAATCGGCGCAACCGAGGCTGCTTGCCCGGGCTTCATAGCCATTTCATGGCCGAATGGAAACCCGAGTGCCCCAAAGTATCGGGGCCTTCTGCACCTTACCAAAAAGGCGATTTTGGCTGCAAAGTGCCGCAAATGGCTTTTTGATCGATTCACAAGCAAGCCCTGCCGCACTATTGTGCAGTGCAGCACGATATTGCCTGTTTCGAGGCAAAATTCTTCGTGACATTTTCACCTGCCTTGGTCTAGTGTGCGCCGATAACCGAGAGGGCGGAGAAAAATCTGCTCTCCTACGCGGTCAAAGTCTTGGGAGGATGCGATCTAGGCGCGGTAACTCGCTGCCGCCGGACACCGGAAACAGATCGGACGCGTTTAAATTGCAAGGCCTTGTGCCTTGCATTTTTTTTGTGCAATCATCTGCTTAGCACAACCATCTGCCAAACAGCATCAGGCGTGATTAGCCGTTGAATCGGAAGCCGGCTTCCGATTTCAACCTTGGCGCGCGTGTGCTGCTCAATACTTGCGGAAACTGTGTTGTCGCCTTCAGTGACTGACGTCCGGCGTGAAGTCCGGCATGATCCGCATGACGTCGTCGAAGCTGTACCCCAGGCCCATCGTCAGGCCGTAGAGGATGCCCATCACGACCACCGTCACGATCGTCGCGCGGATGAAGGCGCGCAGCATATGCGGGCCCCGCGGCGCGCTGGAAACGGTGCCAAGCGTGACATCCTGGTCGTCGTCCTGGGTGCGCAAGCTGAACGGAAGAACAACGAACAGCACCATCCACCAGATGATGAAGAACAGCGCGGCGAACAGTATCCAGTTCATATCTGCTCCAGTTCGACGAGCGTGCCGAAGAAATCCTTCGGATGCAGGAACAGCACCGGCTTGCCATGCGCGCCGATCTTCGGATTGCCGTCGCCCAGCACGCGCGCGCCGCTTTGCTTCAAATGATCGCGAGCGGCCAGGATGTCGTCGACCTCATAGCAGATGTGATGCATGCCGCCGGATGGATTCTTCTCGAGGAACGCGGCGATGGGTGAAGTCTCGCCCAGCGGCTCCAGCAACTCGATCTTGGTGTTGCCGACATCGACGAACACGACGCTCACGCCATGCTCGGGCAGCGCCTGCGGCGCGCTCAACCGCGCGCCCAGCGTATCGCGATAGGCGGCCATTGCCGCGGCCAGATCCGGCACGGCAAGCGCGACATGGTTCAGGCGTCCAAGCATTGGCGGTTTCCCTAGGCAGTAGGCAGTAGGCAGTAGGCAGTAGGCAGTAGGCAGTAGGCAGTAGAGAAGAAGCAAATTTGGCGAGCTAAAAGCAATCGCTTTCCTATTGCCTACTGCCTACTGCCTATTCCCTACTGCCCTACTCTTCATCTCGTCACAAACACAGTCACCAGCGGCTTCTTGCCCCAGGCTTCGTTGGCGGCGCCGCGCACGGCACGGCGCACCGCTTCCTGCACCAGGTCGAGGTCTTTTCGGCGCTGGCGCGGAATGGAGTCCACCGCGCCGATTGCCGCATCGAGCATCAGGTCCTCCAGCGTCTCGCCGCTGGCATCGGACTCGGCGACGCCGATCGCCACCAGGTCGGGGTCGCCGGCAAGCTCATATTTGTCGTCGAGCACGACATTGACGGCGACATGGCCGGCGAAGGAAAGCTTGCGGCGGTCGCGTATGCCCATCGCCTGGTCGGTGCCGATCAGCGAGCCATCCTTGTAGAGCCGGCCGAATGGCACCTGGTCGATGATCGTCGCCGGGCCGGGCCAGAGCCTGAGCATGTCGCCGTCGCGCACCTGCGCCACCTGGCCGATGCCCGACATCGACATCAGCGAGCCCTGCGCCACCAGATGCGCCGCCTCGCCATGCACGGGAACGCCGATCTGCGGCCGGACCCATTCATACATCTTGCGCAACTCGCTGCGGCGCGGATGGCCGGAGACATGCACCAGGGCATCGCCGTCCTCGATGATCTTCATGCCAAGATCGATCAGCCGGTTCTTGATCTCGAGGATCGCCTTCTCGTTGCCGGGAATGGTGCGCGAGGAAAACACCACGGTATCGCCGGCCGTCAGCGCCACCGACTTCATCTCGTCGCGTGAAAGCTTGGCAAGCGCGGCCAGCGGCTCGCCCTGGCTGCCCGTGCAGATGATCACCAGGTTCTCGCGCGGGATATAGCCGTAGTCTTCCTCGGCGATGAACTCCGGCAGGCCATCCATGTAGCCGAGCTCGCCCGCCACATCGATGACGCGCTTCAGCGAGCGGCCAAGCACCAGGCACTGCCGGCCGGCATCGCGTGCCGCCCTGGCGATCGAGACGATGCGCCCGACATTGGAGGAGAAGGTGGTGACGGCAACGCGCCCCTTGGCTTTCTCGATGACGCCCTTGAGGCCTTCGCCGACCGCGACTTCCGACGGCGACTCCCCTTCCCTCAACGCGTTGGTGGAATCGCAGATCAGCGCCAGCACGCCCTTGTCGCCATAGGCGCGGAAACGCGCCTCGTCGGTCTTCGGACCGATCGTCGGCGCCGGGTCGATCTTCCAGTCGCCGGTGTGGATCACGGTGCCGGCGGGCGTGGTGATCGCCAGCGACATCGGCTCGGGGATCGAATGCGCCACCGGAATGGCCTCGATCGCGAACGGTCCGACGGTGAATGTCTCGCCGGCCCGGTAGATCGACGCCGGAATCTTCGGGGCGTTCTGCTCGCCCTGCCGCTTGGCCTCGAGCAGGCCGGCAGTGAACGGCGTCATCCAGACCGGGACTTTAAGCTTCGGCCAGATATCGAGCAGCGCGCCGTAGTGGTCCTCATGCGCATGCGTGATGACGATGCCGCGCAAACCATCGAGATTCTCCTCGATGAAGCGCGTATCGGGCAGGATGAGATCGACACCGGGATGCGCGCTGTCCGGAAAGGTGACGCCGACATCGACGATGATCCATTCGCGCGCGTCGGCAGGCCCATAGCCGTAAAGGGCGAAGTTCATGCCGATCTCGCCAACGCCGCCCAGCGGCGCGAAAACGAGCTCGACGTTTTCCTTATTCGCCATGAATTCTTTCCTTCCTGGCCGTCAGACCAAGCCGTTGGAGCAATTCTGGGAAAAGCGTGTCACGGTTTTCCTCCGGAATTGCGCAAAACAAAATTATACCCGGGCCGAGGCGACAGCGCCGAAATGCACGTCGCCGGCCGCGATCGTCAAAACCGATCCCTCATCGTCGCGGATCACGAAACGGCAGTCCTCGTCAATGGTCTCGAAGACGCCGCGCACCACATTGCCGTCAATTCTGACAGCAACCTCGCCGCCGAGGCCCGCTGCGCGGCCAAGCCAGCGCTTTCTGATGGCATCGAGCCCGCGCCCGTCATCCCACAGCCGGGCATTCTCGCTCCAGGCATCCGAAAGCGCCAGGAACAGGGTTTCGGCGTCGCACTGCGCACCCAATGCCTGCAGCGATGTCGCCGGATAAGGCAAATCTTCCGGGTAGGCCACGACATTGACGCCGATGCCGACCGCAACCGCGAAGCGGCCGCCTTCCAGCATCGTCGATTCCAGCAATATGCCGGCAAGCTTGGCGCCCGAGGCCAGCACGTCGTTCGGCCATTTCAGCTCGAAGCGGTTGCGGCCCTGGCTCGCGCCGTCAACGGCGACGGCGATCCGGCCTTTCGGCACGACGGCGTCGAGCGCGTCGGCCAGCGCCAGCCCCGCGACGAAGCCGAGCGTCGCGGCAAGCCGCAGCTCGCCGCCCGGAACCAGAAGCAGCGTCGCCGCGAGATTGCCTTCGGGCGTGGCCCAGACACGGCCACGGCGGCCGCGGCCGCTTTCCTGCTTCTTCGAAACGACCCAGAGCTTGCCGGGATCGCCGGCGCGCGCGCGTTCCAGCGCCAGCGCGTTGGTCGAGCCGACGCTGTCATGCGCTTCGAGCCGGAACCCCTCCGACGCCGCGGTTGGAGCCAGTCGAAATGCCATCCCGTCAGAAGAAGGTCTTGGCGGCGGCTTCGGCATAATTGCCGATCGGCCCGCCGATCAGCACATAGAACAGCACGAAGGCGCCGCTGACGCCGAGCACAAGGCGCAGCTCGCTGGCCATCGGCACGAAACCGCCGACCGGCTCGTCGAACCACATGATCTTGATGATGCGCAGATAGTAGTAGGCGCCCACCACCGAGGCCAGCACGCCGATGATCGCCAGCGCGTAGAGATGCGCGTTGATGGCGGCCAGAAACACGTACCACTTCCCCCAGAAACCCGCGAGCGGCGGAATACCGGCCAGCGAGAACATCAGGATGGTGAGAATGGTGGCCATGATCGGGTTGGTCGAGGACAGGCCGGCGAGATCGCTGATCTGCTCGACATTGCCC
This sequence comes from Mesorhizobium sp. B3-1-9, assembly GCF_006439595.1. Lineage (NCBI taxonomy): Bacteria > Pseudomonadati > Pseudomonadota > Alphaproteobacteria > Hyphomicrobiales > Phyllobacteriaceae > Mesorhizobium > Mesorhizobium sp. B3-1-9. Next base: position 181,078 of record NZ_VFTJ01000005.1, read on the forward strand.
TCCTTGCGCCGCATGGCGAGGATGAAGGCGAAGGTGCCGAGCGTCATCACCAGATAGATCAGCATGTAGATGGCGACGCCGCGCACGCCGGCCTGGCTGTTGGCGGCAAGGCCGACCAGCGCATAGCCCATATGGCCGATCGAGGAATAGGCCATCAGGCGCTTGATGTTGGTCTGGCCGATGGCCGCGAAGGCGCCGAGCGCCATCGAGGCGATCGAGATGAAGACGACGATCTGCTGCCAGTCCGAAGCGATCGGCTTGAAGGCGCCCATGGTGACGCGCACGATCAGCGCCATCGCCGCCATTTTCGGCGCGGCGGCCAGGAAGGCGGTGATCGGCGTCGGTGCGCCTTCGTAGACGTCAGGCGTCCACATATGGAACGGCACGGCCGAGATCTTGAAGGCAAGGCCGGCGAGCACGAACACCAGGCCGAAGACGAGACCGAGCTGGCGCTCGCCGCTGGAGAGCGCCGTCGCGATCTCCTGGAAGCCGGTGTTGCCGGTGTAGCCGTAGACGAGGCTGATGCCGTAGAGCAGCATGCCCGACGACAGCGCGCCGAGGACGAAATATTTCAGGCCCGCCTCGGTCGAACGCAGATTGTCGCGGTTGATCGCCGCGAGCACGTAGATCGCCAGCGACTGCAGCTCGAGCCCGAGATAGAGCCCAATCATGCCGTTGGCCGAGATCATCAGCATCATGCCGAGCGTGCAGAGCAGGATAAGAACCGGGAATTCGAACTTGTCGAAATGCTCCTGGCGCGCGAAGCGCATCGACATGACCAGCGTCACCGCCGAGCCGATCAGTGCCAGCATCTTCATGAAGGCGCTGAAGGAATCCTGCACGAAGGCGCCGCCAAAGGCGGCTCCCCGTCCGCCGGAGAAAGCGAGCCACAGGCCGGCCACCACCAGCACGAGCACGGCCAGGCCGGTCACGGTCGTGGTGTTGTTGGAGCGCGAATAGGCTCCGATCATCAGGAGCACCAGCGCGCCGACGGCCAGGATCAGTTCCGGCGTCGAGAGCGAAAGGCTGGAGAGAAGGTCCGGCGTCATGGTCTATTCCCCAGTCAGTTCGCCGCCGCGGTCTGCGCGGAATTGATGGATGCGGTGACGTTGGTGACGAGCGTCTTGACCGAAGCGGCCGTCGCGTCGAACACCGGCGCCGGGTAGACGCCGAAGAAGATCACCAGCACCACCAGCGGATAGACGATCGCCTTCTCGCGCGGCGACAGATCGAGCAGGTTCTTCAGGCTGTCCTTGGTCAGCGCACCGAAGATCACCCGGCGATAGAGCCACAGCGCATAGGCCGCCGACAGGATAACGCCGGTGGCGGCGAAGAACGCCACCCAGGTGTTGACCTTGAACACGCCGAGCATGGTCAGGAATTCGCCGATGAAGCCGCTGGTGCCCGGCAGGCCGACATTGGCCATGGTGAAGATCATGAACACGGTCGCGTATTTCGGCATGTTGTTGACGAGGCCGCCATAGGCGTCGATCTCGCGCGTATGCATGCGGTCGTAGATGACGCCGACGCACAGGAACAGCGCGCCCGAGACGAGGCCGTGGCTGAGCATCTGGAAGATCGCGCCCTGCACGCCTTCCTGGTTCATCGCGAAGATGCCCATGGTGACGAAGCCCATGTGGGCTACCGACGAATAGGCGATCAGCTTCTTCATGTCCTCCTGCATCAGCGCCACCAGCGAGGTGTAGATGATGGCAACGACCGAGAGCGTGAACACCAGCGGCGCGAACATCGCCGATGCCTCCGGGAACATCGGCAGCGAGAAGCGCAGGAAGCCGTATCCTCCCATCTTCAGGAGGATGCCGGCCAGGATGACCGAACCGGCGGTCGGCGCCTCGACGTGGGCGTCGGGCAGCCAGGTGTGCACCGGCCACATCGGCATCTTCACCGCGAAGGAGGCGAAGAAGGCGAGCCACAGCCAGGTCTGCATGCTGGCCGGGAAATTATGCGTCAAAAGGGTCGGGATATCGGTGGTGCCCGACTGGAAGAACATCGCCATGATGGCGAGCAGCATCAGCACCGAGCCGGCGAGCGTATAGAGGAAGAACTTGAACGAGGCATAGACACGGCGCTTGCCGCCCCAGACGCCGATGATGATGAACATCGGGATCAGGCCGGCCTCGAAGAAGACGTAGAACAAGACGATGTCGAGCGCGCAGAACACGCCGATCATCAGCGTCTCGAGGATCAGGAAGGCGATCATATAGGCCTTGACCCGCTTCTCGATCGCTTCCCAGGAGGCCAGGATGCAGAACGGCATCAGGAAGGTGGTCAGGATGACGAACAGCATCGAAATGCCGTCGACGCCCATGTGGTAGGAGATGCCCGAATCCAGCCAGGCGTGCTTCTCGACGAACTGGAAGCCGGCCTGCGAATTGTCGAAGCCCGTCCAGATGAACAGCGAGATGACGAAGGTGAACGCCGTCGTGATGAAAGCGATGGCGCGGATGTTGCGGCGCGCGTTCTCATTGTCATCGTCGATGAACAGAATGAGCAGAACACCAACCAGCGGCAGGAAGGTGACCAGCGAGAGGATTGGCCAGTCGGTCATCAGAGCATCATCCAGGTGACGAGAGCGGCCACGCCGATCAGCATGGCGAAGGCGTAGTGATAGAGGTAGCCGGTCTGCAGCTTGACGACCCGGTTGGTGACGTCGACGACGCGCGCCGAGATGCCGTCCGGGCCGAGACCGTCGATGATCGTGCCGTCACCGGTCTTCCACAGGAAGCGGCCGAGGCGCTTGGCCGGCTGCACGAACAGGAAATCGTAGAGCTCGTCGAAATACCACTTGTTGAGCAGGAAGCCGTAAAGGCCGCGATGGTTAGCCGCCAGTTCCTTCGGCGCCTCCGGCTTGCGGATATAGAACTGCCAGGCGACCAGCAGGCCGATCACCATGGCGACGAACGGCGCCAACTCCACCCACAACGGCAATTCGTGGATCTCGTGCAGGATGTGGTTGTCCGGCAGCGTGAACAACGACGCCTTCCAGAACTCGCCATAGCCTTCGCCGATGAAAGCGCCGTGGAAGATGATACCCGCGAACAGCGCGCCGGCGGCCAGCACATAGAGCGGCACCAGCATCACAGGCGGCGATTCATGGACATGGTGCATGACCTCGTGGCTGGCGCGCGGCTCGCCGTGGAAGGTCATGAAGATCAAGCGCCAGGAGTAGAAGCTGGTGAAGCAGGCGGCGACCACCAGCAGGATAAAGGCGAAGCCGGCGACCGCATTGTGGCTGGCGAAGGAGGTTTCGATGATGGCGTCCTTGGAGAAGAAGCCGGCGGTGCCGATCACCGTCGCCGGAATGCCGACGCCGGTCAGCGCCAGCGTGCCGATGACCATCATCCAGTAAGTCTTCGGGATCAGATTGCGAAGGCCGCCCATCTTGCGCATGTCCTGCTCGTCGGAGACAGCGTGGATGACCGAGCCGGAGCCGAGGAACAGCAGCGCCTTGAAGAACGCGTGCGTGAACAGGTGGAAGATCGCCGCGCCATAAGCGCCGACGCCGAGCGCCACGAACATATAGCCGAGCTGCGAGCAGGTCGAATAGGCTATGACGCGCTTGATGTCGTTCTGGACCAGGCCGACCGTCGCCGCGAAGAAGGCGGTGAAGGCGCCGATGAAGGTGACAACGGTCAGAGCCGTATGCGACAGCTCGAACAGCGGCGAGAGCCTTGCTAGCATGAACACGCCGGCGGTCACCATGGTCGCCGCGTGGATGAGCGCGGAGACCGGCGTCGGGCCTTCCATGGCGTCCGGCAGCCAGGTGTGCAGCGGCACCTGCGCCGACTTGCCCATGGCGCCCATGAAGAGCAGCAGGCAGACCACGGTCAGCGCCGACTGCTTGTCGAGCGCGTGGCCGAGGAAAGTGAGCACGGCAGCGCCCGCCGGCGCGCCTTCGGCCGGCAGGAAGGAGGCCGCATTGGCGAAGATGGTGCCGAGATTGACCGAGCCGAACAGCACGAAGACGCCGAAAATGCCGAGCGCGAAGCCGAAGTCGCCGACGCGGTTGACGACGAAAGCCTTGATCGCCGCCGCATTGGCTGACGGCTTCTTGTACCAGAAGCCGATCAAGAGATAGGAGGCGAGACCGACGCCCTCCCAGCCGAAGAACATCTGGATGAGGTTATCGGCCGTCACCAGCATCAGCATCGCGAAGGTGAACAGCGACAGATAGGCAAAGAAGCGCGGACGGTTCGGATCGTGGTGCATGTAGCCGATCGAATAGATGTGAACCAGCGCCGACACCGTGTTGACGACGACCAGCATCACCACCGTCAGCGTATCGATCCTGAGCGCCCACGACGCGTCGATGCCGCCCGACTGGATCCAGCGCAGCACCGGCACGGTGAACACCTCGCCATGGCCGAAGCCGACGCTGAAGAAGGCGATCCACGACAGCACAGCCGCGATCACCAGGAAGCCGGAGGTGATGTATTCGGAAGCCTTGGCGCCAAGCGAATTGCCGAACAGGCCGACAATCAGGAAGCCAAGCAGCGGAAGGAAGACGATAGCCTGATACATGGTGGTTCCCGTCAACCCTTCATCGCGCTCACGTCTTCGACCGCGATCGAGCCGCGGTTGCGGAAGAAGACGACAAGAATGGCAAGACCGATCGCGGCTTCAGCGGCTGCGACCGTCAGCACGAACAGGGCGAACACCTGTCCGACGAGGTCATGCAGCGCCGCCGAGAAAGCGACGAAGTTGATGTTGACCGCAAGCAGGATAAGCTCGATCGACATCAGGATGACGATGATGTTGCGGCGGTTCAGGAAGATGCCGAACACGCCGAGCGTGAACAGGATCGCCGATACGGTCAGATAATGTGCAATGCCGACGACCATCTCAGATGCCCTCGCCCGATTTGACCTTGCGGATTTCCATGCCCGTCGCCGGCGTGCGGCCGACCTGCGCGGCGATCGACTGCCGCTTGACGCCTTCCTTGTGGCGCAGCGTCAAGACGATGGCGCCGATCATGGCGACCAGCAGCACCAGGCCGGAAATCTGGAAATAATAGAGGTAGTCCGTATAGAGGATGTCGCCGAGCGCCGCCGTGTTGGAGCGCGTGGCGAGATCCGGCGTTGCCTTGGCGACGGTCGAGGCAAGCTGCGGCGCGAATGTGTAGCCGCCGAGCACTATGATCAGTTCCGCCGCCAGGATCAGCCCGACCAGCGCGCCGATCGGCGCATATTGCAGCGCGCCCTGCTTCATCTCGGCGAAGTCGACGTCGAGCATCATGACGACGAACAGGAACAGCACCATCACCGCGCCGACATAGACGACGAGCAGGATCATCGCCAGGAACTCGGCGCCGGTCAGCATGAACAGGCCGGCGGCGTTGAAGAAGGTGAGGATCAGGAACAGCACGGAATGCACGGGGTTGCGCGACGAAATGACCATGAAGGCCGACGCCACGGCGATAAAGGCGAAGAGGTAGAAAAAGGCCGCCTCTAATCCACTCAGCATGGGTTCCCCCGGGTTCCTGTCGGATTGGACATTCGCCCTCTCCATTGTCTGTGGCTTCGTTCCGCCTCCGGTAGCGAAGCCGCGTGTTCCTTAGACGAGGCCCCTCGCCCCGTCCATGCGTCAAATGTCAGCGATAGGGCGAGTCGAGCGCGATGTTGCGCGCCAGCTCCCGCTCCCAGCGATCGCCGTTCGCCAGCAGCTTTTCCTTGTTGTAGTAAAGCTCCTCGCGCGTCTCGGTCGCGAATTCGAAATTCGGCCCCTCGACGATGGCGTCGACGGGGCAGGCTTCCTGGCAGAAGCCGCAATAGATGCATTTCACCATGTCGATGTCGTAGCGCACGGCGCGGCGCGTGCCGTCATTGCGGCGCGGCCCGGCTTCGATGGTGATGGCCTGCGCCGGGCAGATCGCTTCGCAGAGCTTGCAGGCGATGCAGCGTTCCTCGCCGTTCGGGTAACGGCGCAGCGCATGCTCGCCACGGAAGCGCGGGCTGGTCGGCCCCTTCTCATGCGGATAGTTGATCGTTTCCTTCGGCGCGAAGAACTGGCGCATCGAAAGGAAGAAGGCGCTGACGAAATCCTTCAGCAGCAGCGACTTTGCGGCCTGGGCCAGAGCACTCATTCAGCACCCCCAAATAATTGAATTGCGGCGACAGCGCCAACAAACCCGAACAGGATCGGCATCATAAAGCGATACGCAACTCGCGTGAGCGACGCCACTTTCCGCATGTCCCAACCAAATACGGGAACTTGATAATTTGCGGAGATCCTCTGTCCCTGCTGTCGCAACACGTAAGGCAGCACAACAACATTGCCGAGAAAGGCAACAAGTAAGCCAGCAACAGCTCCCACAAAACCTGCGGAGATATCGCCCATCACGCAAACCCTGTGATCTTGAGGAAGGCCGCGGTGGCCACGACCATGAACAGCGAGATCGGCAGGAATACTTTCCAGCCCAGCCGCATCAGCTGGTCGTAGCGGTAGCGCGGCACGAAAGCCTTCACCATCGAGAACATGAAGAACATCAGGCAGATCTTCAGCACGAACCAGATAACGCCCGGTACCCAGGTGAAGGGCGCGAAGTTGAACGGGGGCAGCCAACCGCCGAGGAACAGGATGGTCGCCAGCGCGCACATCAGGACGACGGCGACATACTCGCCGAGGAAGAAGAGCAGGAACGGCGTCGACGAATATTCAACCATATGGCCGGCGACGAGTTCCGATTCCGCCTCCACAAGATCGAAAGGCGGGCGGTTGGTCTCGGCCAGCGCAGAGATGAAGAACACCACGAACATCGGCAGCAGCGACAGCCAGTGCCAGTCGAGGAAGGTGTTGGGCAGGCCGAGCTTGGTGCCGAGACCGTCCTGCTGCGACATGACGATGTCGGAGAGGTTGAGCGAGCCGACGCAGAGCAGCACGGTGACGATGACGAAGCCGATCGAGACTTCGTAGGACACCATCTGCGCGGCCGAGCGCAGCGCGCCGAGGAACGGGTATTTGGAGTTCGAGGCCCAGCCGCCCATGATCACGCCGTAGACCTCGAGCGAGGAGATGGCGAAGACATAGAGGATGCCGACATTGATGTTGGCGATCGCCCATCCCTCGTTGACCGGAATGACCGCCCAGGCCGAGATCGCCAGCACCGCCGACACCAGCGGCGCCAGAAGGAACACGCCCTTGTTGGCGCCCGACGGGATCACCGGCTCCTTGAAGACGAATTTCAGAAGGTCGGCAAAGGCCTGCAGCGTTCCCCACGGACCGACGACGTTCGGCCCACGACGCAATTGCACCGCTGCCCAGATCTTGCGGTCGGCATAGAGCAGGTAAGCGACGCCGATCAGAAGCACGACGATCAGCACGACCGACTTCAGAAGGATCAGCAGCGCCGGCAGCACGTAGAAGGAGAAGAAGGTTTCCATGCTTATTCCGCCGCCTGCTTGAAGCCGCTCTTGGCCAGCGCCGAGCACTCGGCCATCACGGCCGACGCCCGCGCGATCGGGTTGGTGAGATAAAAGTCCTTCACCGGCGAGGTGAAAGTGCCCTTGTTCAGGCGGCCGCCGAGCTTCGCCACCTTGGCGATGTCGTCGCCGCTGCCCGCCTGCACCTGGTCGATGCGGGCGAGATGCGGGAATTCGCCATAGAGCTTGGCGCGCAACTGCGCCAGCGAATCGAAGGGCAGCTTCTTGCCAAGCACGTCGGAGAGCGCCCGCAGGATCGCCCAGTCCTCGCGCGCCTCGCCAGGGGCGAAGCCGGCGCGGTTGGTCTGCTGCACGCGGCCTTCCGTGTTGACATAGGTGCCGGACTTCTCGGTATAGGCGGCGGCCGGCAGGATGACCTTGGCGCGATGCGCGCCGGCATCGCCATGCGTGCCGATATAGACGACGAAGGCGCCGCCGGTCCTGGCCATGTCGATCTCGTCGGCGCCGAGCAGGAACAGCACATCGGTATCGCCCAGCATGCCGGCGACATCCTTGCCGCCCTCGCCCGGCACGAAGCCGACATCGAGGCCGCCGACTCTTGCCGCGGCGTTGTGCAGCACCGCAAAACCGTTCCAGTCGGCGGTGACCGCGTTGACGGCGGCCGCGAGCTTTGCCGCCTGGCCGAGCACCGCCGCGCCGTCCGTGCGCGCCAGCGCGCCCTGGCCGACGATGATCAGCGGATGCGTGGCCTTGCTCAGCACCTCGAAGAATTTGCCGTTGCCGTCGGCCAGGCCCTTCAGGGATTCGGGGCCGGCGCCGATCAACTCATAGTCATAGCGGGTGTCGCCGATCTCGCCGATCACGCCGACCGGCAGGTTGCCGACGCGCCAGCGCTTGCGGATGCGGGCGTTGAGCACCGAGGCCTCGAAGCGCGGATTGGCGCCGATGATCAGCACCGCGTCGGCCTGCTCGATGCCTTCGATGGTCGGATTGAAGATGTAGCTGGCGCGGCCGAGCGACGGATCGAGCGCGGCACCATCCTGGCGGCAGTCGATGTTCTTCGAGCCGAGCGCCGCCATCAAAAGCTTGAGCGCGTAGATTTCCTCGACCGCCGCGAGGTCGCCGGCGATCGCGCCGATCCGCTCGGGCGCCGCCTTGCCCACCTCGTCCTTGATGGCGGCGAAGGCTTCCGCCCAGCTTGCCGGTGCCAGCTTGCCGTTCTTGCGCACATAGGGGCGGTCGAGGCGCTGCGTGCGCAGGCCGTCCCAGATGAAGCGGGTCTTGTCGGAAATCCACTCCTCGTTCACCGCCTCGTTGACGCGCGGCAGGATGCGCATCACCTCGCGCCCTCTGGAGTCGACGCGGATCGCCGAGCCGACGGCATCCATGACGTCGATCGATTCCGTCTTGGTCAGTTCCCACGGCCGCGCCTGGAACGCGAACGGCTTTGAGGTCAGCGCGCCGACCGGGCAAAGGTCGATGACATTGCCCTGCAGCTCGGAGGTCATCGCCTGTTCGAGATAGGTGGTGATCTCGGCATCCTCGCCGCGGCCGATCAGCCCGAGCTCGGAAATGCCTGCGACCTCGGTGGTGAAGCGGACGCAGCGCGTGCAGTGGATGCAGCGGTTCATCACCGTCTTGACCAGCGGGCCGATATACTTGTCTTCGACCGCCCGCTTGTTCTCGTGATAGCGCGAGGAATCGACGCCGAACGCCATCGCCTGGTCCTGCAGGTCGCACTCGCCGCCCTGATCGCAGATCGGGCAATCGAGCGGATGGTTGATCAGCAGGAATTCCATCACGCCTTCGCGGGCCTTCTTGACCATCGGCGTGTTGGTGAAGATTTCCGGCGGCTCGCCATTCGGGCCGGGACGCAGGTCGCGCACGCCCATGGCGCAGGACGCCTGCGGCTTGGGCGGACCGCCCTTCACCTCGATCAGGCACATGCGGCAATTGCCGGCGATCGACAGCCGCTCGTGGAAGCAGAAGCGCGGCACTTCGGCGCCGGCGTCCTCGGCCGCCTGCAGCAGCGTGTAATGGTCGGGTACCGTGATCTCTTTCCCGTCGACCTTTAGCTTTGCCATTCGCCTCAAATCCCTGCGGATGTCCGCAATCTATCTTTCCGGGCGCGGCTTGAGCCGCGCCCGGTATTTCAATTCACTTGGCCGCGAGCGCCGCCGCTTGCGCAGTCCAGTCGTCGCGGCCGATGCGGCCGGCGAGCGACAGATAATCTTCCACCCAGGCGATCTCTTCCGACGTCCAGGCGGCGATCTGGTCATAAGTCCAGATGCCGAGACCGTTGAGCACCTTCTCCAGTTTCGGTCCGATGCCCGAAATCGCCTTCAGGTCCGAAGGCTTCGCCGGCTTGTCGACGGCCTTCGGCTGCCTGAAATCCTCGGGCATCAGCCCGGTCGCCGCCGGTTGGGCGACAATATCGGCCCCGGTCGCATCGAGCGCCTTCTCGGTCGCGTTCGCCGCGATGTCGGTCACGTCCCTGGCGAAGGTCTGCGCCCTGGCGATCAGGGTCTCGGTCGCCTTGCGCGCCTTGGACGCGTTGGTGGCCGCTTCGCTCTGCGCCTCGAGATCGTCGAGGAACGGCTGGAACATGCGCTGCGAAGCTTCCAGCGCGCCGGTGAAGGCGCCCATCCACATGCCGACGGCATGGTTGGCGAGACCGATGCTGAGCGCCGACATCGCCGCGGCACCCGCGACCGGATGCGCCAGAAGGTTGACGGCGCTGGCCATCTCCTTCGGCATCATCTTGGTCAGGTCCTGGTTCATCTTCTCGAGTTGGTCCAAATCAGGCATGAACGGGTAGGGTATCGAATACGGCGCCATAGAAATCTCCTGGTCGTTTCTTCGTGTGCCCGCCCCAGTTTTTTAGTCTTCGGGCCAAGCCCGTATTTCGAAGTCTTATTCCGCCGCGACCATCACCGGCTCGGCCCGGTGCGCGTTGCGTGAAAACTCGTCGATGCGGCGTTCCACCTCGCCGCGGAAATGCCGCATCAGGCCCTGGATCGGCCAGGCCGCCGCGTCGCCCAGCGCGCAGATCGTGTGACCTTCGACCTGCTTGGTAACGTCGAGCAGCATGTCGATCTCGCGCTTCTGCGCCTCGCCGCGCACCAGACGCTCCATGACCCGCCACATCCAGCCGGTGCCTTCGCGGCACGGCGTGCACTGGCCGCAGCTCTCATGCTTGTAGAAGTAGGAAAGCCTGGCGATCGCCTTCACGATATCCGTCGACTTGTCCATGACGATGACAGCCGCCGTGCCGAGGCCGGATTTGAGGTCGCGCAGCGCATCGAAATCCATCGGCGCGTCCATGATCTGCTCGGCCGGCACCAGCGGCACCGAAGCGCCGCCCGGGATGACCGCGAGCAGATTGTCCCAGCCGCCGCGGATGCCGCCGCAATGCTCCTCGATCAGCTCGCGGAACGGGATCGACATCGCCTCTTCGAAAGTGCACGGATTGTTGACATGGCCCGACACGCAGAACAGCTTGGTGCCGGCATTGTTCGGGCGGCCGAAGGACGAGAACCAGGCGGCGCCGCGGCGCAGGATGGTCGGCGCCACCGCGATCGACTCGACGTTGTTGACGGTGGTCGGGCAGCCATAGAGGCCGACATTGGCCGGGAATGGCGGCTTCAGCCGCGGTTGGCCCTTCTTGCCTTCCAGGCTTTCGAGCAGCGCCGTCTCCTCGCCGCAGATATAGGCGCCGGCGCCGTGATGCATGTAGACGTCGAAGTCGTAGCCGGACGTGTTGTTCTTGCCGATCAGCTTGGCCGCGTAAGCCTCGTCGATGGCGCGCTGCAGCGCCTCGCGCTCGCGGATGAACTCGCCGCGCACATAGATGTAGGCGGCGATCGCGCCCATGGCGAAGCCGGCGACCAGCGCGCCCTCGACCAGCGTGTGCGGATCGTTGCGCAGGATATCGCGGTCCTTGCAGGTGCCGGGCTCGGATTCATCGGCGTTGATGACGAGATAGCTTGGCCGGCCGTCGCTCTGCTTCGGCATGAACGACCATTTCAATCCGGTCGGGAAGCCGGCGCCGCCACGGCCGCGCAGGCCGGACGCCTTCATTTCGTTGACGATCCAGTCGCGCCCCTTGGCGATGAGGCCGGGCGTATCGTCCCAGATGCCGCGCGACTGCGCGCCGGCCAGCGACGTGTCGAAGAGGCCGTAGATGTTGGTGAAGATGCGGTCTTTGTCCTGAAGCATTTTTCGTCCCTCAGACCGGCTTCTTGCCGAAGACGCGGATGTATTCGGCGACGCCGCCCTTGGCGAGCGCCTTGGCCTGTTTCACCCAGTCGTCGCGATCGATGCGGCCGTGGAAGCTGAGATAGCCGTCGACCCATTCGCGCTCGGCCTTCTTCCAGGAGGCGACCTGCGCGAAGGTGTAGATGCCCAACGAATGCAGGGTGCCTTCGATCTTCGGGCCGACGCCGGAGATCAGCTTGAGATCGTCGACCGTTGCCGGGCGCTCGATGCCGGCGGGCCGGTTCTTGTCGTCGAGCGAAGGTTTCGCCGTCTTGGCGACAGGTTGCTTGGTTTCCGGCGCCTTGAAAGCGGAGGCCGGTTCGGCCTTTGTCTTCGGCCCGCTGCGTGGCTTGGAAACCGCTTCGACTTCCGGATCGGCCTGGTTGGCGTTGGCGGCCGAATGGCGCGGCGCCCTGACGCTGGCGCCGTTCTCGGTGGCCGGGGCCACCTTGACCGGCGACGGCGTGTTGAGCGCCGGGCTGGTTTCAGCCGCATGGGTCTTCGGCTTGCTGGATTTTGACGGCGCAACCGGGCCTGAGGCAGCCGGCGCCGAAGCTGCTGGCGCAGTGGATACCGGGGCCGCGGCAGGAGCAGCAGCCGGTGCTGCCGCGGCGGCATCCTTGGCGGCTTTCGCCGCCGCCTTGGCTTCCTTGTCACGCGTCGATTTCAGGATTGCCTTTTCGCTGGTCAGCGTCTTCAAGCCACCGGCCGGCTCGGAGCCGTGGCGGCCGTTCTGCGGTCCAGGCTTGACCTCGGCGCCCTTGCCGGCATCGTAGAGATCGATGATCTCTGCCAACCGCTCGGGCGTCAGGTCCTCGAACGTGTCCTTGAAGATCATGACCATCGGCGCGTTGACGCAGGCGCCGAGGCATTCGACCTCCTCCCACGACAGCGTGCCCTTGTCGTTGGTGTGGAACTGGTCGTGATGGATTTTTGACCGGCACACATCCATCAGCGCTTCCGAGCCGCGCAGCATGCAGGGCGTGGTGCCGCAGACCTGGATATGGGCGCGGGTGCCGACCGGATTGAGCTGGTACTGCGTGTAGAAGGTCGCGACTTCGAGGCCGCGGATGCGCGGCATGCCGAGCATGTCGGAGATCGTCTCGATCGCCGCCTTGGTGACCCAGCCTTCCTGCTCCTGCGCGATCATCAGCAACGGGATGATAGCCGACTGTTCGCGCCCCTTCGGGTATTTGGCGATCCACTGCTGCGCCGCCGCCGCGTTCGCCTTGTTGAAGGCAAAGGAGGCTGGCTGGACACTGGCATCTGCGAGACGGCGGACTGACATTTAGCGATCGACCTCACCAAACACGATGTCGAGGGAGCCAAGCACGGCGGTGACGTCGGCCAGCATGTGGCCGCGGCACAGGAAGTCCATGGCCTGCAGATGCGCGAAACCGGGCGCGCGCAGCTTGCAGCGATAGGGCTTGTTGGTGCCGTCGGAGACCATGTAGACGCCGAACTCGCCCTTCGGCGCCTCGACGGCCGCATACACCTCGCCGGCCGGCACGCGATAGCCCTCGGTGTAGAGCTTGAAGTGGTGGATGAGCGCTTCCATCGATCGCTTCATCGCCTGGCGCTTGGGCGGCACCACCTTGCCGTCGAGGTTAGACACCGGGCCGGCGCTATCCTTGCCGAGCAGGAGGTCGACGCACTGGCGCATGATCCTGGCCGACTGACGCATCTCTTCCATGCGCACCAGGTAACGGTCGTAGCAATCGCCGTTCTTGCCGATCGGGATGTCGAAATCCATCTCGGAATAGCATTCATAGGGCTGCGACTTGCGCAGGTCCCAGGCGGCGCCCGAGCCGCGCACCATCACGCCCGAAAAGCCCCAGGCCCAGGCGTCGGCTAGCGACACGATGCCGATATCGACATTGCGCTGCTTGAAGATGCGGTTGCCGGTCAAAAGCGCATCGAGATCGTCGATCGACTTCAGGAACGGATCGATCCACCTGCCGATATCCTCGACCAGCTTCTGCGGCAGGTCCTGGTGCACGCCGCCCGGCCGGAAATAGGCTGCATGCATGCGCGAGCCGGAGGCGCGCTCGTAGAACACCATTAGCTTTTCGCGCTCGACGAAGCCCCACAGCGGCGGCGTCAGCGCGCCGACGTCCATCGCCTGCGTCGTCACATTGAGGATGTGCGACATGATGCGGCCCATCTCGGAATAGAGCACGCGGATCAACTGACCGCGCTTCGGCACCTCGATGCCGAGCAGCCGCTCGGCGGCCAAAGCGAAGGCATGCTCCTGGTTCATCGGCGCGCAATAGTCGAGCCGGTCCAAATAAGGCACGGCCTGCAGATAGGTTTTGGCCTCGATCAGCTTTTCGGTGCCGCGGTGAAGCAGCCCGATATGCGGATCGACGCGGTCGACCACCTCGCCGTCCAGTTCCAGCACCAGGCGCAAAACGCCATGCGCCGCAGGGTGCTGCGGACCGAAGTTGATGTTGAAGTTGCGGACGGAGGTTTCAGCCATTGTGGCGCCTCAATTCGTCTTGGCTTTTTCATCCCCGGGCAGGACGTAGTCCGTCCCTTCCCAAGGAGAAAGAAAATCAAAATTGCGGAATTCCTGCTTGAGTTCGACCGGCTCGTAGATGACCCGCTTGGCCTCGTCGTCGTAACGAACCTCGACGAAGCCGGTCAGCGGGAAATCCTTGCGCAGCGGATGGCCCTCGAAACCATAGTCGGTGAGAATGCGGCGCAGGTCTGGATGGCCCGAAAACAGCACGCCGTAAAGGTCGTAGGTCTCGCGCTCGAACCAGTCGGCACCGGGATAGACGCCGGTCAGCGACGGCACCAGCGTCTCCTCGTCCGCCTGGACCTTGAGCCGGATGCGCACATTCTGCTTCGGCGACAATAGGTGATAGACGACGTCGAAGCGCCTAGCGCGCGACGGGTAGTCCGCTCCGCAGACGTCGATGATCGAGATGAACTGGCAGCGTGGATCGTCGCGCAGGAAGGTCGCTACCTCGATCAGATTGCCCGGTTCAACCGAAACCGTCAGTTCGCCATAGGCAAGCACGGCTTCGCCGATGCGGCCGGAGAGCTTCTCGCCGAGATAGGTGGAGAGTCCGTTCAACGCCTGGGTCATCGGCTCACCGTTCGATCGTGCCGGTGCGGCGGATCTTCTTCTGCAGAAGGAGAATGCCGTAGAGCAGCGCTTCCGCGCTCGGCGGGCAGCCGGGCACATAGATGTCGACCGGCACGACGCGGTCGCAGCCGCGCACCACCGAATAGGAATAGTGGTAATAGCCGCCGCCATTGGCGCAGGAGCCCATCGAGATGACGTAGCGCGGCTCCGGCATCTGGTCGTAGACCTTGCGCAGCGCCGGCGCCATCTTGTTGGTCAGCGTGCCGGCGACGATCATGATGTCGGACTGGCGCGGCGACGCGCGCGGCGCGACGCCGAAGCGCTCCGAGTCATAGCGCGGCATCGAGGTGTGGATCATCTCGACCGCGCAGCAGGCGAGGCCGAAGGTCATGAACATCAGCGAGCCGCTGCGCGCCCAGGTGATCAGCGCTTCGGTCGAGGTGACAAGGAAACCCTTGTCGGCCAGTTCATTGTTGATTTCGAGGAAGAAGGGATCGTCCTCCCCCACCGGCCTGCCGGTGTTGGGGTCAATGATGCCCTTGGGCTTCGGCGCGACGAGGGTGCCTGAACTGTCGTTCAATCCCATTCCAGCGCTCCTTTTTTCCATTCATAGGCAAAGCCGATGGTCAGCACCGCCAGGAACACCATCATCGACCAGAAGCCGAGCATGCCGACCTTGGAGAAGGAGACCGCCCACGGGAACAGGAAGGCGACCTCGAGATCGAAGATGATGAACAGGATCGACACCAGGTAGAAGCGGATGTCGAATTTCATACGGGCGTCGTCAAACGAGTTGAAGCCGCATTCATAGGCGGAAAGCTTCTCCGGATCGGGATTGCGGTAGGCCACCAGGAACGGCGCTATGAGCAGCGCAAGGCCGACGACCAGCGCCACGGCGATGAACAGGACGATCGGCAGATATGAACTCAGGAGTGCGCTCATGCGGCGGCTTTCCTTAGGCGGGCAGTTCACTTTGATTACAGCAACGAACTCTAATGCGGAAGCGTGACAGTTTAACCGCTGAACCGTTTTAAGGGGCCCATGCTGCAACGCGGCGAGGGTTAGCGCAGCGGTTTCGGTGACGCAAGTCAAACCTTGTTCAAATCGCGGCCCTGGACGCCTTATCGGAAGAAACTGGTCCGATCCGCTCCTGTTTGATTTCCTTCGCTTTTTACTCCACTTTTCTCTCCTGACATATCTCCCGCCATTTGCCTGCTAGCATCGCCGGAATCACCGGCTAAAAATCCGGCAAATGATCAGGGCAAGGGCGCCTCGATGAAGGACAAGATTTCGCTGGCCATGGCGAGGCGCATTGCGCTCGGAGCACAGGGGTTCAACGACCCAAGGCCCGGCGGCGTTCCGGATCGCCGCCACCTTGCGCGCGTGCTTTCACGAACCGGCCTGTTGCAGATCGATTCCGTCAGCGCTGTGGTGCGCGCTCATTATATGCCGCTCTATTCTCGCCTCGGCCCCTACCCGCTTGCGCTGCTCGACAACGCCGCGGTCACCCGCAAGCGCGCGGTCTTTGAGTATTGGGCGCATGAGGCGTCGTTCCTGCCTGTCGAAACCTACCCTTTGATGCGCTGGCGCATGCTGCGCGCCGAGCAGGGCGACGAGATGTATCTCGGCCTGGCGAAATGGGGCCGGGAGCGCAAGGCGATGATCGACGAGATCTATGCGCAGGTCGCCGAACGCGGCCCGATCGCCGCGTCCGACATCGAAGGCCACAAGGGCAATGGCGGCTGGTGGGGCTGGAGCGAGGCCAAGCACGCTTTCGAATGGCTGTTCTGGGCCGGACGCATCACCACCGCCTACCGGCGCGGCTTCGAACGCTATTACGACCTGCCCGAGCGCGTTTTGCCGCAGGCCGTACTCGACCTGCCGGTACCCTCGGTCGAGGACGCGCATCGCGAATTGCTGCGCATCTCGGCCCGCGCCCATGGCATCGCCACCTATGGCGACCTTCGCGACTATTTTCGTCTCGCGCCGGGCGATACGAAAGACCGCATCGAGGAACTGGTCGAAGCGGGCGAACTGCTGCCTGTGAAGGTCGAGAGCTGGGACAAGACCGCCTATCTCCACAAGGACGCCCGCTTTCCACGCCGGATAGAGGCCCGCGCCCTGCTCGCCCCCTTCGATCCCGTCGTCTTCGAGCGCACCCGGACGGAAAAACTCTTCGGCTTCCGCTACCGCATCGAGATCTACACGCCGGCCGAAAAGCGCCAATACGGCTACTACGTGCTGCCCTTCCTGCTTGGCGACCGCATCGTCGCCCGTGTCGATCTGCGAGCCGATCGGCCGGCGAGCGTGCTGCGCGTCCATGCCGCCTTTGCAGAGGCCGGCGCCCCCGCCGAAACGGTCGCCCAGCTCTTCGACGAATTGAAGCAGATGCAGGCATGGCTCGGCCTGGAGGCGATCGAAGTGACGCCGGCCGGCGACCTCGGGCCGGCGCTGGCCGACATCGCGGTGTCGTAGCCGTGCGTTGACATGCACCCGGCCATAAGCCTAAATCCGCCGCAGACGGTCTTCTCCCGGCAAAGGGAGGAGCCAAGAGGGAATGCGGTGCGGGCCAACGCCCAAATCCGCGGCTGTCCCCGCAACTGTAAGCGACGAGCCCCGGCCGAAAACCACTGGGATGTTCCCGGGAAGGCGGCCTTCAAGGCGACGACTCGCGAGCCAGGAGACCTGCCGTCTGAGACTTTAAGTATCCGAATGCCCGGCGGGTTTTCCGGGCAAGGAGCCTGGTTTTGGATCGCAACGGCAGTTTCCCGGCAAATAGTGCGGATATTTCGTCCGAGCCCGACGCGCTGGCCGGCGTGACCGTCATCGTCTGCTCCTCCTGCCGCGACGAAACCGGCTCGGACGCCCATCCGCGTCCCGGCGCGCTGCTGGCTGAAGACACGCGCCGTGCCGCCTCCGGTGAAAACGTCCGCATCCGCACCGTCGAATGCCTCGGCAATTGCAAGCGCCGGCTGAGCGCCGCGCTGCTGCGCGACGGCTGCTGGAGCTATGTCTTCGGCGATCTGACCCCGACCAGCGGCGCCGACCTCATCGCCGGCGCAAAGCTCTTCGCCATCTCGACCGACGGCCTGATCCCCTGGCGCGGCCGGCCCGATTCCCTCAAGCGCGGCCTGGTTGCCCGCATCCCTCCCCTCGACATGCTGAAGGACTGACCATGAACGCTTCCGTTTCCCGTGTTCCCTGCACCGTCGTCACCGGCTTCCTCGGCGCCGGCAAGACGACGCTGATCCGCAACCTGCTCGAGAACGCCAAGGGCAAGCGGCTGGCGATCATCGTCAACGAGTTCGGCGATGTCGGCATCGACGGCGAGATACTGAAAGGCTGCGGCGTCGACACCTGCCCAGAGGAAAACATCGTCGAGCTCGCCAATGGCTGCATCTGCTGCACCGTGGCCGACGATTTCGTGCCGGCGCTCGACCAGATCCTGTCGCTCAACCCCAAGGTCGACCACATCCTGATCGAGACCTCCGGCCTCGCTCTGCCGAAGCCGCTGGTCCAGGCCTTCCAGTGGCCGACGGTGAAGAGCCGCGTCACGGTCGACGGGGTCCTCGCCGTTGTTGATGGCCCGGCGCTGGCCGACGGCCGCGTCGCTTCCGACATGGATGCCCTGCAGGCCCAGCGCGCCGCGGACGTGACGCTCGACCATGACGATCCGGTCGAAGAGGTATTCGAGGACCAGATTGCCTGCGCCGACCTGATCATCCTGTCGAAGAGCGACCTGATGGATGCGGCCGGATCGCAGCGCGCCAACGCCGTCATCGGCAAGCACGTCGCGCGCGCCGTGAAGATCGTTCCGACCGCGCAAGGCAAGGTCGACCCGTCGGTGCTGCTCGGCCTCGGGCTCGCCGTCGAGGACGACATCGAGAACCGCAAGACGCACCACGACGACGAGCTCGACCATGAGCATGACGATTTCGATTCCTTCGTCATCGACATCCCGTCGGTTGCCAACCCCGATGAGCTGGCCAATCGCGTCGCCCTTGCCGCAGAGCAGGAAAACGTGCTGCGCGTCAAAGGTTTCGTCGAGGTCGGCGGCAAGCCGATGCGCCTCCTGCTCCAGGCCGTTGGCCCGCGCGTCAACCACTATTATGACCGCGCCTGGACGGCGGATGACGACCGCCGCTCGCGGCTCGTCGTCATCGGCCTCAAGGGGCTGAACCGCCCGGCGATCGAACGTATCCTCGCCGGCTGAGACCAACACCAAAGCGATGCATATCCTCACCACGACATCCGCTTCGCTCGACGATCTCGCCGAGCCGGTCGACCTCAGGCAGACGCCTGCGGATGTGGTGGCCCTGTCCTTCACCGACAGCGACCTCGCCGGTCTGGCCGCCGCCTGGAAGGCCGATGCCGCGCGGCTGCCCGCGATGCGGCTTGCGGCGCTGCGCGACCTTCGCCACCCGATGTCGGTGGATCTTTGGATCGACAGCGTCGCCCGCCACGCCAAGGTCGTCCTGGTGCGCATCCTCGGCGGCTATGAGTGGTGGCGCTATGGCTGCGACCAGCTCGCCGCGGTCGCGCGCGAGCGCGGCATCAAGCTGGCGCTGCTGCCCGGCGAAAGCCATGACGAGGACCAGCGGCTGATCGAAGGCTCGACGCTGCCGCGTGCCGAGCTCGACGCGCTGCTCGGCTATTTCCGCGAAGGCGGGCCGGCCAATATGGCGGCGCTGGTGCAAAGGCTGGCAAGGCTTGCGGGGGCTGAGGCGGCCGTGGTTGATGCGGTCAGTGTGCCGAAGGCGGGGTATTATGAGCCGGGAGTTGGTGTCGTCGAGAAGTCGAACGTTTCAAGGGTCGGCATTCCTTCGCACCCCCCTCTGTCCTGCCGGACATCTCCCCCGCAAGGGGGGAGATCAGCCGTCACCCAAGCCGGCTCTATCTCTGCTTCGTCAAATATCGAGCTAGCTGAAACATCTACAGTTGGCGAAACCGTCGACCACAGAGCAATCTCCCCCCTTGCGGGGGAGATGTCCGGCAGGACAGAGGGGGGTGTGACGGAACTCGGCGTCGACAATTTCGCAGTCGTCCCCATCCTCTTCTACCGTTCCATGCTGCTTGCCGCAGACATCGCGCCGATCGACGCTCTGGCGGAAGCGTTGAAGCAGCAAGGCATGGCCCCTGTGCCGATCTTCGTGTCCAGCCTCAAGGATCCGGCGTCCTTAGCCTTCGTCGAAAACGCGATCGCCTCGCTGAACCCTGCGGCCATTGTCACCGCGACCGCCTTCGCCTCCGGTGCGGAGCCCGGCATCGAGACTCTGTTCGACCGCGCCGGCGTGCCAGTGTTCCAGGTCATCGTCGCCACAACGAGACGCGAGGTCTGGGAAAAGAATCAGCGCGGCCTGGCGCCCGCCGATCTCGCCATGCACGTTGTATTGCCCGAGCTCGACGGCCGCATCCTGGCCGGCGCCATCTCGTTCAAGGACGAGGTCGAAACCGACCCGGCGCTCGCCTTCCGCGCCTTCGCCAACCGGCCGGAGGCCGATCGCGTCGAGCAGGTCGCCAGGCGGATCGCTGCCTTTATCCGCCTGCAGCGGACCGAGCGGGCCGAGCGCAAGCTGGCGATCCTGATCCCCGATTATCCCAGCGCGCCCGGGCGGACCGGCTATGCCGTCGGGCTGGATGTGCCGTCAAGCGTGCTCGCCATGCTGCATGACCTGAAGGAACAGGGCTATGCGGTTGACGGGATTCCGCAATCGCCGCGGCGATTGCTGGATGTGTTGGAGGTGGGTGGGCTTGGCCTTGCCTTGACGGATTACATTGCCTTTTCAGCCGAATTGCCGGAGGCAGCACGAGCTTTGGTTGAGGCGGCGTGGGGCAAGTTGGAAGGGGTAGGTTTGCGCGAGGCCCCCCTCTCTGTCCTGCCGGACATCTCCCCCTCAAGGGGGGAGATTATTCCTTCACCTCGGCTTTCGCCAATTTCCGGCCTAGCAAGGGGAAAGCCGGCGCCCCAACCGCCAATCTCCCCCCTTGAGGGGGAGATGTCCGGCAGGACAGAGAGGGGGGCGACAGAACGCCTACCTTCGCAGGCCAGCCCCGAAAACCGCTTCCCCTTCCGCGCCGCCACCTTCGGCAACGTCACCGTGGCGCTGGCCCCCGACCGCGGCCGCTCGGCCGACCGCCGCGCCGATTACCACGACCCGACGCTTCCCCCGCGCCACGAGTTGATCGCCTTCGGCCTCTGGCTGCAAAAATCGCTCGGCGCGCATGCCATCATCCATGTCGGCGCGCATGGCACGCTGGAATGGCTGCCAGGCAAGACGGTGGCGCTATCCGACACCTGCTTCCCCGAGATCGTCACTGGGTCGTTGCCGGTCATCTATCCCTTCATCGTTTCCAATCCCGGCGAGGCCGCGCAGGCCAAGCGCCGCATCTCGGCCGTCACGCTTGGCCATCTGCCGCCGCCGCTGACCGGCGCAGGCCTCGACGAGGTCCAACAGAAGCTGGAGCGCTTGGTCGATGAATATGCCCAGGCCGACGGCCTCGACCGCCGCCGCCGCGACCGTCTGGCTAGGCTGATCGTCGAGACGGCGCAAAGGACCGGCCTGGCCTCCGAAGCCGGCGTTGCCGGCACAGACGCTCCAGACGAAGCGCTGCGCCGCATCGATGCCTGGCTCTGCGACCTCAAGGACTTCGCCGTCAAGGATGGGCTGCATGTCTATGGCCGCGCGCCGGAGGACGAGGTCGATCCACTGCGCCGGCAAAGCGCCGAAGCCGAGAAGTCTGCCCTGCTCACCGCGCTCGACGGCCGCCACATCAAGGCAGGTCCCGCCGGCGCGCCGGCGCGCGGTCGCTCCGATGTGCTGCCCACCGGCCGCAACCTCTTCACCTCCGATCCGCGCGCCATGCCGACGCCGACTGCTTACGATCTCGGCCAGGCGGCAGCGGAAGAAGTGGTGCGCAGCTATATGCAAAGCCACGGCGACTGGCCGCGCTCGCTGGTCATCGATCTTTGGGGCTCGGCCTCCTTGCGCACGGGCGGCGAGGAGATCGCGCAAGGGTTGGCGCTGATGGGCTGCCGGCCGCAATGGGATGCCGCCACCGGCCGCGTCACCGGCATCGAGGTGCTGCCGCCGGCGGCGCTCGGCCGCCCGCGCGTCGACGTCACCTGGCGCATCTCCGGCCTGTTCCGCGACATGTTTCCGACCCAGATCGCGCTGATCGACGCCGCCGCCAACGCCGTCGCCAGCCGCGACGAGGACGATACCGAGAACCCGCTCGCCGCGACGACACGCGTTCAGGGCAAGATCGGCCCGCGCATTTTCGGCACTTCGCCCGGCACCTATGGCGCCGGCGTCGAGGACCTGCTGTCGCGCGGCGAATGGGGCGCGCGCGAAGAGATCGGCCGCGCCTATCTCGACGCCACCTCGCATGCCTATGGCGGCGCCGAAGGCGAGGCGGTCTCGGCGCCCGGCGCCTTCGAGGGACGGATCGCGGAAGCCGATCTCCTCGTCCACACCGGCGACGATCCCGGCCGCGACATCCTCGAAGGCTCGGCCGACGTCGCCTTCATCGGCGGCTTTTCGGCCGCCCTTGCCGCGCTCGGCCGCAATGCCGACGTCATCGTGCTCGACACGACCGACCCGAAAAAGCCGAAGCCGCGTTCGGTCGGCGAAGCCGTGTCCCGCGTGGTCCGCGCCCGCGCCGTCAACCCGCGTTTCATCGCCGGCCAGATGCGCCATGGCCCGCGCGGCGCCTCCGAATTCGCCGAGACCGTCGATCGGCTGGTCGGTTTCGCCGAGACCACCCATGCCATATCAGGCGCGCTGATCGAGGCGGTGCATGACGCCTATGTCGGCGACCCGGACGTCCGCGCCTTCCTGCTGCGCGAGAACCCGGCCGCCGCCAAGGTCATCGCCGAGCGTTTTCTCGCTGCGCGGCGGCGCGGCCTCTGGCATCCGCTCAGGAATTCCATCGACGACGACCTCGCGGCCCTGATCGCCGAGGCCCAGGCAAGCGGGGTGGCGGCATGAACGCCTTTTCGCGCCGCGGCGCCTGCCCTGCGCTGAGCGCACCGATGCAAACCGGCGACGGGCTTTTGGTGCGGCTCAATCCGGTTGCTGGAGGACTTGCCCCGAAGTCGCTGATCGGACTCGGCGAATCCGCCTTGCGCCACGGCAACGGCATCATGGAAGTGACCGCGCGCGGCAGCCTGCAGATCCGTGGTTTGACGGCGGACAGCGCGCGGCTGCTGGCGGCGGAGGTGGATGCACTTGGCATTGCCGTGCGCAGCGGCGTGCCGGTCGAAGTCGGGCCGCTGGCGGGAATCGATCCGCAGGAGATTGCCGACCCGCGCCCTCTGGCTGAGCGGATCAGGATGGTGATCGAAGAGGCTGGGCTGACGGCTCGGCTGGGGCCGAAGATATCTGTGGTTGTCGACGGCGGCGGACAGCTGACGATGGATGCCGTGACGGCGGATGTGCGGCTGAAGGCGGTGCGGACCAGCACTAGCCTCCAGTGGAGCGTATCGATTGCCGGCGACGGGCGCAGTGCGAAGCCACTCGCGACAGTCGATGAAGATGCGGCGCGCGACATTGCCGTCGCGGCTCTTAGGATGGTCGCTGAAAAAGGGCGCGAGGCGCATACGCGGGATTTGTCGGAGCGGCAGCTTATTTCACTCGCAAGTTGGCACTCCGTCACCCCCCTCTCTGTCCTGCCGGACATCTCCCCCTCTAGGGGGGAGATTGGCAGTTCCCGCGCCGGCTCTCCACTTTCGGCGTTGGAGATTGGCGAAAGCCGCGATGACAAGGCAATCTCCCCCCTTGAGGGGGAGATGTCCGGCAGGACAGAGAGGGGGGCGCGGGAACGCCAACCCGCGGGACGTCCCATTGGCCTATTCAGTCTAGGCAGCAACACCGCCCTCGGTATCGCCCTGCCCTACGGCAGCATGCCGGCGCAAAACCTCATCGATCTCGCCAGCCAAGCCGCAAACCTCGGCGCCACCGAAATCCGCCTCGCCCCAGGCCGCGCCTTGCTCTTCCTCGGCCTCTCCGCCCTCTCCTCCCTGCAAACCTCCGCCGCCACCCTCGGCTTCGTCACCGACCCCACGGACCCACGCACCCGCATCGCCGCTTGCCCAGGCGCGCCGGCCTGCGCTTCCGGCCGTATCGCCACGCGCGCCATCGCCGAAACCATTGCAAAACAAAGCCCCGGCCTCATCGACGCCTCGCTGACGCTCCACGTTTCCGGCTGCGCCAAGGGCTGCGCGCATCCCGGCGCGGCGGCACTGACCCTGGTTGGCGACGAAAACGGAGCCGGACTTGTCGTGGACGGGACGGCAAAGGCCCTTCCTGCCGCGTACAGGCCGGGCTATGACGCCGCGCGCGGGGTCGCCGGCATTGCGGCGGCGATCCACGACGCACGACATCAAGGCGAGACTGCCGCCGCCTGCCTGGCAAGGCTTGGCGCGGCCGGCATCGCCGAACTCTATCGACGGAACTGAAAATGGCCGCCTACGACTATATCCATGACGGAATGGCGATCTACGAGCGCTCTTTCGCCATCATCCGCGCCGAGGCGGACCTGTCGCGCTTCTCCGAAGCCGAAGCCGATGTCGCGATTCGCATGATCCATGCCTGCGGCCAGGTCGAAGCCGCCAGCCATTTTGTTTTCTCCAATGGCTTCGTCGATGCGGCCCGCACCGCATTCGCGGCCGGCGCGGCGATCTTCTGCGATGCCGAGATGGTGGCCCACGGCGTCACCCGCGCCCGGTTGCCGGCCGGCAACGAGGTGATCTGCACGCTGCGCGACCCGCGCACGCACGACATCGCCAGGGAAATCGGCAACACCCGCTCGGCCGCCGCGATCGACCTTTGGGGTGAGCGCATGGCCGGTTCGGTCGTCGCCATCGGCAATGCGCCGACCGCGCTCTTCTATCTGCTCGAAAAACTGCGCGACGGCGCGCCGAAGCCCGCCGTGATCATCGGCATGCCGGTCGGTTTCGTCGGCGCCGCCGAATCCAAGGATGCGCTGGCCGAGAACTCTTACGGCGTGCCCTATGCCATCGTGCGCGGCAGGCTGGGCGGCAGCGCCATGACCGCCGCCGCGCTCAATTCGTTGGCGAGGCCGGGCCTGTGAACGCGATTGTAAAAGGCCGTCTTGTCGGCGTAGGCACCGGCCCGGGCGACCCCGAACTGCTGACGCTGAAAGCGGCGCGCGCGCTGGCCGAGGCCGACGTCGTCGCCTATTTCGCCAAGCGCGGCAACAACAGCAATGCCCGCGCCATCGTCGAGGCGCGCTTCCGGCCGGACATGATCGAGCTGCCGCTGCTTTATCCGGTGACCACCGAAATCGACAAGGACCATGACGACTACCGCTCGCAGATCGCCGATTTCTACGAGCAGTCGGCCGAACAGGTCGCCGAGCATCTCGGCGCCGGCAGGATGGTGGCGGTGCTGTCGGAAGGCGATCCGCTCTTCTACGGCTCGTATATGCACCTGCATGTGCGGCTTGCACACCGGTTCCCGACGGAAGTCATCCCCGGCATCACCGCCATGTCCGGCTGCTGGTCGACCACTGGCCTGCCGATCGTCCAGGGCGACGATGTGCTGACCGTGCTGCCGGGCACGATGAGTGAGTTCGAGCTGACCCGCCGCCTCGCCGATACCGATGCCGCGGTGATCATGAAGGTCGGCCGCAACCTGCCAAAAATCCGCCGCGCGCTGGAAGCGGCCGGCAAGCTGGCGAAAGCCGTCTATGTCGAGCGCGGCACGATGCCGGGCAGCATCTCGATGCGGCTTGCCGAAAAACCGGACGACAAGGCGCCCTATTTCGCCATCGTGCTGGTCGCGGGCTGGTCGGCCCGCCCCGGAGCCAAAGCATGAGCGGCCGCCTCACCGTCATCGGTCTCGGTCCGGGCAATGCCGACCAGGTCACGCCGCAGGCCAGCCATGCGGTGGCCGAGGCTTCGTTCTTTTATGGCTACAAGCCCTATCTTGACCGGCTTGAGCTGCGGCCGGACCAGACCCGCATTGCCTCCGACAATCGAGAGGAACTTGCCCGCTCCAACGAGGCGCTGGCCAAGGCGGCCGAAGGCCACAGCGTCGCCGTCGTTTCAGGCGGCGATCCCGGCGTCTTTGCCATGGCCGCGGCTGTCTGCGAGGCGATCGAAGCCGGGCCCGACGAATGGCGTTCGATCGACCTGTCGGTCGTACCCGGCGTCACCGCCATGCTTGCGGTCGCCGCCCGCATCGGGGCACCGCTCGGCCACGATTTCTGCGCCATTTCGCTCTCCGACAATCTGAAGCCGTGGGACCTGATCGAGCTGCGCCTGCTGGCGGCGGCTGGAGCCGGCTTCGTCATCGCGCTCTACAACCCGATCAGCAAGGCCCGCCCCTGGCAGCTCGGCCGCGCCTTCGAATGCCTGAAGGCGATCCTGCCTGGCACCACGCCGGTGATCTTTGGCCGCGCCGCCGGGCGCCCCGACGAGCGCATCGAGGTTTTTCTGCTGGCAGACGCCGACGCCGAAAAGGCCGACATGTCGACCTGCATCATCATCGGCTCGCCCGAGACCCGGATCATCAAGCGCGGCGAACGGCCGGCGCTGGTCTACACGCCGCGTTCGGCAACGGGCTCGAAAAGATGATCGACTTTTCCCGCCAGCGCATCGACGGTTTCGGCCGAGGGCACGTCAGGCAGCGTCGGCCGGCGGATCATGATCACTTCGATGCCGAGCGCCCGCGCAGCGGCGATCTTGCCATAGGTCGCCTCGCCGCCGCTGTTCTTGGACACGACCGCGTCGATGGCGTATCTCTCGAGCAGCGCCCGTTCGTCCGCCTCCGGAAACGGCCCGCGCGCCAGCAGGTAAAGCGCATCGGGCACGGCAAGCTTCGGCTCGACCGGATCGACGCTGCGGATCAGGTAGCGATGCTGGGGCGCGGTCTCGAAGGCGCCGGCTTCCTGCCGGCCGATCGCGAGGAAAACGCGGCGCGGCGCCGTGCCCAGGGCACCTGCCGCCTCAGCGACGTCGTCGACCAGCGTCCAGTGGTCGCCTGCGACAGGCTCCCAGCTGGGGCGACGCAGCGCAAGGATCGGCACGCCGGACCGCTTGGCCGCCTCGGCGGCATTGGCCGAGATACGGGCGGCGTATGGATGCGTGGCGTCGATCAGCAGATCGATACGTTCCTCGCGAAGATGGGCGGCGAGCCCTGCCGCGCCGCCGAAGCCGCCGACACGCACCGGCACGCCTTGTGCGGCCGGGCTTTCGGTGCGGCCGGCAAGCGACAGCGTGACCGAAAAATCCTTGCGACGGGAAAGCCTTCCGGCCAGTTGCCGGGCTTCTGTGGTGCCGCCGAGGATCAGGATATGGTGGGTCATCATGCCTGCTAAGGGTCCGCGCGCCGCCAAGCCAGCCTCAAAATGGCTGACCGTCGTCGGTATCGGCGAGGACGGTGTAGCGGGTCTCGGCGACGAGGCCAAGCAGCGTATTGCCGAGGCCGAAGTCGTGTTCGGTGGCAAGCGGCATCTTGCTCTGGTCGCATCCCTGGCCAA
This sequence comes from Mesorhizobium sp. B3-1-9, assembly GCF_006439595.1. Lineage (NCBI taxonomy): Bacteria > Pseudomonadati > Pseudomonadota > Alphaproteobacteria > Hyphomicrobiales > Phyllobacteriaceae > Mesorhizobium > Mesorhizobium sp. B3-1-9. The sequence goes on from NZ_VFTJ01000005.1 coordinate 208,333, forward strand.
GGGCGAGGCGCGCCAATGGCCGACGCCGTTCGATGCCGAAATGCGCGACGTGCTGGCGCTCAAAGGCAAAAAAATCTGCGTGCTCGCGTCTGGCGACCCGTTCTTTCATGGCGTCGGCGTCACGCTGGCGCGCAAGGTCAAGCCGGATGAGATGCTCGTCCTCCCGGCTCCATCGTCGCTGTCGCTGGCCGCCTCCCGTCTCGGCTGGGCGCTGCAGGACGTCGAGACCATCTCGCTGCACGGCCATCCGATCGACCTGATCCGGCCCTTGCTCCACCCCGGTGCGCGCATCCTTGCCCTGACATCGGACGCCGACGCGCCGGCGGCCATCGCCGCACTGCTCGACGAGTTCGGTTTCGGCCCGTCGCGGCTGACGGTTCTCGAAGCGCTCGGCGGTGCCGACGAGGCGCATCGAACCTCCCGCGCCGATGCCTTCAATCTCAAAGACATCAACCCGCTCAACGTGCTGGCGCTCGAAATTGATTCGACGCCGGATGCGCGCGTCCTGCCCTTGACCGCCGGCCTTGCCGACCATCTGTTCGAGCATGACGGCCAGATCACCAAGCGCGAGATCCGCGCCATCACGCTGTCGGCGCTGGCGCCACGCCGTGGCGAGCTGTTGTGGGATATCGGCGCCGGTTCCGGCTCGATCGGCATCGAATGGATGCTGGCGCATTCCTCGCTGTGCGCCATTGCCATCGAAGCCGACGGCGAACGCGCCGCCCGCATCCAACGCAATGCTGCGCATTGCGGCGTGCCCGGCCTTGTCGTGGTCGAAGGCGCCGCGCCCAAGGCGTTCGCCAAGCTCGAAACGCCGGATGCGATCTTCATCGGCGGCGGCGGCAGCGATGCCGGCGTGCTGGAGAAGGCGATCAAGGCGTTACGCTCCGGCGGCCGATTGGTCGCCAACGCAGTGACGCTGGAGATGGAGACGCTGCTGCTCGACCAATACAACAGCCGCGGCGGCGATCTTACCCGCATAGCGCTGTCGCGCGCGGCAGCTGTCGGATCCATGCAGGCGTGGCGGCCGGCCATGCCGGTGACGCAGTGGAGCTGGGTGAAACCATGATGGTCGCGGGCATCGGCAGCCGCAAAGGCGTGACGGCGGGCGACGTTCGCGCAGCGGTCGAGACCGCGCTCGAAGCGCATGGGCTGGCGATGACGGCGCTTTCCGCGCTGGCGACGGGCGAAATCAAGCGCAACGAGCCGGCGATCTTCCTTGCCGGCCGAGATCTCAACCTCCCCGTGCTCATCATGTCCGACGCTGCGCTGCAATCCGTCTCGTCCGGCACGGTCAGTCGGTCCGAAGCGTCGCAGGCCCAGGCTGGCACGCCTTCGGTTTCGGAAGCCTCGGCTCTGGCCGCGGCCGGAAAAGGTGCGAAACTGCTTGGACCGCGCATCGTGCTCGGTCCTGTGACCTGCGCTATCGCTCTTGGCGGAGGTACCGCATGACCGTCCATTTCATCGGCGCCGGTCCAGGTGCGGCGGATCTCATCACGCTGCGCGGCGCGCGGCTCCTGGCCAGTTGCCCGGTCTGCCTCCATGCCGGCTCGATCGTCGCGCCCGAATTGCTCGAGCATTGTGCGCCTGGCACCAAATTGATTGACACCGCGCCGATGTCGCTCGACGAGATCGAGGCCGAATATGTCGCCGCGCATAAGGCCGGCCAGGATGTAGCGCGCCTGCATTCCGGCGACCTCTCCGTTTGGAGCGCGGTGGCCGAACAGATAAGGCGACTGGAAAAACACGGAATCCCTTATACGCTGACTCCAGGCGTGCCTTCCTTCGCGGCAGCCGCGGCCGCGCTGCGCCGCGAGCTCACCATTCCAGAACTGGCGCAGAGCCTGGTGCTGACCCGCGTTTCCGGCCGCGCCTCGAAAATGCCGCCAGGCGAGACGCTGGCCGGCTTCGGCCGCACCGGAGCCACGCTTGCCATTCACCTTGCCATTCATGCCATCGATCGCATCGTCGCAGATCTCACGCCGCTTTACGGCGCCGAATGTCCGGTCGCGGTCGTCTTCCGCGCTTCCTGGCCGGACGAGCGCATATTGACCGGCACACTGGGCACTATCGAAGCGCAATTGGCGGAAAACCCGATGGAGCGCACGGCAATCATCTTCGTCGGCAGCGCGCTTGCAGCGCAGGATTTCGGCGAAAGCTCATTGTACGACGCCCATTACCAGCGGCGTTTTCGCGGACGGGACGGATTGTGAACGGCAGCGCCAATACGAACGGACGGGCAACGGTGGAACAGGCGCTTGCGCGCCTGAACTTCAAGCCGCGCGAGCTTGAGCCCGGCCATGTCTGGCTGGCCGGCGCCGGCCCCGGCGATCCCGGCTGCCTGACGCTGGAGGTGCTGGCGGCGCTCGGGCAATGCGACGCGCTGGTTTATGACGCGCTGGTCTCGCCCGATGTCGTGGCGGTCGCTCAAGGCGCCGAGCTTTTCTACGCTGGAAAACGCGGTGGTCAGCCCTCGATGAAGCAGGACGACATCAACGCCCTGCTGGTACGGTTGGCGCGCGAAGGCCGCCGTGTCGTGCGGCTCAAGGGCGGCGACCCTTATATTTTCGGCCGCGGCGGCGAAGAGGCCTTGGCGCTCGCGAGCGAAACCATTCCGTTCCGGGTGCTTTCCGGCCTGACCTCCGGTCTCAGCGCATTGGCAGCCACCGGCATTCCGACCACCATGCGCGGCATCAACAAGGCCGTTATCCTGGCTACAGGCCATGCGGCCGGCACAGATGACGACATCGACTGGGCGGCGATCGCCCGCACCGGACAGCCGGTCGTCGTCTATATGGGCATGGCCAATCTGCCGGTCATCGCGGCAAAGCTGCTCAGCGGCGGCCTCGCGCCATCGACACCCGCGGCTGTGATCGTCGCCGCGACGACACCGCAGGAACGCACCGTCGTCGCCACGCTCGCAACCATCGCGGACGAAGCCGCGGCCGCCGGGCTCGCTTCCCCGGCGCTGATCGTGGTCGGCGGCATCGTCGCCATGCGCGCAGCACTGACGGGCGGCACATGACGGCGCGCGCGATCATCATCGGCGCGCCGCGCTCCGGCTCGGGCAAGACCAGCGTCACCATCGGCCTGCTGCGCTCGCTCGCCCGGCGCGGCCTGAAAGTGCGCGGCGCGAAGTCCGGACCGGACTATATCGATCCCGGCTTCCACACCGCCGCCACAGGCTTGTCCGGCGTCAATCTCGACAGCTGGGCGATGCCGCCTGCCCTGCTCAACGCGCTGGCCGGCCAAGCCGCCGATGATGCCGAATACGTCATCCTCGAAAGCGCAATGGGCCTGTTCGACGGCATCCCCGCGCCGGAGGGCCGCTCCGGCTCGGCCGCCGATCTCGCCCGGCTCTACGGCTTGCCTGTGCTGCTGGTGCTCGACGTTTCCGGGCAATCGACCACGGCGGCGGCGGTGGCCAAGGGTTTTGCCACCTACGATCCCGATGTGCGCATGGCCGGCGTCGTGCTCAACCGGCTCGGCAGCGAACGCCACCGGCGGCTGTCGGGCGACGCCATCGAGGCGATCGGCCTGCCCGTGGTCGGCGCCATCCTGCGCGATCCGACGCTCAACCTGCCGGAGCGGCATCTCGGCCTCGTCCAGGCCGGCGAATACGAGAACCTGATGGCGCATCTCGACCGGCTGGCCGACATGGTCGAAAAGTCGCTCGACATCGACGCCATCTTGGCGCTGGCGACCCCGCTGGAGCCGGCAGCCGGCGACTTCGCCGATGCCTTGCAGCCGCCAGCGCAGCGCATCGCGCTGGCCGAGGACGCCGCCTTCACTTTCCTTTATCCGCATGTCGCCGCGCATTGGCGCAAGGCCGGCGCCGAGATCGCGCCCTTCTCGCCGCTCGCCGACGAGAAGCCGAGGGAAGATTGCGAGGTCTGCTGGCTGCCCGGCGGCTATCCCGAGCTGCATGCCGGCAAGCTCGCGGCCGCGACGAACTTCCGGACGGGAATGGCGCGCTTCGCGGCAACGAAGCCTGTTCACGGCGAGTGCGGCGGCTTCATGGTGCTGGGCGAAGTTCTGGAAGATGCGGACGGCGAGAGCCACAAAATGCTCGGCCTGCTTGGCCATTCGACCAGCTTCGCCAGGCGCAAGATGAACCTTGGCTATCGCGAGGCGCGGCTGCGCGCCACCTGCCCGTTGGGGCCGGAGGGCACGCTGATCCGCGGCCATGAATTCCACTATGCGCAGATGACCGCCACGGGCAATGACGAGCCGCTGGCTGACCTTGCCGATGGCCAGGGCAATCCGCTCGGCGCCTCCGGCTACCGGCGCGGCCATGTCAGCGGCACCTTCTTCCATGCCATAGCGAGGGGCGCATGAGCGGTCCTTCCGCACCGAAGCAATTGCTCGACGATATCGGCCTCAGCCTCGTCTTCTTCACCCGGCTGAGATTGCCATCGAGCGATTTCGGCGGCCGCAGCCTTGCCGACGCGATTTGGGCGGCGCCCTTCGCCGGTCTCGCGGTGGCGATCATCGGCGCGCTGGTCTACGCCATCGCCACAGTTCTCGGCCTCGCCACCGGGCCGGCCACCGCGCTCACGCTCGCCGCGACGATGCTCGTCACCGGCTGCCTGCATGAGGACGGGCTTTCCGACATCGCCGACGGCTTCGGCGGTGGCCGAACACGCGACAGGAAACTGGAGATCATGCGCGACAGCCGCATCGGCGCCTATGGCGCGGCGGCGCTCGGTGTCTCGCTGCTCATCCGCTGGAGCGCGCTGTCCGAGCTGACCGGTCCCGGCCACGTCGTCCTGGCGCTGCTTGCCGCGCATGCGGCCTCGCGCGGCCTATTCGGCGCCTTCATGTATCTACTGCCGCCGGCCCGAGCCGACGGTCTGTCCGCCAATGCCGGCTCTGTCACGACCGAGACCGCCATCGTCGGCGCGGCGCTCGGCGCGGTGGCGCTGCTGGCGCTCGGCCTTGGTGGCGCGATAGCAGCACTCATCCTGCTCGGCCTGATCTTCATGGCCTTCCGCGCGCTTTGCCTCAGCCAGATCGGCGGCCAGACCGGCGACACGATCGGCGCGCTGCAGCAGCTCGGCGAGATCGCGGTGCTGCTCGTCGCATCCGTTTGCCTTTCCTGATTCTCTTTCGGAGACCTTGCCCCCATGTCCCCCCAAACAACGTCCTTCAAATCGCTCGAAGACCTTCGCGCCGCTTGCCTCGATCTTCCCGTCGGCAGCGACGCGGCCGCCGGCGCCGTTGCCCGCCGCCAGGACACGCTGACCAAGCCGCCGGGCAGCCTCGGCCGGCTGGAAACCATCGCCGCCTGGCTCGGCCGCTGGCAGGGCCGCGACATGCCGAAGCTCGATGCGGTGAAAGTCTTCGTCTTCGCCGGCAATCACGGCGTCACCGCGCAAGGCGTCTCGGCCTATCCTTCGGAAGTCACGATACAGATGGTGGCGAATTTCGCCGGCGGCGGTGCGGCCATCAACCAGCTTGCCCGCATTGCCGGCGCCAAGCTGGACGTCATCCCGCTCGATCTCGAGCATCCGACCGGCGACTTCACGCAGATTCCGGCGATGGACGAGCAGGCGTTCCTCGCCGCCGTCTCGGCCGGCTATGACGCCGTGACCAAGGACCTCGATCTCGTCTGTTTCGGCGAGATGGGCATCGGCAACACGACGCCGGCGGCGGCGATCTCCACCGCCCTCTTCGGCGGCGGCGCCGAGAAATGGACCGGCCGCGGCACCGGCGTCGACGACGCCGGCCTGCAGCGCAAGGTCGTGGCCATCGAGGCTGGCCTCAAGCGTCATGCCGATTCGCTCTCCGACCCGCTGAAGATCGCTGCCGCCCTTGGCGGACGCGAGCTGGCGGCGATCTTCGGCGCCACGCTCGCCGCGCGCAGGAACAACGTGCCGGTGCTGCTCGATGGTTTTGTGTGCACCGCCGCGGTCGCACCATTGGCAAGGCTGCACCCGACCGGCCTCGCCCACACCATCGCCGCCCACGTCTCGTCCGAAGCCGGCCACCGCCGCCTGCTCGAAGCGCTCGGCCTACCGCCGCTGCTCGATCTCGGCATGCGGCTCGGCGAAGGCTCCGGCGCCTGCCTTGCCGTCAACATCATCCGTTCCGCTTTGGAATGCCACACGAAGATGGCGAGCTTCGCCGAGGCCGGCGTTTCGGAGAAGTAGACGACACCCCGGATTGCGTGCGATGCACCCGAAGCGCCGGTGAAGCATTGTTTCTTCCGATCGCTGACGGCCTACCGGTCAGAGCGATCCCAGCAAAAGTGTGAGCGGAATTGCTCCAGCTAAGCCGGAGAGATAGGGCGTTTCGCCGTTTCCGTGAAACGGTGAAACGCCCCAGTCCGTCTTCGAGGCGATCGCGGGCAGGTTCATTGCGAGGCGGCGAACCCGCATTGCTTCTGTTCCATCTCGATCTGCTTCGTGATGCGGATGGCGTTCTGCGCATAGGCCTCCGTCACGGAGCCGCTGTTCACGGTCTTGTCCTTCAACGGACTCACCGCGGCGCAGAGATGGAAAACATGCGGTTCGGAGGACTTCGCGGCTCCGTTTTCCGGTGCGATCCAGTACACGACATCCTGACCGGCAGGGTGACTCGCGTCCTTCGTCGCCGCCGTCACCGCAGAGGTGTCCGTGGCGATCTCCTGAGCCTGGGCGGCGACTTCGGGCGAACAGGCCGTGGTCGGTTGTCCCGCCCTGATCTGGGCCGCGCAGGTGTTCATGTCCTGGGTGTACTGCTCGACCGACGGGGGCTTGAAGCTGACGCCCATTACAGTCGCAAGCACGGCCAGCGCGGCACCTACTCCGCCGGCTACCTTCTTGGTCTGCGGATCCATGTTCTTGTCGGTGAGGATAAGGAAGATCAACGGGAGGAAGGCAATCAGCGTGATGATCGCGCCGAGCTGGTTTTGGAAGAAGAACCTGGCCGTGTCGGATGCCCGGGCCGGGTCGTGCCGGTTGGCTGCCTTCCACAGCAAGTTACCGGCGATTGCGAAAATCGCGATTCCGACCAGAATGCCGATCAACAGCGGCAGATTCCCTTGGTCGAACTTGCGCTGGTAAAACAAGACGATCCCGGCAATCTCGCCGCCAATGGCGATAATCCACGAGAGCGCGGCGAAAAGGCGGAGGCGCGTCGCGGCGGACTTTTGGCCCTGCGTTGCTTGCCAATCCTTGGTGACGTCTGCGCCCGGCTTGTTGTCGGTCATGACCAGTTCCCCTGAAATCGACACTTTGCAGGGCGGCTTCAATCGAAAGGCCAACTCGCCCGGCGCAGCATCATTGAACGAACGTCTCGTCGTCTGCCTTCGCGACGCAGCGAAAAATGTGAGCGCCGCGACAGGCCACGTCCCCATCCATATTGCGCACGAGCGGAAGCGTCCATACCCACGGCGCAGACTCCAGTGTGGCGGTGCCTTTGCCCGTCTTTATCTCCGGCTCGAGCCTGACGCTGCCTTCGCCGGCGATTTTGCGGGAGCGGCCGTGATCACAGGACTGGCCGAAGCAACCCCACCCATGCCTCCGAGCAGCGACCAGCTAAGACCCGGAAAAGAGGAGTTTTCCGCAGGCGTAAAATACTAGCAAAAACAAGAGACTAGATGGTGGGTGTGCACAGGATCGAACTGTGGACCCGCTGATTAAGAGTCAGCTGCTCTACCAACTGAGCTACACACCCACACCGCTGGAAAACCAGCGTCGGCGGCGCATATAGCCGCCGCTTTCGGTGATGTCTAGCCCTGCCGGATCATTTCCCGACAAATCGACATGGCATGAACCCGAAAAGTGGATTCCGGTTTTCGGAAAAGATCATACCAGCTCAAAAAAGGCCGCAGGCGTCAGACGAACAGCTTGCCTTCAGCCATCTTGATCGCATGGCCGCCGATGCGCGCGGAGGCCAGTTTCCCGCCATCGACATTGAGCTCGAGGCGGATGCGCGACGGCCGGCCCATTTCCAGCCCCTGCTCGATCCAGAGCTGCGAGATGCCGTCGGTCGGGGCGTCGAAATGCATGATGGCGCCGGCAAAGGCCGCCGCGGCCGAACCCGTGGCCGGATCCTCGTAGGAAGGCGTGCCGGGCACGATCATGCGCACATGGAAGGCGCTGTCGTGGTGGACCCGCTCGCGGCAGTAGACATAGGGGCTGGCGAAGGCCCAGTCGCTCTTGCGCGGCGCAAGTTCCGACCACGCCTGGTTGTCGAGCCTGATCTTGGCTGCCGCTTCAAGGTCCGCGACCGGAATGGTCACGTAAGGCACGCCGGCAGACCAGAAGGCGACGCGGTGATTCTCGAAGCCGATCTCGTGCGGAGCAAGGCCGAGCGCCGCGCCGATTGCTTCCGGGTCGGCCTTGAGCTCCAGCGGTTCCGGCAGTTTCGCCAGGTCGAACTCGGCGAAGGTCGAGCCGTCGTGCTTGCTCACCGCGCAACGCACCGGCCCGATATTCTCCTCCAGCACGAAGATGCCGGCCGCCTCCCCGGCGAGTTCCGCAAGCGCGATCGCCGAGCCGACCGTCGGATGCCCGGCGAAAGGCATTTCGTAGTCGGGCGTGAAGATGCGGATACGGTTGCGGTGCTTTGGATTGTCGGCAGGCAGCACGAACACCGTCTCGGAAAGATTGAATTCGCGCGCGATCGCCTGCATGCCGGCAGTGTCGAGCCCATCGCTGTCGAGCACCACGGCAAGCGGATTTCCGGCCAGCCTTTCGGTGGTAAACACATCGTAAAGCAAGTAACTGCGCGCCATGGAGAAAACCTTTCACCTCGCCTCGAATTTCTGCCTCAATCCCAACATGAGGGAAATTTAATTTGAAATTCGAACCTTAAGGCCTGATCTGTGCACGGATAGGGACATCGATTTTCAGCATAGGGGTCCGGGGTGGACCAGATTGTCAATCCGCCAAACGCGGAATCCGGTACTTCCATAGAGGCCGCGCTCGGGCTCGACCGCAAGGGCGTAAGCCGCAAGCGACGCCGCTTCTGGCTCTACGCGCTGCTGGCGATAGCGATCGTCGCGGCCGGTATTGCCGTCTATCGATGGTATGCCGCCGCACCCCCCAGGATTGAATACACCGCCGTGCCTGCGGCGATCACCGACCTCACCGTCGAGGTATCGGCCACCGGCACCCTGCAGCCGCTGACCCAGGTCGACATCTCCAGCGAGCTTTCCGGCATCGTCCGCTCGGTCGCGGCCAATGAAAACCAGCAGGTCAAGAAGGGCGACGTGCTGGCGACGCTCGACACCGCCAAGCTGGAGGTCCAGATCGAGCGCGCCACTGCCTCCGCCAAGGCTGCGGCCGCCGCCGTCGAGGACGCCAAGGTCACCTTGCAGGAGAACGAGAACGCGGTTGTGCGCGCGAACGCGCTGACCAAGCGCGGCATGGCGACGGACCAGTCGCTCGAAGCGGCGACCGCGACGCGCGATCGTTCCAAGGCGGCGCTCGACAGCGCCGAAGCCAATCTCGCCATTGCCCAGGCCGACCTCAAGGCACAGCAGACCGATCTCGCCAAGAGCACCATCTATGCGCCGATCGACGGCATCGTGCTGACGCGCTCGGTCGATCCCGGCCAGACGGTCGCGTCCTCGCTGCAGGCGCCGGTGCTCTTCGTCATCGCCGCCGACCTTCGCAACATGGAATTGCAGGCCGCGGTCGACGAGGCCGATATCGGCCAGGTTAAGCCCGGCCAGCATGCCCGTTTTACCGTCGACGCTTTCCCGGACCGGCCCTTCGATGCCGAGATCCGCGATATCTCCTACGCCTCGGTCACCACCGACGGCGTCGTGACCTACAATGCGCGCCTCGAAGTCGACAATGGCGAGCTTCTCTTGCGGCCCGGCATGACGGCCACGGTATCGGTCGTGACCCGGCAGGCCAAGGGCGTGCTTACCGTCCCCTCGACCGCCTTCCGCTATCGTCCGCTGCAACAGCAGGCCCGCGGCTGGAGCTTCAGCGACCTGTTCACCGGCCGCATGGGCCGTCCCAACCGGCAGCGCGAAGCAACGAAAGCACCGACCGACGGGTCGCGCACGCTTTACGTGCTGGAGAACGGCCGGCCGCACCCCGTCAACGTCAAGATCGGCTCGAGCGACGGCGAGTTGACCGAGATCACGTCCGGCCTCGACGAGGGCGCGCAAGTCATCACCGGCGTGCAGCAGCGGAGCTGACGACATGTCGGCTCCCCTGCTCATCACTTTCGACAAGGTCTGGAAAAGCTATGGCGAGGGCGAAGCCCGCGTGCATGCGCTGGCCGGCGTCGATCTCGCCATCCGCAGAGGTGAATTCGTCGCCATCATGGGCCCCTCCGGCTCGGGCAAATCGACGGCGATGAACATCATCGGCTGCCTCGACACGCCGACGGCCGGAACTTACTCCTTCATGGGCGTCGACGCGGGCCGCCTCGACCGCAACCGTCGCGCGCTTTTGCGCAACCTCTATGTCGGCTTCGTCTTCCAGGGCTACAATCTGCTGCCGCGCACGACCGCCGCGGAAAATGTCGAGCTGCCGCTGATCTATCGCGGCGTCGCCGCGCGCGAGCGCCGCGACCTTGCAATGCAGGCGCTGGCCGAGGTCGGGCTTGTCGGGCGCGAGCACCACACCCCGGCCGAGCTTTCGGGCGGCCAGCAGCAGCGCGTGGCGATCGCCCGCGCCATCGTCACCAGGCCGACGCTGCTCGTCGCCGACGAGCCCACCGGCAATCTCGACACCGCGCGCACGCACGAGATCATGGAGTTGCTGACCAGGCTCAACGCCGAGCTCGGGCTCTCGATCGTCATGGTCACGCATGAGGCCGACGTCGCGGACTATGCCGGCCGCACCATCCGCTTCCTCGACGGCCATGTCGCCTCCGATACCTTGAAAGCGGAGGAAGCGGCATGATCTGGGAGACCGTCCGCCTCTCGCTGCGCTCGATCCGCCGCAACGTATTGCGCTCGTTCCTGACGCTGCTTGGTATCGTCATCGGCGTCGCGGCCGTCATCGCCATGCTCACCATCGGCTCCGGCACCACCGAGAAGGTCAAGGCCGACATTTCCAAGCTAGGCAGCAATCTTCTCGTCGTTCGCGCCGGCCGGCCCGCGGGACCGGGCGGACCGGGAGGTCTCGACCAGGCGGTGCGACCGCTGGCCGAAAAGGATGTCATCGCGCTCGTTGCGCATCTGAGCGGCGCGCGCGCGATTTCGCCTGCTTCGCAAAAGCAGGTCCGCGTCATCTTCGGCACCGAAAGCCTGACCTCGGGCGTCACCGGCACCGACAGCGCCTATCTCGACGCCCGCGACTGGAAACTGGTGTCGGGACGGCCGTTCAGCGATTCCGAAACGCGCGCCGGCGCCGGCGTTTGCCTGATCGGCGAAACCGTGCGCCAGCAATTCTTCGGCGCCGGCGATCCGGAGGGCGAGATCATCCGCGTCAACCGCACCTCCTGCAAGATCATCGGCCTGCTCGAGCCCAAGGGCTATACCGGCTTCGGCCAGGACCAGGACAATGTCGTGCTGATGCCGCTGCACGCCTATCAGCGGCGCATCGCCGGCAACCGCGACGACATCGACAACATCTATATCGCCGCCGACGACCGCACGCCGACCACCGAGCTGCAGCCGCGCGTCGAGGACATCTTGCGCGACACGCGCCGCATCACGCCGGACCGCGATTCCGATTTCGCCATCCGCGACATGACCCAGATCGCCGATGCGATGACCAGCGCCACCACCACCATGACCGGCATGCTGGGCGCCGTCGCCGGCGTCAGCCTCCTGGTCGGCGGCATCGGCATCATGAACATCATGCTGGTCTCGGTCACCGAACGCACGCGCGAGATCGGCATCAGGCTGGCGATCGGCGCCCATGAGAAGCACATCCTCATCCAGTTCCTGGTCGAGGCGACGGTGCTGTCGCTCTTTGGCGGCATCATCGGCATCCTGATCGGGCTGTCGCTGGCCGGCCTCGCCTCGATGGCGTTGACGATACCTTTCGCGCCGAGCCCCGCCGTCATCCTGCTCGCCGTCGGCTTTTCGGCGCTGATCGGCATGGTGTTCGGCTTCTTCCCGGCGCTGCGCGGCGCCCGCCTCGATCCGATCGACGCGCTGCGGCACGAATAGCCAGATCACAGCGACTGCTGACGTCCGGACGTCCAGCGTGGTTAGTCGTGGCCGGCGAAATGCCACTCGATCAGCGGCTTCATATGCGGCATCAACCCGTCGGGCAGATCGCCGGCGTGGCGGATGATCACCGGCCCCTCGATCTCCGGGTCCGTCTCGGTGGCGACGAAGGCCGTAATGCGCCGTGCCAGCTCGTCGGCGGGCTCGGCGACCCGGTAACGGCGAAAGATCACCGTGCCGCTCGGCGTCGAGAGCGCGTGATAGTGCCGTCCACGCTCGGCCTCCGACAGGTCGAGCCCGGTCTCTTCCCGCACCTCGCGGATCATGTTGAAGTCGACATCGACCAGCCCGTCGCGGAAATCGATCGGCTCGAAGGAGCCGGCGGCGAAATAGACGCGGCCGGCATTGACGGTGTGCGGCCCCATGCGGATCGCCACCAGCGCGTTGTCGCCGGCGACCAGCATGGCATGCGCATAGGCATGCTCGGCGCCGGAAATTTCGCGCCGCTTGCGCCACAGCAGGAAGGTCGAGTAGTTGACCGCATGGCAGCGGCCGACGAGGCGCCCGCCTCGGTAAGCAAGTTCGGAAAGCAGCACCACGGTGCCGTCGAACAGCGCCGGATTGGCCGCTGTTTCCTGCCGCCAGTTCTCGGCGATCGCCGCCGCATTACTCAGCGCGAAGGGATGCGGGCCGGTATCGAGACGGACGTCGACCGCATCGACGGGCAAGATGACATTGCGCGGCAGGTCGAAACTCAAGACGGTCACGCCATGTCCAGTGTGATCGCCACCGGGCAATGGTCCGACGCTTTCGGCCTGTCCCAGCCGGCGCGCGGGAAACGCTCGACCTCCTGTCCGGGCGGAAAGATGGTGCGCCAGGGCTGGCCGTTGCGGATGATGTCGGGAACGGCGGTGGCGTTCTTCGCGGCAAGCGCCTTCGACAGCAGGATATAATCGAGCTGGCAGAGATGCCGCTCCTCCGGGCCGCGCGTGTGGTAGAAGCTCCAGCGGTCCATCTCCGGCCGCCGTTCGACGACATTCTCGCAAAAGCCGCCGGCGGTAAGCACGTCGATCGAGGACCGGGCTTCGTCGACAACCTCGAAACGGTAGCCATCGATGGCGTCGCCGTCGACCTTCACGCGTTGCCGGTAGTCGTTCAGGTCGCCGCAGACCACCCAGCGCTTGTCGGCGGCATGGTCCTTGCCGAAACGCTCCTCGATGATACGGCGCACCGCCTGCGCCTCGGCGATGCGCAGCGGCATCGACGCCTCGCGGCCGTCCAGCCCGTTGCGCGGCGGGCCCATTGATTTGAAATGCACGAGATAGAGCGTCAACGGCGCGCCGCCGACCCGCAGGTCGATCTCCAGGCAGTCGCGGCGAAAGATACGCTCATTGGCGAGATAGCCGAGCCCGGCGAGCTCCGGCGTGAACAGCCCGAACTGCTCGAAAGTGACATAGGCGTGGCTGGTCATGCGCGAGAATTCGATCGGCTGCCCCTGCGCGGTTTCGTTGCGCATCATCACGGCGACATCGATGCCGCGCGTATCGTTGCCGGCGGTGGTGTATTTCTGCCGGTACCCCCGCCCGACCATCTTGAACAGATAGCCGTATTCGAAGGCCTTCAGCGCCTCGATATTGTCGACCTCCTGCATGCAGATGACGTCCGCGCGGGTGGCCGCGATGGCGAGCGCCGTCAACTGGCGGGTGTCGTCGGACTGGGCGATCGCGCGGGCCTGCTCGAGGATGCGGTATTCGGCCTCGCTCCGGATGTCGAACAGCGCCAGCGTGCGGTCTTCATTGAGCTGGTTGCGGTAGCCCGAGAAATCGAACCTGTTCATCAGGTTCTCGACATTGAAGGTGGCGAGGCGCAGCGACATGGCCGCGACCTTTGCCTGCAAGCGAGGGCGAAAACAAGGGCCAGGCCGATACTCGTCATGGTTGATGGAACCTTTCCGTTCATCCTCCGTTCAGACGGAAAGTTCCAACAATAGGCCTTTCCCCGGGGTGTGCTGGGCGTGGGGCCTTTACTCCTTGGAGAGTGAAATGAAACCGCTTTTTTCTTCCCTGAGATCCGGGCTTCTGGTCCTGGGCCTCGTTACCGGCGTGACGGCGCCCTCGGTCGCCGGACCGATCCTGCAACCCGATCTCGGCGTCGCGACGAACACCGCCGCGCCAAACATCATTCCCGTGCGCGACGGCTGGGCCGGCAACAACAACGGCGGCAACTTCCAGGATTGGCGTTGGCGTAACCGCGGCGGCGACTTCAGGTGGCGCGGCGGCAATCGACATTTCTCGCGCAACTGGGACGGCGGCGGCGATTGGCGCTGGCGGCACCACCACCGCCGGCATTTCCGCGGCGGCGACGCGGCGATCCTTGGGCTGGGCCTCGGCCTGGGCTTGGGCAGCATGGCCTACGGCAACTACTACGATCCCTACTATTACGATCCCTATCCGCGTTACGCTCAGCCGCGGCGCATTTACCGGACCGGGCGGCTGTCCAGCGCGCATGTCCGCTGGTGCTACGACCGCTACCGGTCGTATCGCGCCTGGGACAATACGTTCCAGCCCAACTACGGTCCGCGCCGGCAGTGCCGCTCGCCCTATATCTGAGCTCGTCGGCAGGAATGATGAAACGGCGCCCATCGCGGGCGCCGTTTTATTTTGGCGCAACCTGTGGCTACGACGGGTGGCTACGACGGGCGATAACGCTAAATTCATTGGCGGCTTCTATCCATTCATGCCGATCTCCCCCGACACGACGACTCGCAGGACCAGGTTGCAGGACGTGCCCGCCATGGCCGAAAACGAACACAGAAACCAACACAGGCACCGCGTGCTGAAAGGCGCGGCGATCCTGACCGGCATCAACAATTCCGAGGTAAGGTGCACGGTGCGCAACATGCATGCGAACGGCGCCGAGCTGAAAGTGCCCATCGATGCGCGCGTGCCGGACGAATTCCTGCTTTATGTGCCGGTCAACGGCATCGGCTACAAGGCAGTGGTGCGCTGGCGCCGCGAGGATCGCATCGGCGTCGAGTTCACCGACACCGAGCCCAAGCCGCACTGGCACTACGGCTGAAATCGCGTCCACTTCGCGGAATAAAAAGCCGGCGGATTTCTCCGCCGGCTTGACGCTGCAGCAACCGGAAGCCTGACGACAATTCGCCCTGCCGGTAGCCGGCAGGGTGGAATTGGCGCAGGCCTCTTAGTTCTTGGCCTTGTCGACCAGCTTGTTCTTGGAAATCCACGGCATCATCGCGCGCAGCTTAGCGCCGACTTCCTCGATCTGGTGGCTGTCGTTGTTGCGACGGATGCCCTTGAAGCGCGACATGCCGGCGCGGTATTCCTGCATCCATTCCGAGGTGAACTTGCCGGTCTGGATGTCCTTCAGCACGCGCTTCATCTCGGCCTTGGTGTCGGCGGTGATGATGCGCGGGCCTGAGACGTACTCGCCCCATTCGGCGGTGTTCGAGATCGAGTAGTTCATGTTGGCGATGCCGCCTTCATAGATCAGGTCGACGATCAGCTTCACCTCGTGCAGGCACTCGAAATAGGCCATTTCCGGCGCGTAGCCGGCTTCCACCAGCGTCTCGAAACCGGCGCGGATCAGTTCGACCAGACCGCCGCACAGCACCACCTGCTCGCCGAACAGGTCGGTCTCGCATTCCTCGCGGAAATTGGTCTCGATGATGCCGGAACGGCCGCCGCCGACGCCGCAGGCGTAGGAGAGCGCGAGATCGAGCGCGTTGCCCGAAGCGTCCTGGTTGACGGCGACAAGGCATGGCACGCCGCCGCCCTTCTGGTATTCGCCGCGCACGGTGTGGCCCGGGCCCTTCGGCGCGATCATCACGACGTCGACCGAGGCCTTCGGCTCGATCAGGCCGAAATGCACGTTGAGGCCGTGCGCGAAGGCGATCGCCGCACCGTCGCGGATGTTCGGAGCGATCTCCGATTTGTAGATGTCGGCCTGCAATTCGTCGGGCGTCGCCATCATCATCAGGTCGGCCCACTTGGCGGCGTCCGCCACGCTCATCACCTTGAGGCCGTCGGCCTCGACTTTCTTGGCGGTCGCCGAGCCGGCCTTGAGACCGATGGCGATTTCCTTGACGCCGGAATCCTTGAGGTTGAGCGCATGCGCCCGGCCCTGGCTGCCATAGCCGATAATGGCGACCTTCTTGCCCTTGATCAGATTGAGATCGGCGTCACGATCGTAATAGACACGCATTTGGTGTTCCTTCCCGTTTTGAAGATCAGAGGGCCAGTGGCCCGGTTTTTGCTCCGAAGAGAGCGAGAAACTGTTGCGTCGCGCGCGCGGCATCGCCGCCGATCGTCGCCCCAGTCAATTCCACCCGGTCGCCGAGCAGCAGACGTATCTGCACGTCGCGGCCGACCAGACCGAAAAAGGTTCTGAACGCCGTCTCGGCGTCCTCGAAATCGAGCAGCCCGGCCTGCAGACCGGCTTCAAGCACCGGCTTCAGGCGCTTGGCAAGAGCGAAGCGGCCATTCTGCAGCACGATCGCGCCGAGATCGTCCTTGCCGGAACCGGCATGGCTGACTGCCACACGGTTCAGCGCGATCGAAGTGTCGCTGGAGATAACCTTCAGCCAATCTGAAGCGAAGCGCTCCAGGCTCGCCGTGAGCGAACCGATATCCAGTCTCTCACGGTCGACGGCCGCGACACGCACCTTGGACGCCTGCCATTGCACCGTGGCGTTGAGCAGGCCATCGCGATCGCCGAACCATTTGTAGAGCGTTTCCTTGGAACAGCTTGCCCGCCGCGCCACCGCCGTCATGGTCAGGTTGTCGCCCTCTTCGACCAAAAGGCGAAGTGCCGCATCCAGAACGGCCTGCTGGCGCTCGGTGAGCGCTTCGCTGTTGTCGATATCCTGCACGCTGTGCAACACGTTTGCCCTCGGATACGTTGACAAGACCGATGCGTACCGTACGTTACGGTTCGGTTTCTATGCCGTATTGCCCGAAGGCATGCAAGCCCTATTTTCCATTTCCTTGCCGGAGGGATAAGATGCTGGTCGGCCTGCTCGCCCTGGCCGTAGCCGCCGCCTTCACCGGCGCCGCTGTCTATGTCAGCGTCGCGGAGCAGCCGGCGCGGCTTGGCCTCGATGACCAGGCGCTGCTGCGCGAATGGCAGCCCTCTTATAAGCGCGGGGCCGCCATGCAGGCCTCTATTGCCATGGTAGCCTGCATTCTCGGCCTGATCGCCTGGTGGCTGACCGGCGCGTCAGCCCATCTTGCCGGTGCGCTCTTCATCATTCTGCCTTGGCCATGGACGCTGCTGGTGATGATGCCGACGAACCGGATGCTGGAGGCGATGGATGTCGGGGCCCCCAATTCTCAGGCGAGGTCATTGATCGTCAGGTGGGGCAAGATGCATCTGGTCCGTGTCGCGCTGGGCGCGCTGGCGACGATCGCATTTCTATGGGCCTTGCGCCTGCCCTGAAAGCTCGTCGGCTCATGGATTTCAGTCCGCGACCGGCGGATCGCGCAGCCGCCCGAGCAACCCGGCAAGCATCCCCAGCTCCTTGGCGGAAAGCCTGTCGCCGATCAGTTCCGCGATCGAAGCGCCATAGACGGTCCAGATGCGGCGGCGCATGTCCCGACCGCTTGGCGTGATGCGCACGGTCTGGCCCCGGCCGTCGTCTGAGACGGGCAGCTTTTCGACCAGCCCATCCGCCTCGAGCCGGGACAGCAGCCGTGAGACGCCATACTGCGCCAACAGCACGCGATCGATCAGTTCGAACGGCCTGAGCCCACCCTCGCCCGCTTCGGCAAGCTCGTGCAGCACGTCGTACCAGGCGAGCGGCGGCAGCCCGCCGGCTTTCAGTGCACCCTCGGTCCTTTCGACCAGTTGGCGCGAGACGCGCATCAGGCGCGCCCAGGCGATGACGGCTTCGGGTGATGGTGATGTTTTCGTCATCGGTCCAGCTTAAGCGATAGATGCAATTGCATCAAGCTTGACGATCGATGCAAACGCATCTATATAGATGCAAATGCATTTATATGGAGAGAACCGATGAGACATGAAATCTGCAAGATCGCCGACATTCCTCAAACCGGCAGCCTGATCGCGCCTTTCTTCGGCCGCGAGGTCCATGTCTGGCGCAGCGGCGAGCGCATCCGCGCCGCGGCCAATATCTGCCTGCATTTCGGCGGGCCGCTGGACTGCAAGGACGGCGCTTTCGTCTGCCAGTGGCATGGCGCGAAGTTCGACATGGAAAACGGCGAGCGCCTGGAAGGCCCGGCGCCGAAGGGCTCGCGCCTGATGTTCCTGTCGACCCGCGTCGAGGATGGCGCGCTGAACTATGTCTGGGGAGAGTGAGATGACCGCAAGGCTCACCCTCGTCAGCCATCATTTGTGCCCCTACGTCCAGCGCGCGGCGATTTCGCTTGCCGAAAAAGGCGTGCCGTTCGAGCGGGTCTATGTCGACCTCTCCAACAAACCCGACTGGTTCAAGGCGATCTCGCCGCTTGGCAAGGTGCCGCTGCTGCGCGTCCGGCACGGCAATGCGCAGGATGTGATTTTCGAATCCGCCGTCATCCTCGAATTCCTCGAGGAGACAGAGGCCAATCCCTTACACCCGGCCGATCCGCTGGCGCGGGCCAGGCATCGCGCCTGGATCGAATTCGGCTCGGCCATCCTCAACGCCATAGGCCGTTTCTATTCAGCTGCCGACGAAGCTGCTTTCCTCAATGAAAGCAGAGGCTTGTCCGGGATGTTTGCACGTCTGGAAGCAGAATTGTCTGCAAGGCAAAGCGGTCCGTGGTTCGCCGGCGATCGATTCTCGCTGGTCGACGCCGTCTTCGGGCCGGTCTTCCGCTATTTCGACACGTTCGACCGCATCGGCGACTTCGGCATTCTTGACGGCAAGCCGCTCGTCCAGGCCTGGCGCGAGGCCTTGAGCGAACGCCGATCGGTGACCGAAGCCGTCGGTCCGGACTATCCGCGGCGGCTGCACGCCTTCCTTCTGGCGAAGCAATCTTATCTGTCTGGGATCATCCAGCGGCAGGCCATTGCAACTCCGCAAGCCCGATCCGCCTGAACGGGTCGATCACCGTGCCGGCGACCATGGCGGCGAGGAATTGCGGCCCTGGCGGAATTCGCGCCAAGGCCGCCACCATGCGGTCGCGGACAAAGGGCAAGGCCGCGGAATCCGATTGGTAGAACGGCGTCAGCGACAGCGACAGCGCCTGGAATACGCGCACGTGCCAACGGCGCGCGCTCGCATAGGCCTCCAGCGCGCCGTCGATGCCGTTCGTCCGCGCCAGCGCATGGCTGAGCGCGGCCGCGTCGAGCAGCGCCATGTTCGCGCCTTGCCCGAGTTGCGGGCTGGTCGAATGCGCGGCGTCGCCGATGACGGCAAGCCGTCGGCCGGCTGGCAGCGTCATCGTGTGGTGGCCATAGCGGGCGAGCGAGAGCTGCTCGAAACTGTCGATCTGACTGGTGAAAACCTCGCACTCAGGCCATACCGAAATCACCCTCGCCTTCCAGGCGTCGAGCCCCTTCGCCTTCACCTGTTCGGTGTCGGCCGGCTTGAGGCTCCAGAAGAGCGCCGCCATGTCTTCCGCGCCGGGCTCCGGCCGGCCGATCGGCAGCACGCCGACCATGACGCTTGCCTTGTCGTAGCGCTGCAGCAGCGCGCGTTCGTCGAAGCCGTCGCGCCAGCCGAGCGACGCCCAGAATGCCCCATAGGTGAGCGGCCGCGGCATCGCGGCATCGCCAAGATAGTGCCGCAGCTTCGAGCGCGCGCCGCTGGCATCGACGATGAGGTCGAATGGGCCGAGCCGCCTGCCGTTGCCGCAGACGAGCGCCGCGCGCTCGGCCGCCTCCAGCGTCTCGACCTCGACATTGGTTTCGATGGCGATCGCTTCGCGCAAGGCAGCGCGGTAGAGCACGCCGAACAGCGCCGCCCGGTGCACCGCGAGGCCGAAGCGGCGGCCGCGCCGCGCGTCGTAGCGGACTTCGAGCACAGTGCGGCCGCTGCCGGCGTCGGTGCCGTGCAGCCGCTCGATCCGGCTGCCAAGCGAAAGAATCTCGGCGAGCAGGCCGAGATCGGCGAGCACGGTCAGCCCGGTCGGCTGCAGGATGAGGCCGGACCCGAGGGGCTTCGGCGCGTCGAAACGCTCGAAAATGGTGACCTTGTGCCCTGCCCGGTTGAGATAGAGCCCTGCCGCCAGTCCGGCCGGCCCGGCACCGGCAATCGCTATGTCGTAGGATCTGCTCATCGCCCGCCCAAGCCAAGCCGGCGCGACAATCTCCCACCGGTATCGTCAAATCAAGCTGGCGCTTTGACGCCCATCAAGTTTGGGCATCGAAAGCTGCGCGGGCCGCGCGCACGGCGTCATGGTTGAGCTCGGCCCACTGGATCAGCATCTGCAGGGGTGCGAACATCGAGCGCCCAAGATCGGTCAAGCTGTATTCCACGCTCGGCGGCTTGGTCGGGAATACTTCGCGATGAACATAGCCATCGCGCTGCAGGTCGTGGAGCGTTTGTGTCAGCATGCGCTGTGAGATGTCGGGAACCAGCCGTCGCAATTCGCCGAACCGATAAGGCTTCTCGGCCAGCGCCATGACCAGCAGCGAGCTCCATTTGCCACTGATGCCCTGGATCACGTCGCGGACCGGACAATCGGCGAAATTGGCACCGTTCGTCATGGCCTTATAGATCTCGAGCTTGGCTTTGAGATTGAAGATCTTGCTGTCCATCGCGACATCCGCTGGTCGAAATTTCGGCCGGCCGGGGTGGTTCCCTCGCCGTGCCTACCTCCCGAAAAACTGCCTTCTTTACGGCTTGAGGTCAATTCCTATTTTAGCGCTGGTCTCTTTTTGAGACTACCACAGCACCTGCCAATCGGCGCAATTCAGGAACCTCCCATGACCGAAACACTCCTCGTCACCGGTGCCTCGGGCCAGCTTGGCCGCGCCGTCATCGATTACTTGCTGGAAGCGCAGAAAATTGCGCCGGAAAGCATCATCGCCGCCACGCGCAATCCCGAAAACCTCGCGGATCTCGCGGCGCGCGGCGTTACCGTCAGGGCTGCCGATTTCAACGACAAGGCCTCGCTCGAGAAGGCATTCAGCGGCGCCGACCGGGTGCTGATAATCTCGACCGGCGACCTTGACCTCAAAACCGGCCGGCGCCTGAAGCAGCATGAGACCGCGGTCGCGGCGGCCAAGGCGGCAGGCGTTTCGCATTTGCTTTACACCTCCATGCCCAATCCCGAGCCCGGCTCGCCGGTGCTGTTCGCTGGCGATCACTACGGCACCGAGCAGGCGATCAAGGCGAGCGGCATCCCCTACACCATCTTCCGCAACGGCTGGTACCAGGAGAACCTGTTCATGTCGCTTCCGCATGCCATTTCGTCGGGCAAGTGGTACACGTCGGCCGCCGACGGACGCATCGCCCATGGCGCGCGCGACGACATGGCGGCCGCCATTGCCGCCGGCCTCGCTTCCGGCACGAAAGAGAGCAGGATCTACACGCTGACCGGTCCGCAGGCCCATACCGTGGGCGAGATCGCCGCTCTGGTGAGCGAAGTCACCGGCAAGCCGCTGGAAGTCATCCAACTGCCGGACGAGGCGCTGACCGAAGGGGTGAAAGCAGCCGGCGTTCCCGAAGATTTCGCCCGCATCATCGTCTCCTTCGACGCCAACACGCGAGCCGGACGCATTGCAGAGGTGACCGATGCCGTCGAAAAACTATCTGGCCGCAAGCCGCGGACGCTGAAGCAGTTCCTCGAGACGAACAAGGCTGCCCTGCTCGGCTGAAGTCTGGCGCGCCTGGGGAAGCCGTCCCCCGGCGCGCCTCACTTCGTTTTCTTGAGCAATCCGAGCCGGATCAGGCTCTCGCTGGTCGCCACAAGCGCGTCTTCGCGTGGTCGCGGCGTCCAGCCGAGCAGGCGCACGGCTTTGGCGCTCGTGGCGTTTCTCGGCTTGCCCAGTTCCGTCACGATCTGGGCCGCTTGCCCGTCGAACAGGCCGACGATCCGGACCAGCCAGTCCGGCAGCTCCCTCGTCGTAATACGCGATCCTGCGTTGCCAAGCCGCGCCTTCAGCGTCCGCGCGATCTCGAGCATCGTCATGAAGTCGCCGCTGATGGCCAGGAACCGCTCGCCCCTGGCGGCGGGGTTGGTCATGGCGCGCAGATGCAGGTCCGCGACGTCGCGCACGTCGACCACGCCGAACGCCATGCGCGGCAGGCCGGGCATCTCGCCATCCATCAAACGCCTGATGAAGTCCGTCGAGGTCGAATGATCCGGCCCCAGGACCGGCCCGAAGATGCCGACCGGATTGACGACCGCCAATTCCAAGGCGCCGCTTTCGCGATCGATGAAATCCCAGGCCGCACGCTCGGCCAGCGTCTTCGATTTCACGTAGGCGCTCACCTTCTGCGACAGATCGGTCCAGTTCTCTTCCGTGAACGGATGGCCGGCAACCGGAGCCTGGCCATAGCCGATGGCGGCAAAGGACGAGGTGAGCACGATCCGTTCGACGCCGGCATCGCGCGCGGCGCGCAGCACGCGCAACGCCCCTTCCCTGGCCGGAACGATCAGGTCGTCCTCGTGCTTCGGCACGCCGGGCGGAAAAGGCGAAGCGACGTGCAGGACATATCGGCATCCGGCAACCGCTTCGGGCCAGCCCTTGTCGCTCATGAGATCGGCATAAGCGAAGGAAAGCGCGTCGCCCGGCTCGGCGCCGCCGACCTTCAGCATGGCAAGAACATCGGCTTCGCGCTTGGCCGAGCGCACCGTCGTGCGCACGCGGTAGCCCGCGTTCAAAAGCGACAGGATGCAATGAGCGCCAAGGAAGCCAGACCCGCCGGTCACAAGCACCAACCCGTCGCTCATGCCCCGCCTCTTTCGAAAGCAACTGCGTCTTCCATCCGCAATTGCGGGACGTCAGCCTATGCGGCGCAGTCTGTCAGATCGCGACCTGCGTGCCAATCTCCACCACGCGCCCGGTGGGAATCTGGAAATACTCCGTCGCGTCCGCTGCCGTTTTCGCCAGGCCGATAAACAGCCGGTCCTGCCAGATCGGCATGCCGGAATTGGGCGATGCCTTCAGCGAGCGCCGCGACAGGAAGAACGACGTCGTCATGATGTCGAACTTCCAGCCCTGCTTGCGGCAGATCGCCAGCGCGCGCGGGATGTTCGGCTGCTCCATGTAACCGAAGGTCAAGGTCACGCGCATGAACAGCTCGTTGACCGTCTCCAGCTTCACGCGCTCGCTGTCGGGCACCACCGGTTGCGGCGCCGTCACCACCGACAGGATGACGTTCTTTTCATGCAGCACCTTGTAGTGCTTGAGGCTGTGCATCAGCGCGGTCGGCGCGCTCAGCGGATCGCTGGTCAGGAACACCGCGGTGCCGGACACCAGTTGCGGTTTCTTCTTCAGAAGGTTCCCCGCCAGAAAATCGAGCGGGATCTCGTTGCGGCGCGTCTTGTCGAACAGATAGCGGCTGCCACGCACCCAGGTCCACATGCCAAGGATGATGGCGAAGGCGACCGCGAGCGACGCCCAGCCGCCCTCGAATACCTTGACGATGTTGGAGGCGAAGAAGCCGATATCGATCAGGGCAAACACCGCGGTGAGCGCGATGGCCGGCCAGATGTTCCATTTCCAGATGCGCGTCATGACGATGAACAGCAGCGTCGTCGTCACCAGCATGTTGCCGGTCACGGAGATGCCATAGGCCGAGGCGAGCTTGCTGGATTCGCCGAAGCCGACCACGAGCATCATGACGACGAGCGCGATCAGCATGTTGACGCGCGGCATGTAGACCTGGCCGGACTGCTTTTCCGACGTATGCAGGATTTCCAGCCGCGGCAGCATGTTGAGCTGCACGGCCTGCCGGGTGAGCGAATAGGCGCCGGAGATCACCGCCTGGCTGGCGATGACCGTCGCCGCCGCCGCCAGCACCACCATCGGGATCAGCGCCCAGCCCTCGTTCATCTCGAAGAACGGGTGGCCGACCGTGCCGCCCTTGGCAAGCACGAAGGCGCCCTGCCCGGCATAGTTCAAAAGCAGGCAGGGGAACACGATCGCCAGCCACGCCAGCACGATCGGCTTGCGGCCGAAATGGCCGAGGTCCGCGTAGAGCGCCTCGGCGCCGGTGACCGCCAGGAAGACGGCGCCGACCGTGACGAAAGACACATCCGGTGAATTGATGAAGAAGGCCACGATGTAATGCGGGCTTATAGCCCACAGGATTTCCGGGTCATCGATGATGTGATTGAGACCGGACAGGCCGATCGCGAGAAACCAGACGGCGGTGACCGGGCCGAACACCAGGCCCACGCCGCCGGTGCCGAAGCGTTGCACAGCAAACAGCATCGCAAGGATCAAAAGGGTCAGTGGCACGACATAGGGCTGGAAGGCAGGCGTGACGACATTCATGCCCTCGACCGCCGACAGCACCGAGATGGCGGGCGTGATAACCGCGTCGCCGAAGAACAGCGATGCGCCCACGATACCGATGCCCAGCACGATCGCCGAGCGTGTCGGGAAGGTGCCGCGCGCCAGCGCCATCAATGACAGCACGCCGCCCTCGCCGCGGTTGTCGGCGCGCAACACGAACATGATGTACTTGATCGTCACCGTAATCGTGAGCGACCAGATGATCAGCGACAGCACGCCCAGAATGTCGGCGCGGTTGGCGACGTCGCCGCCCGAGGAAGCATGCAACGCTTCGCGAAACGCGTAGATCGGGCTGGTGCCGATGTCGCCATAGACCACGCCGAGCGCGCCCAGCATCAGCACCTTGGTGCTGTGCTGCTCTATTTCGGGATGGCTCGATTGGTCGACGGGTTCTGCCTCAGCACCATTGGCAAGGGCCATGGACGACACTCCGATAAAACGCGCGGTGCTCTACGCTTGCTGCGGTGCAATATCAAGTGCCCCGACGTAAGGGCTCCCATGCCGCCGACGCAGGGCTTTCAATATACGGTGCGCGCGGGCTTCTTCATCCGGCGTAGATCGAGGCTGTCAGATCGCCACCTGCGTGCCGATCTCCACCACGCGCCCCGTCGGAATCTGGAAATACTCGGTCGCATCCGCGGCCGAGCGCGCCAGGCTTATGAACAGCCGGTCCTGCCAGACCGGCATGCCGGAATTGGGCGACGCCTTCAGCGAGCGCCGCGACAGGAAGAACGACGTCGTCATGATGTCGAACTTCCAGCCCTGTTTGCGGCAAATGGCCAGGGCGCGCGGAATGTTGGGCTGTTCCATGTAGCCGAAGGTCAGCGTCACCCGCATGAACAGCTCGTTGACCGTCTCCATCTTGACGCGCTCGCTGTCCGGCACCACCGGTTGCGGCGCCGTCACCACCGAGAGGATGACGTTCTTTTCGTGCAGCACCTTGTAATGCTTAAGGCTGTGCATCAGCGCGGTCGGCGCGCTCAGCGGATCGCTGGTCAGGAACACGGCGGTGCCCGAGACCAGCTGCGGTTTTTTCTTCAGCAGATTTGCCGCCAGGAAGTCGAGCGGGATCTCGTTGCGGCGCGTCTTGTCGAAAAGATAGCGGGTTCCGCGGATCCAGGTCCACATGATCAGGCCCATGAGGCAGGCGACGGTGATCGACACCCAGCCACCTTCGACGATCTTGACGACATTGGCCGAGAAGAAGCCGAGATCGATGACGCCGAACAGCATTGCCAGCGCCAAAGCAGCAGCAACCTGCCATTTCCACAGCCAGCGCATCACCACGAACAAAAGGATCGTCGTCATCAGCATCTCGCCCGTCACCGAAATGCCGTAGGCCGAGGCCAGCGCGCTCGAGCTGCCGAAACCGACGACCAGGAGCATCACGCCGAGCGCGACCAGGAGATTGACCCTGGGCATATAGATCTGGCCGCTCTGCATCTCGGAGGTGTGCTGCACCTCGATGCGCGGCAGAAGGTTGAGCTGCACGGCCTGCCTTGTCAGCGAGAAGGCGCCGGAAATGACGGCCTGGCTAGCGATGACGGTGGCCGCCGTCGCCAGGCCGACCATCGGCATCAGCGCCCATTCGGGCAGCATCTGGAAGAACGGGTTGGTCGGCTTGCCGCCATGCGAAAGCACGAAGGCGCCTTGCCCGAAGTAATTCAGCAGCAGGCAAGGGAAAACGATTGCGAACCAGGCCATCACGATCGGTTTGCGGCCGAAATGACCAAGGTCGACATAAAGCGCCTCGGCGCCGGTGACCGCCAGGAAGACCGCGCCGACGGTGACGAAGGCGCCCGTCGGCGTGGTGGCGAGGTAATAGAGCGCGTAATACGGGTTGATCGCCAGGAAAACCGATGGATCGTCGACGATGTGATAGAGGCCGGCCGCGCCGATCGCTACGAACCATGTCGCCGTCACGGGTCCGAACACCGCCGCCACTTTGCCCGTGCCGAAGCGCTGCACGGAGAAAAGCACGGCCAGGATGACCAGCGTGATCGGAACCACATAGGCATCGAGCGCCGGCGTGACCACTTCCAGGCCTTCGACCGCGGACAGCACGGAGATCGCCGGCGTGATGATCGAATCGCCGAAGAACAGCGCCGCGCCGCAAAGGCCGATCACCAGGATGAGCTTGGAACCTGGTGGGTAGGCGCTGCGCGCCAGCGACATCAGCGACAGCGTGCCGCCCTCGCCCTTGTTGTCGGCCCTGAGCACGAAGGCGACATATTTGATCGTGACGATGATGGTGAGCGCCCAGACGATCAGCGAAAGCACGCCGAGCACGTCATGGCGGGCAACCGAGCTCGACGAAGCATGCAGCGCCTCGCGGAAGGCGTAGATCGGGCTTGTGCCGATATCGCCATAGACGACGCCGAGCGCGCCAAGCATGAGAACCTTGGTGCTGTGCTGCCGCTCGGTTTCGGCATGGCCCGAACGTTCGAGGGATTCCGTCTCGCTGGTGTTGGCTAGCACCGTGAACCCCACTTCACCGGATTCGCCACGCTCCGGGGTCGCCGCATCGCGCGGGACACACAAAGACTGCCGAAACTACGCAAGGCGCCCTACCATCCGCAGGCCTTCAAGAACCGTCCGATCGTGCCGGCCATGCCATACTCCAGCGCATCGGCTGTCAACCCATGTCCGATCGATACTTCGGCCAATGCCGGAATACGCTTGGCCAATGCCGGCAGGTTCTTCACGGTCAGATCGTGGCCGGCATTGACGCCAAGCCCGGCCGCGAATGCGGCGTCAGCGGTTTTTCCCAATCTTTCCAGCTCCTTGGCCGCCTTTGCGGAATCGGAATGGAAGCCGCCATAGGGACCGGTATAGAGTTCGATGCGGTCGGCGCCGGTATCGCGAGCCGCGTTCACCCCATCCGGATCTGCGTCGGAAAACAGCGACACGCGGAACCCGCCCTTCTTCAGCCGCTTGACGATCGGTGTGAGGAACGCCGCCTGGGCGGTGAAGTTCCAGCCATGGTCCGAGGTTGCCTGCGCCGGGTCGTCGGGCACCAGCGTCACCTGCTCGGGCTGATGCTTCTCGACAAGCGCCAGGAAGTCCTCGGTCGGATAGCCCTCTATGTTGAATTCCGCGCTAGGAAATTCGTCGTCGATCAGCGCCCTGATCTCCGGCAGGTCGGAATGCCTGGTGTGCCGCTCGTCCGGCCTCGGATGCACCGTCAGCCCATGCGCGCCGGCGGCAAGGGCGATGCGGCCAAGTCCGGTGACGCTCGGCCATGGCAGGTCGCGGCGGTTGCGCAGCATGGCGACGGCGTTGAGGTTGACCGAAAGCTTGGCGGGCATGAACTGGGTCCAGTGGATCGGCGGGCATCTATAACGCCTTTAAGGGGAACAGATAGAGGGTTTCGGGTGTTCCAGGGGATAGATGGAGGCTAACACAAGGATTTGCCAGTGAATTTCCTCGAAGCCGTGCCGGCGATCCGCCGCATCGAAACCAACCGCGACGCGCTTTTCGCCATCGACGTCGTCGGCGATGTCTCGCCGGCCGATGCGGAAAACCTGTTCGGCCTGCTGGAGGCTGCCTACGCGCTGCATCCGAGGATCGACGTGCTGGTCAGGCTGACCGACGAGGAAAGCGTGGACTGGGCCAATATCTCGCAGGACACGCTTCGCCAGGGCGTTGCCGACGCGATGCAACATGTCGTGCGCTGCGCGGCCATCGGCGAGCCGAGCTGGGCTTCTCTCGTCACGGGCATTTTCCCCAAGGCGCTGCCCTTCGAATTCAGGCGCTTCGATGTCGACGATGAGGAAGCCGCCTGGCAGTGGCTTGGTGCAAGGCCGACGTGATATTCGCGGACGTCAGCGCACCACCGTCAGCCGCTCGGCGGCGCGGGTGATGGCGGTATAGAGCCAGCGCTGCCGGGTCTCCTTGAAGGCCCAGCTCTCGTCGAACAGCACGACATCGTTCCACTGCGAGCCCTGTGCCTTATGCACGGTCAGCGCGTAACCGTAGTCGAAATCGTCGAAGCGCTTCTTCTGCTGCCAGGGAATCTCGGCATCCGGGTCCTCGAACGCCGCCTTGAGCAGCTTGATCTTGGCGACGCCGCGATCGGGATCGTCCTCCTCCGGCGAAACCAGAAGGTTGATGCCGGGCTTCACCGTCTCGCGCGATGAGGTCATCACCTTCCACAGCGAACCGTTGAGCAGCCCCTTGGCCGGATCGTTGCGCAGGCAGACCAGCTTGTCGCCGGCCTGCGGGAAGTCCGCGTTGAATCCCTTCAACTCGCGCAGCCTTTGATTGTAGCGCCGGCGCGTTCGGTTGGTCCCGACCAGCACCTGGTCGGCCTTGAGCACCAGTTCCTGGTTGACGCCTTCCCTGCCGATCACCTGCGCCGTGCCGTAGTCGCCATGCATGAACTCCCGGCCCTCGCGCACGTCGAGCGCCAGCCGGATGATGGGATTGTCGCGCGCCTGGCGGTGGATTTCCGTCAGCAGCACGTCCGGTTCGTGCTCGGTGAAGAAGCCGCCGCCCGAGATCGGCGGCAACTGGGCGGGATCGCCGAGCACCAGGATCGGCGTGCCGAAGCTCATCAGGTCGCGGCCGAGTTGCTCGTCGACCATCGAGCATTCGTCGATGACGACAAGCTTGGCGCGCGAAATCGGGCTTTGCCGGTTGAGCGAAAAGGTCGGCGACATCGATGTCTTGCCGGTCACCTCGTCTTCGACCGATTCCTCGCCCTTCGGCCTATAGATCAGCGAATGGATGGTGCGGGCGTTGGTCGCGCCCTTGGAACGCAGCACCTGCGCCGCCTTGCCAGTGAAGGCGGCGAACTGCACCTGCCCGTCGACGTGCTCGGCGAAATAGCGCGCCAGCGTCGTCTTGCCTGTGCCGGCATATCCGAACAGGCGGAAGACTTGCGGCCGGCCCTCTTTGAGCCAGCGCCCGACCGCTTTCAAAGCCTCGTCCTGTTGGGGAGAAAATTCCATCAGTGCGACAGACCGGATTCGCTGACGAAAGACAAGGTTGGCCGCCATATCGACCGTTGTCGGCTGCGGGCGCTCACGCCTCCGACAACCCAGGCTATCAGCCGCAAATAGGAACGTAAAGAGAACAAAAGGCCAATGCCGTGGGCGCAACCCAGTCCAGCGAGTGCAAGTCAGCCGTAGGCAGCCACTGCCGGGGGCGGGGGTGGATCACGGTCAGCCGTCGGAACGGGCGCGTAGTGGTCGAACTGCATCGTGTAGGTCGCACGGTCCCGGCTCATCGAGCGCAGGTTGTCGAAGTACTTGAACATAGTGGCCAGCGGCACCATCGCGTTGACGACGATGGCCTCGCCGCGGCTTATCCGACTCTTGACCAGACCGCGGCGGCCGTGCAGGTCGCCGACAACGCTGATGACGTAGATTTCCGGCGTCACCACCTCGACCTTCATGATCGGTTCGAGCAGTTGCACGCCAAGTTTGGGCAGGGCTTCCTTGAAGCAGGCGCGGCCGGCGACCTCGAAGGCCAAGGCCGAAGAGTCGGTATCGTGAGAAGCCCCATCAACCAATGACGCCTTGACTCCGATCATCGGGAACCCGGCGAAGGGACCTGAGACCAGGATGCTGCGCATCCCTTTTTCGACTGCGGCGGCATATTCGTCCGCAACCGCGCCACCAGGAACCTTCGACGAGAATGCGAATTCCGGACTGTGCCCGTTCGGCTCGAACAGGATCTTGACGCGGGCGAACTGTCCTTGGCCGCCGAACTGCTTCTTATGCGTGTAGTCTTGCTCGCGGGCGTAGGTAATCGTCTCGCGATAGGCCACCTGCGGAGCCCAGACCTTGAACGCGACTTCGAACTCAGTGAGCAGGCGATGGACGATGACGTCGAGGTCGAGTTCGGTCATCGCGGCGATGATCGTCTGGCCAGCTTCCTCGTCCCATTTCACTTCAAAGTCAGGCTGCTCCTCCGACAGTGTCGACAAGGCAGCGCGAAGCTTCTGCTCGTCGGCCGTGGACTTTGGCTCGATCACGATTTGCAGCAACGGCCATGGTGCGGCAGGTTTTTCCATAGTGACCGCACGTTGCAGGCTGCTCCGATATTTGCAACCGAATATCGGGCCGAAATCCAGACTGAGATAACAGAAGCCTAAACTTGTCCCACTGGCTGGCAAGTCGCGATCAGAACCCCGGATCATTCTCCAGCAGGATCGGCTTGCCGTGCGGCGTCGCATGGGCGGCGCGCTCCCACGCGGCGGCGAGTTCATCCACCCCGCCTTCTCGGACGATACCCTTCCGGGACAAGAGCTTCTCCAGCGCCGCCAGCCAATGCTCGTAGTAATCGTGGCCGTCGCTCGCCGCGCCCGGCTGCTTCACCTCTGCCGACAAGGCCTCCGCCCATTCGCTCCACGAAAACAGGCCTTTGTCGTGCAGCGCGACGGTCATGGCGAAAGCTTCCGCCTGCCACGGCTCGGCGAAGACCGGCTCGCCAAAATCGGCCGGCAAAGCAGCATCATGCCGGCTCAAGATAGCTCTCCCAGGCGTCGATCGAGACGCTCAGCGTCGGATCGGCGCCCTCGCCCCAGATTTCGACCCCGTCGAACACCACCGTATAGACCCATTGCGGGTTCTCGCCCTTGCCATGCGCATTGGTGTCGGGGAAGACGAAGCCGCCGCGAACGGCATCGATCGTCCCGCTTTTGCCGCGCGCATAACGTGGGAGGCGCGTATGGCCGGTCGGGTTGAAATTCTTCGTCCGCACCTGGTCGCCCGCCTGGAACCGAGCCGGCGTGGCAACCGGCCGGTCGCACGGCCCGCCCTTGGCGAGCACGACCGGCACATCCGCCGCCTTCAGCACCCGTTTCGGCGTCGCGGCCGGATCGACCGCCTTGCCGACGGCAAGGTCGCGCTCGGTAACGAAGCCGTGGCGTTTCAGGAGCGTTTCCAGCGCCTTGATCCAGATCTGGTAGTAGCTCGATGAGTAATAGTCGGCGGGATGCAGCGATTCCCGCGCATGCCGGCTCTCGTCGATGTTCCAGGCGCCCATGCCGCCTGCGGTGAGCGTGACGCCGAGCGCCCGCCTTTCCCATGCGGCGTGGAAATAAGGCTCGACCGTTTCGGGCGCGACCGGCCCGAACCCCATCTGCCCACCGAGATCCTGCGGCCCGTTCATGTCGGTTCCTTCGCGACCGCCGTGCCGATCATCGCATCCCGGCTCACCAGTCCGGCGAGTTGTTCCTCGCTCCAGCCTTCCGTGCCCTTGGGCCGCATCGGCACCACGAGGTAGCGAAGCTCGGCCGTCGAATCCCAGACGCGGATCTTCATCTCCGCCGGCAGCGTCAACCCGAACTCCTGCAGCACGCCGCGCGGATCGATCACCGCCCGCGAGCGGTAGGGCGGCGCCTTGTACCAGACCGGCGGCAGGCCGAGCACCGACCACGGATAGCAGGAGCAGAGCGTGCAGACGACGAGGTTATGCGTCTCGTCGGTGTTGAACACGGCCTGCATGTGCTCGCCCTGGCGACCGGTATAGGAGAGCGATCCGATCGCCGCGGTCGCGTCGCGCTTCAGCCAATCGGCGTAAGCCGGATCGCTCCAGGCCTTTGCCACCACCCGCGCACCGTTGCGCGGACCGATCTTGGTCTCATAGGTGTCGACGATGACGTCGATGGCCGCGGGATCGATCAGGCCCTTTTGCGTCAGGATCGTCTCCAGCGCGCGCACGCGCGCCGCGAACGGATCGAGCTCGTTGTCGTGGTCATGATCGTGGGCCATGTCACGAGGTTACGATTGCCCACACCGCGCCGCAAGCATGACGGCTTGGGCCAGAGCCGCCGCCTACTCGGCGGCGGTCTTTTGCGGGATATCATCGTTGGTGTCGAACAGCGAGGCTTGCTCGCCGCTTTCCACCACATGCAGCGCCGGACTGCTCTTCTTCGAGAAGAAGCCGAGCAGCCAGCCGGAGAAATTCTCGAAATAGACGTAGATCACCGGCGTGACGAACAGCGTCAGCGCCTGCGAGGCGAGCAGGCCGCCGACCACCGCGACGCCGAGCGGCTGGCGAAGCTCGGCGCTGGCGCCGGTGCCGAGCGCGATCGGGAACGTGCCCATCAACGCGGCAAGCGTCGTCATCATGATCGGCCGGAAACGCATCAGGCAGGCCTTGTGGATGGACTCCTTCGCCGACATGCCCTGTCGCCTGAGCTCCAGCGCGACGTCAACCATCATGATGCCGTTCTTCTTGACGATGCCGATCAGCATCAGGATGCCGATCACCGCGATCACCGACAGGTCCATGCCGGCGAAGCGCAGCGCCACCACCGCGCCGAGCACCGCCGACGGCAGGCCGGTGAGGATGGTAAGCGGGTGGATGAAGCTCTCATAGAGCATGCCGAGCACGATGTAGATCGTCAGGATCGCGCCGCCGATCAGGAAGCCTTGGTTGGCAAGCGAATCCTGGAATGTCTTGGCCGTGCCGGCAAAGCTCGTCGAGATCTCCTTCGGCATGCCGATCTGTTCTTTGAGCTGCTCGATGCGGGTCACCGTGTCGCCGAGCGACACGCCCTGCGGCAGATTGTAGGAAACCGTCACCGCCGGAAGCTGGCCGAGCTGATTGACTGTCAGCGCGCCGGCCGTGCGGTCGACATGCGCGAAGGCGCCGAGAGGCACCAGGCTGCCGCTGGACGTCCGCATCTGGATGGCCAGCATTCGCTCGGGCGACCATTCGATCTTGGGATCGAGCTCGGTGATCACCTCATAGCTGTCGGCCGAACCGAAGATCGTCGAAACCTGATCGGTGCCGAAGCCGCCATAGAGGGCCGAACGCAGCGTGTCGGTATCGATGCCGAGCTGGGCGGCCTTGTCGCGGTCTATCACCAGCGATGCCTGCAATGCGTTGTTCTGCAGGTCGCTGGTGACGTCGGTGAAGGTCGTGTGGTCCGCGGCCATCGCGTCGTCCAGCTTCTGCGCCCAGATGTCGGTCTGACCGGTATCCAGGCCCTGCACCACCAGCTGATAGGCGCTGGCCGACGACCGTGAGCCCAGCCTGAGATTCTGCACCGGCTGCATATAGGCTTCGATGCCGGCCACATTCGAAAGTTGCCGCCTCAGGTCGGACTGGACCTTCTCGATGTCGGGGCGCTGGCTCTTGTCCTTCAGCTGCACATAGAGCCGGCCCTGGTTGAGCGCGCTTTGGCTGCCGCCCACCGACCACGCGACATGCGTCACATAGGGAGAATGGGAGAATACATCGGCGACCTTGCCCTGCAGCTTGACCATGGCGTCGAAGGAGATGTCCTGGCGCGCAAGCGTGGTCACCGAGATCTGGCTGATATCCTCCTGCGGAAAGAAGCCCTTTGGCGAAACCTGGATCAGCCACACCGAGGCAGCCGCGGTTGCGACGAAGACGAGGAACACCAGGAAGGTGTTTCGCAGGCAGAAGCCCAGGATCCGGTCGTAGCCGCGCGTGATGAAGTCCGGCTTGTGGCCGGGGGCATGCTTTTCGCGATCGGCCTTGCTCACCGACAGCAGGCGCGAGCAGAGCATCGGCGTCAGCGTCAGCGACACGAACATAGAGGCCAGGATGGCGACGGTCACCACGACAGCGAATTCGTTGAAGATGCGGCCGATGACGCCGCCCATCAGCAGCACCGGAATGAACACCGCCACCAGCGAGATCGAGATCGAGATGATGGTGAAGCCGATTTCGCGCGCGCCCTTCAGCGAGGCGTCGAAGGCCGACAGCCCGTCTTCTTCCATGTGGCGGAAGATGTTTTCCAGCATGACGATGGCGTCGTCGACGACAAGGCCGACGGCAAGCGTCAATCCCATCAACGAGATGTTGTCGATCGAAAAGCCGAACAGAAACATCGCGCCGAGCGTGGCGATCAGCGAGATCGGCACCGCCACGGCCGGAATGATCGTCGCCGTCACCCGCCGCAGGAACACGAAGATCACCATCACCACCAGGGCGATGGTCAGGAGCAGCGTGAACTGGACGTCGTCGACGGCTTGCCGGATCGAGGTCGAGCGGTCGTTGAGCAGCTTGATGCTGGCCGCCGCCGGCATCTGGTCCTGGAAGGACGGCAGCATCGCCTTGACCTTGTCGACCACCTCGACGGTGTTGGCGTCGGGCTGGCGCTGGACCGCGAGGATGATGGCGCGCGTGCCGTCATACCAGCTTGCCGTCGTTGTGGTCTCGACCGAGTCGACGACGCGCGTCACCTCGCCCAGCCGCACCGGGTGACCATTCTTGGTGGCGATGATCAGGTTGGAGAAGCCGGCGGCGTTGTCGAGCTGTGTGTTGGCGGTGATGGTCAGCTGCTGCTTGTTGTTCTGCAGGACGCCGAGCGGCGTGTTGCTGTTGGCCGAAGCGATCGCAGCCTGCAGCTGATCGATCGAGATGCCGCGCGCCGCCAGCGCGGTCGGATCGATCTGGATGCGCACGGCATATTTCTGCTGGCCGTAAATCGAGACCTGGGCCACACCGTCGATGGTCGACAGAGAAGGTGAAATGACGTTTTCGGCGAAGGCGTCGAGATCGGTCAGCGGAACCGTGTCGCTGACCAGCGACATCAGAAGGATCGGCGCGTCGGCCGGATTGACCTTGCGATAGCTCGGCGGCGCCGTCATTTCCGGCGGCAGCGATTTTTGCGTGCGCGCGATCGCCGCCTGGACGTCCGCCGCCGCCGCGTCGATGTCGCGGTTGAGCACGAACTGGATGGCGATCGAGGTCTGGCCGAGCGAATTGGTGGTCGAAATCGAATCGATGCCGGCGATCGTCGCGAATTGCTTGATCAGCGGCGTCGCCACCGATGTCGCCATCGTCTCCGGCGAGGCGCCGGGCAAGCTGGCCGAGACGTTGACCACGGGAAATTCGGCGCTGGGCAGCGCCGCCACCGGCAGGAACTTGTAGGCAAAGATGCCGCCCAGAATGAGGGCGAACGACATCAGAAGGGTGGCGACGGGCTTGCGGATGCAGAATTCGGAGATCATTGGCTCGCCCCGCCGGCCTTGTCGGCCTCCGCGACCTTGGGCGATGCCTGATCAGTGGATCCGGCCACGGCTTTGCCTTCGTGCACCGCCGCGCCGTTCTTCAATCGCGTCTGGCCTTCGACGACGACCTTGTCGCCGCTCTTGAGACCATCGCTGATGGCGCTGTTCTGGCCCTCGGTCAGCGCCACCTGCACCGGCCGCATCTCGACGGTGTTGTCCGGCTTGACCACATAGACGAACGGCCCCTTCTGGCTGGGCTGCACCGCGACCGTCGGAACCGAGGTCATCTGCGGCATCGTGCCGGCCTCGAGCACCACGTTCACATATTGCCCGGGCCACAGCGAAAGATCCGGATTGGGTATTCTCGCCCGCGTGGCGATGGTGCCGGAGGCAGTATCGACACTGGAATCGACGAAATCGAGCGTGCCCTTGCCGATCGGCGTGGGATCGCCGTCCTTGGTCAGAGTCACGTCGCCTTGCTGCGGGTCGGCGAGCGCCTTGTGCAACAGGGCAAGGTTGCTCTCGGGCAGCGTGAAGTTCACCTGCAGCGGGTCCATCTGCGTGATGGTGACCAGCGGCGTCGAACTGCTCGAGTTGCCGTTGCTGGTGGTGACGAGATCGCCCACCGAGACGTTGACGGCGCCGAGCCGGCCCGCGATCGGCGCCGTAATCGTCGCGTAGCTCAATTGCACGGTGTCGGCATCGATGGTCGCCTTGTCGGCGTCGATGGTGGCGGCCGCGGCCTTCTGCGCCGCCAGCGCCTGATCGTAGGTCTGCTGCGTTCCAGCCTGCTTGGCGACGAGGTCCTTGGCGCGCTGCAGGTCGGCCTGGGCGCTCACCAGCATTGCTTGGTCCTTGGTGAGCGTCGCCTGGTCCTTGGCGAGCTGCGCCTTCAGCGCGCGGTCGTCGAGCGAGATGAGAAGATCGCCGGCCTTGACCATCTGCCCGTCCTTGACCGCGATCGACACGATCTGGCTGGAAACACGGGCATTGATGCTGACCACCGCCGGCGACGAGACGAAGCCGATGGCATAGCGGCGTATCGGGAAATCGGCGGTCGTCGCGGTCGCCGAAACGATCGAGGCCGAACGCCCGCTGCCGCCTTTCGCATTATCCGATGCACTGGCTGTCTTGTCACCGCCGGCCGTCTTGTCCGCGGCGGCAGCGCCAGCCTGCTTGCCCGAAATGAGCTCCTGGACCTTGGCCAACGTCGTGGGCGAAAAATAGAGCCCGGCGCCCGCCAGACAGGCGACCGCTACAACTGCAAAGGCGATTTTTCCGCGCATCGACAAAATAAGCCCTCTACCCGACACGCCGATCCCGGTGGTCCATCTTAGCTCGATTCACGGCGCTTCGCCGCGATTTTCGCCGAATAGATAGGACAAGGCTCTGGCGGAAAAGGGCCAAAACGCGGGATTACGAAGATTTAATGTGCAGTGCACAAATGTTGGGCAGCCGGCAAATGAGCAGGATCAGGCGCCCTCATCCGATCGAAAGTAGGCCGAAAATCAGGCCAAACATGCCCCTTCCGGGAACGGGGCGAGCGTATTCAATACAGGTGAGACGGGAAGCCGTGGATCGGCATCACCTGAGTATCAACACATCTTTACTAGCGCAGCATCGGCCACAGCGTCGCCGCCAGCAGCACGCCCATGGCGATGTTGAACCATTTCAGCCGCACCGGATCCGATAGGAAGCCGCGCAGCGCCGTGCCGAAGCCGGCCCACACCGAAACGCTGGGCAGGTTGACGATGGTGAAGGCGATCGAGATCAGCGCCACCGAGACGAACGGGTGATCGGAATTGGTGTAGACGGCCATGGCGGTGATCGCCATCACCCATGCCTTGGGGTTGACCCACTGGAACGCAGCGGCGTCGATGAAGCGCATCGGCCGCCCCTCCGCCCCTTTTTTGTCGCTTATCGAGCGGGACATGGCGATCTTCCAGGCGAGGTAGAGCAGGTAGGCGGCGCCCGCGATCTTCAGTGCCGTATGCAGCGCCGGAAACGCCGTCAGCACCGCGCCGAGCCCGAAGCCGACGGCCAAAAGCAGGACCAGAAAGCCGATGCTGACGCCCAGCATGTGCGGAACCGTCCTGGCGATACCGAAATTGACGCCGGAAGCGAGCAGCATGAGGTTGTTCGGTCCCGGCGTGATCGACGTCACGAAGGCGTAGACCAGCAGGGCAAGGAATGCGTCGAGCGACATGTTATCCTCCCGGATATGTCAGCCTTACTGTCCCTTTAGCAAATGCGCAAAAAGCCAGAGACGGGCAACCGCCGTGCCAAAGCGTGAAACAGGACGGTCGTCCTGTTCACATTCCCTGTGGGCCGCGGTTCATCGCCGCCACCCCGGTGCGGCAGATCTCGACCAGGCCGAGCGGCTTCATGATGGCGATGAACTGGTCGAGCTTGGAGCCCTTGCCGGTGATCTCGAAGATGAAATGCTCGGTGTTGGCGTCGATGACCGAGGCGCGGAAAGCATCCGCAAGGCGAAGCGCCTCGACCCGGGCGTCGCCGGTGCCGGCGACCTTGACCAACGCAAGTTCGCGCTCCAGCGGCCGTTCCTGCCCAAGCTCATGCGAGCGCACGGTCAGGTCGACCACCCTGTGCACCGGCACGATGCGTTCGAGCTGGTGCTTGATCTGCTCCATCACATGCGGCGTGCCGCGCGTCACGATGGTGATGCGCGACAGATGCCGTTCGTGCTCGGTCTCCGAGACGGTAAGGCTCTCGATGTTGTAGCCACGGCCCGAGAACAGGCCGATGACGCGGGCAAGCACGCCCGGTTCGTTGTCGACCAGCACGGAAAGCGTGTGCGTTTCCGGCTTCTCGGTTTCCTTGGCGATGAAATAGGCGGAGCCGGTCGGTTGAAGGTGCTGTGCGTTCATAAGGTGAATCTCGATTTCAGACTTTTTGAGCTAATTCTCTGTTTGCGCACGGCTTTCTCGCGACAGCCCCGCCTTTGTGGCTGCCTACACCAGTTCCCTGCCCTTGGCGTCAATGGCGTTGGCCACCGCCTCGTCGGTCGCCTCGTCCGGCAGGAGCATCTCGTTATGCGCCTTGCCCGACGGGATCATCGGGAAGCAGTTGGCCAAGGTCGCCACGCGGCAGTCGAACAGCACCGGCTTCTTCACCGAGATCATCTCCTTGATCGCGTCGTCGAGCTCGTCCGGCTTGTCGCAGCGTATGCCGTGGCCGCCATAGGCCTCGGCCAGCTTGACGAAGTCCGGCATCGCCTCGGTGTAGGAATGCGACAGCCGGTTGCCGTGCAGCAGCTGCTGCCACTGGCGCACCATGCCCATATACTGGTTGTTCAGGATGAAGATCTTGATCGGCGCATTGTACTGCACCGCCGTGCTCATCTCCTGCATCGTCATCTGCACCGAGGCGTCACCGGCGATGTCGACGACCAGCGCATCCGGGTGCGCGATCTGCACACCGAGCGCGGCCGGCAGGCCGTAACCCATGGTGCCGAGACCACCCGACGTCATCCAGCGGTTCGGCTTGTCGAAATGGTAGTGCTGCGCCGCCCACATCTGGTGCTGGCCGACCTCGGTGGTGATGTAGGTGTCCTTGTCCTTGGTCAGTTCGTAGAGCCGCTGGATCGCGTATTGCGGCATGATCACGTCGTTGTTCATCTTGTAGGCGAGCGAGTCCCGCGCCCGCCATTTCGCGATCTGCTCCCACCATGGATAGAGCGCCTTCTTGTCGGTCTTGGCGGTCGCCCGCCACAGTCGCACCAGGTCTTCCAGGACGCGTCCGACATCGCCGATAATCGGCACGTCGGTGTGAACGTTCTTGTTGATCGAGGACGGATCGATGTCGATGTGGATCTTCTTCGAGTTCGGCGAGAACGCGTTGAGACGGCCGGTGATGCGGTCGTCGAAGCGCGCGCCGATGCAGATCATCACGTCGCAGTCATGCATGGCCATGTTGGCTTCATAGGTGCCGTGCATGCCGAGCATGCCAACCCAGTTCTTGCCCGACGCCGGATAGGCGCCGAGCCCCATCAGCGTCGAGGTGATCGGGAAACCGGTGAGGTCGACCAGCTCGCGCAGCAAGTGGCTCGCTTCCGGACCGGAATTGATGACGCCGCCGCCCGAATAGATGATGGGCTTCTTGGCGGCTGCCATCAACTCGACGGCGGCCTTCACCTTCTCCAGGTCGCCCTGGACCTTGGGTTGATAGCTGGTGCGCGGCGCCGTCTGCGGCGGCACATAAACGCCCTTGGCGAACTGCACATCCTTGGGAATGTCGACCACGACCGGGCCGGGACGGCCGGTGGTCGCGACATGGAAAGCCTCATGGATGGTGGCGGCGAGTTCGTTGACGTCCTTCACCAGCCAGTTGTGCTTGGTGCAGGGGCGCGTGATGCCGACGGTGTCGCATTCCTGGAACGCGTCGGAGCCGATCAGCGATGTCGGCACCTGGCCGGTGAGGCAGACCAGCGGAATGGAATCCATCAGCGCGTCCTGCAGCGGCGTCACCGCATTGGTGGCGCCGGGACCGGACGTCACCAGCATGACGCCCGCCTTGCCGGTCGAACGGGCATAGCCTTCGGCGGCATGGCCGGCACCCTGCTCGTGCCGGACCAGGATATGCTCGACATCGTCTTGTTGAAAAATTTCATCATAAATTGGGAGAACGGCGCCGCCCGGATAGCCGAAGACATGCTTGACGCCGTTGTCCTTCAGCGCTTGCACCACCATTTCGGCGCCTGTCATTTCGCGCCGCTCGTTCTGTCCGTTGCTCATCGGTCTGGTCCCGTACTGTCCGCCATCTGGCGATTTGCTGGTCGTTTAGTCGTGTTTCAGGCAATAAAAAAGGCCCCCGAGGGAGCCTGTGTGATGCGCATGGGAGGTTTTCGCCCGGCGGTTACACCGCCTTGCCCACACGCCTGCCTACGAGAATGAGTGCCGTTTTCATGGGCGCGGACAATAAGGGCGAAAACGCGGGCTCGTCAATGGGGTCCAGCGCGAATTCACCCGCCTGTGAGAACGACACGCTCGCGCGCTCTCACGGTACAGCTACCATAGTACAGTTGAGCGTGCTTCTCCGACGCACCACTATGGACTGGCAGAGGACGTGCGAGGAGGACGCATGGCTGGCGAGCGGGAGCGTATCCGCGAAATCGAACAGGTGCTGTCCGGCGCGCGATCGGCCCGCGACGACATCGTCGTTCAATCCTGGATGCGCCGCATCGATACCCATCGGCTCGGTACGGCGCGGCCGATCGAAATCTACATTGTCCTAACGGATTGATTTCATTGTAATTCTTGATGAACGTCACGATTGGCACGCCGCTTGCTGCTCATGACGGACTCTAGCAAGTGGAGGAGAACAAATGCTCGAGAGAACACCCACGACCAAGGCGCAGGCGCTGCTCGACAAGTTCGGCAAGGCATTGGAAGCCGGCGACATCGACAGCGCCGTCAACTGCTTCCAGGCCGATTGCTACTGGCGCGACCTCGTCACCTTCACCTGGAACCTGAAGACGATGGAAGGCCGCGACCAGATCCGCGACATGCTCCAGGCGACGCTGGCCAGCACCAAGCCGACCGGTTGGGCGGTGGCCAAGGGCGAGGAAGCGAACGAGGACGGCGGCGTCATCACCGCCTGGATCACTTTCGAGACCGGCGTGGCGCGCGGCTTTGGCCTCGTGCGGTTCAAGGGCGACCTGATCTGGACCCTGCTCACGACGATGGCGGAGTTGAAAGACCATGAGGAGAAGGCGGGCTTCACCCGCCCCTTCGGCGCCAAGCATGGCCACGGCAAGGACCGCAAGACGTGGCGTGAAGAGCGCGACGACGAGCTCGCCGAGCTCGGCCACTCCCGACAGCCCTATGCCGTCATCATCGGCGGCGGCCAGGGCGGAATTGCTCTTGGAGCTAGGCTGAAACAACTCGGCGTGCCGGCCATCATCATCGAGAAGAACGAACGCCCAGGCGATTCCTGGCGCAGGCGCTACAAGTCGCTCTGCCTGCACGACCCGGTCTGGTACGATCACCTGCCCTATATCGACTTTCCGAAGAACTGGCCGGTCTTCGCGCCGAAGGACAAGATCGGCGACTGGTTGGAAATGTACACCAAGGTGATGGAGCTCAACTATTGGAGCTCCACTACGGCGAAATCCGCCAAATACGACAACAAGGCCAAGGAATGGACGATCGTCGTCGAGCGCGACGGCAAGGAGATCACGCTCAAGCCCAAGCAGCTTGTGCTGGCGACCGGCATGTCGGGCAAGGCGAACTGGCCGAGATACAAGGGCCAGGACATCTTCAAGGGCGAGCAGCAGCATTCATCGACCCATCCCGGCCCGGATGAATACCGCGGCAAGAAGGTGGTGGTCATCGGCTCCAACAACTCCGCGCACGACATCTGCGCGGCGCTGTGGGAAGGTGGCGCCGACGTGACCATGGTGCAGCGCTCGTCGACCCATATCGTCAAGTCCGATACGCTGATGGATATCGGCCTCGGCGCCCTCTACTCCGAGCAGGCGGTCGAGAACGGCATGACGACGCGCAAGGCCGATATGATCTTCGCCTCGCTCCCCTACCGCATCCTGCACGAGTTCCAGATCCCGCTTTACGAGCAGATGAAGGAGCGCGACGCAACGTTCTACGCGGATCTGGAAAAGGCCGGCTTCATGCTCGACTGGGGCGATGACGGCTCGGGCCTGTTCATGAAATACCTGCGACGCGGCTCCGGCTATTACATCGATGTCGGCGCCTGCGACCTCGTCATCGACGGTTCGATCAAGCTGAAGAGCGGACCGGGCGCCGCGGTGCAGGAACTCACCGAAACCGGCGTGAAATTCGTCGACGGCACGGAATTGCCGGCCGACCTGGTGATCTATGCGACCGGCTACGGCTCGATGAACGGCTGGGCCGCGGACCTCATCTCGCAGGACGTCGCCGACAAGGTCGGCAAGGTCTGGGGTTTGGGTTCCAGCACCTCCAAGGACCCCGGCCCTTGGGAAGGCGAGCAGCGCAACATGTGGAAGCCGACGCAGCAGCAAGCGCTGTGGTTCCACGGCGGCAACCTGCACCAGTCTCGGCACTACTCGCAGTATCTGTCACTGCAGCTCAAAGCCAGGCAGGTCGGCTTGCCGACGCCTGTCTATGGGCTGCAGGAGGTCTATCACAAGGGATAGCCGACTTCCGAACCCTTCCCAGCGAAGGCGCCGCCTTGGCGGCGTCTTTGCTGAACCGTCGACAACACTTTGCCTTCGGCCGGCCGCGATGCGGCTGCGCGCTCGAATGGCTTGGCTTCCCTGCATTCATCCGGCTGATATGCCACCAATGCGTGTTCGCCGTCGAAGCAGTAACACATGGCTTTCTCCCCCAGACTTTCGCCTCTAAGCCGCCTTCTCCGCCGCGAACTTTTTCACGACGCGCTCGAGCAGCGGCACGTAGTCGCGAAAGGCGCGCGTCTTCATGTCGGCGACCTTGCCGCCCTCGTCCCAGATGCGCACGCGCACCGCTTCGTCGTGGAACGGATTGCGGCGGAACTCCTTGACTTCCTCGGCGCTCATCGGCCCGCCCTGCAGTGACAGCGTATGCACCGAGGCCGGCGACAGCTTGCCGAAATAGGTCGGGTCGGTGGCGCACAGATAGCGCTTGGCCGAGACATGCAGCCTGACGCACTCGACGATGACCGGCGGAAAGAAGGGCGCCAGCACCTCGCCGCCCGCCTCGTCATGGTGCTTGTCCTCGATGTCGTCGGGCGAATAGGTGCCGAACTCGCTGGTATAGTGGCCGATATCGTGCAGCAGCGCCGCAGCCACAAGTTCTTCCGGCGCGCCGTCCTGCTCGGCCAGCCATGCGCCCTGCAGCATATGTTCCGACATGGTGACGGGCTCGCCGAGATAGGATTCGGCGCCGCGGCGCTCGAAGATATCGGCGATGAATTCGACGATGTTGCCCGTGTTCAATTCGTTCGGGTTCATTCCGCCGCCTCCTTGAAACCATGCTCGATCGCCGCCAGCGTCGACAACAGGCCATCCTTGTCGGCGTAGCAGCCCTGCAGCCAGCGCTTGCCGCCGCCGGAAAACGCCTTGCGCGCATGCATGACGCGGGTGTTGTCGACGATGAAGGATTCTCCCGGCTCGAGCTTGAAGGTCACCTCGAAGGAAGGATCCTCGATCAGTTCGGCGAAACGGCGATAGGCCGCGTAGTATTTCTCCATCTCGGCGAAGGGCACGTCGACCGCCGGCGCCAGCGAGCGGTTGTTGAAGCGGATGCAGATCAACTCGCCATCGGGCCCGAGCTCGATCATTGGCCGCTTCGACTGCAGCCGCACGCCCGACGAGCCGGCATATTCGAAGCGCGCCGGATAGGAAGAGAGCAGCCGGAAGCCGTCCGGGTTCTCCGCCTGAAGCGCCGCCGCCACCGCGAACCCGTCGACGACGCTGGATTCGCCGCCTTCCACCGTGTTCTCGATGCAGGCCAGGATCTGCAGCGTCGGCACCGGATCCCGATAGGGATTGTCGGTATGCGCCTGCAGGCCAAGATTGGTGTAGGCGAGATTGTTCGGGTTGACCTCGGCGCGCACTTCGAACCAGCGCCCGTAATTGGTCTCCCGGATGTAGCCGAAGAGGTCAGCCACCTTGCACAGCGCGCCGGATTCCGTGGGCAGGCCATCCATGACGGCAAAGCCATAGGCCCGCACCGCCGAAAGCCATTCGCGCAGGACGCCGCGGTCATGCAAGGCCGCCGCGTAGCTGGCGCGCGGCACCGAATTCTGCATTGCCGACTTGGTCCAGCGCTGAATGACGTC
The DNA here is from genome assembly GCF_006439595.1 of Mesorhizobium sp. B3-1-9. Lineage (NCBI taxonomy): Bacteria > Pseudomonadati > Pseudomonadota > Alphaproteobacteria > Hyphomicrobiales > Phyllobacteriaceae > Mesorhizobium > Mesorhizobium sp. B3-1-9. The sequence continues at coordinate 252,553 of NZ_VFTJ01000005.1, forward strand.
GCCCGTCCAGCCGAGCTGCCGAGATTCGACGCGATCATAGGCGTTGGCCCACAGCCACTGGGCGGGGAAGCTGACTGTCTTGTCCTCGGGCACGAACCTGACCTCCAGCGCCCCGCCCTTGATCGAGGCTGAGCCGATCCGCGTCCCGGCCGGAATGTCGAGGATGGTGATCAGCCGCTGGCCGTTGCCGGCGCTGCGCGTCTTGTCGTCCAGCGCATTGTCGCGCAGCCACATGGCGTGGAAGCGGCTCACCGCTCCGTCTTCCCAGCCAAGCTCGATCGTTCGTCCGTCGTCGCCCAGCGTTACCGTCGCCAACATATCCTGAAAGCTCCCATCCTCTAACCGCCACCGCAGGCACGGATTGCATGGTGGCTTCATCGAAGGCATAATTCAAATTATCGTTTTGTGGGCAATGGCACTAAATTTGTGATGGCTGGAAAAGCTTTCGACACGATGCCTCCACTCGACTGGCTGCGCAGTTTCGAGGCCGCCGCCCGCCTGTCGAATTTCACCGCCGCGGCCGCCGAGCTCGGGCTCACCCAGGCTGCGGTCAGCCAGCATATCCGTTTCCTGGAAGAGCGGCTGAAGACGCGATTGTTCGCGCGCCTGGCGCGCGGCGTGGCGCTGTCGCCGGAAGGCGCGGCCTATCTCCCCCACATCCAGTCGGCATTCGCGACCATCGGCAACAGCACGAAAGAGCTGTTCGAGCCGCGCGCCGTGCAGACCGTCAGCATACGTGTTCCCATTTCCTTCGCACTGCTCGTGCTGGTACCGGCTCTTCCCGACCTGACAAAGGCGCTGCCGCGCGTCAGGCTCGATCTTGTGACCATCCATCGGCCGACCGACTACGACCAGCCGGGCTCGGCGCTCGACATACGCTTCGGCAACGGGTCCTTTCCCGGTCGCGAGGCCGACCGGCTGACCGTCGAGCGGCTCGTTCCGGTCGCGGCTCCGCCGCTCGCCCGAGACGCCGATTGGACATCATTGCCGCTGCTCCTGGTGGCAGGCGCGCGCGAAATGTGGGCGGAATGGTTTGCCGCCGCGGGGCTCGTCGGTCATTCCCGGCGCTCGCATCGCTTCGACAGTTTCGTCGCCGCCATGGAAGCCGCGAAGGCCGGCGCCGGAGCGCTGCTCGGCTCGCGGCCGCTCATCGACACGGCTCTCAAGGAAAAGGCTCTCGTCAGGCTATCGGGTTTCGAGCTTTCGAGCCCATCGGGCCATTTCCTGACAAGATCGTCATCGTCGCGATTGTCCGGCGCCGAGCAGGATTTCCGCCGCTGGCTCCTGTCGCGCATCGCCAGGATTTCGGGATAGCGCGTCGGCCGCGATCCCTATCCGCTTCCAGTATATAAGGGTGCCGGTCAGCCCGCCATGTGGCTTGAGCGCGAAATCGGGGATCTCACCGGTCAGCGTGAAACCCAGGTTCTCATAAAGCCCGGCCGCGCCCCCTTCGCTCGCCGTGTCCAGCACCAGCAGCGTACGACCTTTCTCGACGGCCAATTTCTCCGCTGCCCGCATCAGCCCGGTCGCGACGCCTTTGCCGCGATGGTCGCGGCCGGTCATCAGCTTCGCGATCTCGGCGCGGTGCGGTTGATTGGGCGGGAAGTCGAGCAGCAGCGTGACTGTGCCGGCAAGCGCCCCGCCCTGCCATGCACCGAGCACCGCCCGTTCGCCGCGCTTGGCCCCGGCAAGCGACTTGCGCCAGAAGTCCCGCGCCGCTTCCAGCGACAGCGGATGCATGAAGCTCACCGATCCGCCGGCGGCGACCGTCTCGATCAAGAGAGCGGACAGTTGGGCTACGGTCGCCGCGTCGTGGATCAACGCCCGGATTTCAAGGGAGTTCATTCTGGTGCTCTCCAGAGGTCTCGGGAACGAGGTCATTCGAAATGGCTGGTTCGCTTGCGTCGGCGCGCCCGCCTGATTTCGGCGATACGGTCGGCGTCGTCCTCGCTGAGATGGCGCCCGCGCTCCAGGATCTCGAGCGTATATTCCTCATAGGTCAGCCCGAGCCGCTCGGCCCGTTCCAGCCGCATCAGCATGACGGCGTGGCTTGACGCCTTCCAGGCCTTGGCGTGAGCGGCGCGCCAGGCGAGGAAGATATAGGCGTCGCCCTTGCCCCAGGGCGGGCCGTCATAGTCGTCGAGCGGCGGCCCGCCATTATGCGAGCGCTTTGGCCGGCGAGACATCGCAATCAGTCCCTGACCAGCGCCACGAGGTACTCCGCCGCATCCGGTCCGGGAGCATGAAAGACACAATCCGAGGGCGCCCCCAGCGCCAGGCAGTCGCCGGGCTCGAGCCTGTGCACCAAATCGCCCTCGGTGAAGTCCAGCCTTCCGTCGATCAGCCATACCTGCTGCTTGATGAAGGTGTAGGATGCGGCTGGAAGGCTGACCTTGGCGCCCGCCGGCAGGCTGACCCTGATCAGTTCGAGCGGCATCTGCGATGCCGGCGACAGGTGACGTCTGATGTAACCGGTTGCCGGATCCTGCCAGACCGGCTGCTCGTCCTTGCGCGAAACGCCGCCGCCCTGCATCTCGGCTCGTGCGATCAGCGTCGACAGCGTCATGCCGAAAGCCGCCGCGATGCGCACCAGGAGCGCCGCGGTCGGACTGGTCGTACCGCGTTCGATGGCGCTCAGCATCGCCTTCGAAACGTCCGAGCGCTCGGCCAATTCGGCCAGCGACCAGCCCCTCACCGTCCTCTCGGCGCGCATCCGTCTGCCGATCGTGGCACTGATGTCGTTCGATATATCATCCATTAGTCCAATATATCGGAATTCCACACGCTGGGAAGGGGTTGTTCGCTCGAATTGTCGCGGCTGGCTTAACGCTGCCTACACCATTCGACCTCACCTGACTTTAACCCCGGTTGGATAGGGTTGCCGCTCCAGGGGAATGGGACCACGGCATTATGTTTGTTGAACGCGAAGCCTCCGTTGGCGAACCGACTTCGCAGGAGCGCCGCAACATCCAGCAGAACGACAAGCGCGTTCTGGGCAATGTCGTGCAATGCGACGGCGCGCGCGCCACCATCAGCGCCCATGCGGAAGACACCGAAGGCGCGGTCACCGGCCTCTGGACCGTCGGCAAGATGATCTCCATCAATCTCGGTTCGACACGAACGGTCGGCCTTGTCTATGCCATCGGCAAATCGGACCTTGCCTGGAACCACGAAGGGCAGAACCCGATCGAGGTCAGCGTCGAACTGGTCGGCGAGGTACGCGACGGCGCCGAGCCCGGCGCCAAGCCGGTGTTCGACCGCGGCATCACCACTTATCCGCATATCGGCGCCATTGCCCACAGCATCCGCAGCCGCGACCTGCAGGCGGTCTACGATCTGGCCGGGCGCCATTCGGTGACCATCGGCACGCTGTCGCAGGATGAGTCGATCGATGCCCACATCGCCATCGACGATACGCTGGCGCGTCATTTCGCCATCGTCGGCACCACCGGCGTCGGCAAATCGACGGCGGTGTCGCTGCTGTTGCGCAAAACGATCGAGGCGCGCCCGGACCTGCGCGTGCTCATCCTCGACCCGCACAACGAGTTCGCCGGCTCGCTGCCGGAATATTGCGTCAAGGTCGATTCCAAGACGCTCGACCTGCCGTTCTGGATGTTCAGGCTGGAAGAGTTCGCCGAAGTGCTGTTTCGCGGCCGCGAGACGGTGCCCGAGGAAGTGGATGTCCTGCGCGACCTGATCCCGGCCGCCAAGAACCTTTATCGCAACCCGAATTCCGGCACCTATGTCAGGCGCGGCAGCGACGCGCTGACCGCGGACACGCCGGTGCCCTACCGCATGGCCGATCTCATCAAGCAGATCGACGAGCGCATGGGCCTGCTCGAAAGCAAGAACGACCGCCCGACTTTGAAGTCGCTGAAAACGCGCATCGAATCGGCGGCGGCCGATCCGCGCTACCGCTTCATGTTCAATTCGCGGCTAATCGAGGACACCATCCACGAAACGATCGGCAACATTTTCCGCGTCCCCAGCCATGGCCGCCCGGTCACCTGCTTCGAGATGGCGGGCATGCCTTCGGAAGTCGTCAATTCGGTCTGCTCGGTGCTGGCGCGCCTGGCCTTCGACCTGGCCTTGTGGAGCGAGGGCCGGCTGAGGCTGCTCCTGCTTTGCGAGGAAGCCCACCGCTATATGCCGGCCGATCCGCGTCTCGGCTTCGCGCCGACGCGCCACGCGCTGTCGCGTATCGCCAAGGAAGGCCGCAAATATGGCTGTTATCTCGGCGTCGTCACCCAGCGCCCGGGCGAGCTCGACCCGACCATCCTGTCGCAATGCTCTACCTTTTTCGCCATGCGCCTCGCCAACGAGCAGGACCAAGCGATCATCCGCTCGGCGATCGCCGACTCCTCGGCCTCGACGCTGGCTTTCCTGTCCTCGATGGGGCAACGCGAAGCCATCGCTTTCGGCGAAGGCGTGGCGACGACCATGCGGCTGAAATTCGAGAAGCTGCCGCAACAATTCATCCCCGGCACCGCGAAAGGCGAGCAGGTCGAGCCCTCCGTGGATGGCAGCGACGTCGATCTGGCCATGATCGTCGAGCGGCTTCGCAACGTGCCGAAGCCGCAGCAGTCCATGGCCTTCGCCGAGACCGTGGACTCGACCCGCCAGGCCGGCGACCCGGACTACAAGAAGCCGGCCAACGCCCCGCGCGTGCAGCCGGACGACGACTTCGACACTCGCTACGGCCTGAAGCCCTCGACCTTCGGCATGCGCCCGCTGAACGACTGAGTTTCCGCTCTGCCTGAAGCCCCGCTTGAATGGGTAAATCTCGTCAGGAAATTCGTCAGGCTGAGTCGGCTGGAGCCGTTTTCGAGAACCGGAGCGGAGCGGACATTTGGGTCCGTGAGCACCGGAAGCGCAGAAAGCGCCTCCAGACGGCCAGCCTCACGAATTTGATGATGAGATTTTAGGCGCAGACGCGGTTGCGGCCTTGCTTCTTCGCCTCATAGAGCTGGCGGTCGGCGCGGCGGTAGAAATCCTCCGCGCTCTCCTTGTGGTCCCAGACGGCAAGGCCGACGCTGGTGGTGACCTTCAGCCGCACATTGCCCGACATGATGGACATGTTGGCGATCGCCTTGCGGATGCGTTCGGCGAACCTGGCGAGCAATTCGACATCCATGTTGGGGGTGACGACGGCAAATTCCTCGCCGCCCAGCCGCGCCACCACATCGTGATAACGCGTCATGCCCCTCAGACACGCGGCGACGGCCCTCAACACCTCGTCGCCGACGTCATGCCCATGCGTGTCGTTGACCTGTTTGAAATGATCGAGATCGAGGATCATCAGTCCGACCGGCCTGTCGATGCGGCGAAACTCGTGGAGATATTCGCGCAGCGCATCGTCGAAATAGCGACGGTTCTGCATTCCGGTAAGACCATCGGTGAGCGCCGCCTGCTCGAGCGTCTGCGAACGGGCGCTGAGCGAAACCGTCATGGCCCTGAGCTTGCCCTCTTCCCGCACCTGGCCGCGGATCAGCGGGTAGATGAAGAAGGTGCCGAAGAACAGCGCGGTCGCCAGCAGCGCCCCGGTGACGAACAGCAGTTTGTTGAGATAGACGATTTTGTCGACGCGCGATGCGGTATCGAGATCGGCGGCGATGTCCTGCAATTGGCCATAGGCGTGGAAGGTCACCAGGCCCGCGGCCAGGATCACGAAAATAAAGACAAAAAATGCGGATTCCGCCTTATGGAAACGCATCTACTCCCCGCGGCACTGCAAGCCTTGAGGTTATGGCATGGCGGACCTTACGGACAGTTAACCCGGACAACCTTGGCGAGAATTAGAGCCAGGGATTTTAAGGTGCTGATTGAAAAAGCTTTTCGTCAGTCCGGGAGCGCCGGTTCGTCGCCCGGCCGCAGCCTGCGCCACTCCGCGCCCAGCTGGTGCCTGAACCAGGTCGACTGGCGCTTGGCATACTGCCGGGTCGCGATCTTGGCGCGTTCGATCGCATCGGGAAAACCCGACTGTCCGGCCATTGCCGCTTGCAGCTCGCGCACGCCGATCGCTTTCATCGCCGGCAGATCCGCGTCGAGGCCGAGCGCGATGAGCCGGCGCACTTCGTCGAGCGCGCCTTTGTCGAGCATCTGGTCGAAACGTGCCTCGATGCGCCGCACCAGTTGCTGCCGGTCCGGCTCGATGACCAGGAAACGCGCGCTGTCGCGATCGATCAGCGGCCGGCCGCGCGCCGCCTGCCATTCCAGGATCGAGCGCCCCGAAGCGTCGAGCACCTCGAGTGCCCGCACGATACGCTGGCCATCGGTCGGCCTGAGCTGCATGGCGGCGGTCGAATCCTCACGCATCAGCAGGCGATGCAGCCTTTCGGCCCCTTGTTCCTTGAGCTCGTAGCGCCAGCGCTCGCGGACGGAGGCCGGAATATCCGGCATGTCCGAGATGCCTTCGGCCAGCGCGCGGAAATAGAGCCCGGTGCCGCCGACGAAAACGACCGGTCGGCCCGACAGCACGCCGTCTTCTATCAGCTTCGTCACGTCGCGCAGCCAGGCGCCAGTGGAATAGGCCGTGGAGGGATGGACATGGCCGTAAAGGAAATGCGGCGCGCGTGCCATTTCAGCGGCGCTCGGCCGCGCCGTCAGGACATCGAGCACCGAATAGCCCTGCATGGAATCGGTGTTGACGATGACGCCGCCGTCGCGTTCGGCGAGATCGAGCGCCAGCGCCGACTTGCCGCTGGCTGTCGGCCCGGCTATCAGGATCGCGTTCTTGACGCGGCCTTCGCCCGCCTGCCTGCCGGAATGTTCGATGCCGCTGATCGCCACTTTAGTATCCCGTCCAGAAGCCCGCGCCGTGCCGGCCTCGCTTGCGAATATGGCCTTGCGGGCCGCCGGCGCAAGCGCCGTTGATTGGCTGGCCGAGGACATCGCCTGCGATCTCGTTTTGCCGCAGACGCCGGATATCGGCGAAATGACCGCCAATCTGCGCGCTGCATTGGCTTCCGAGCCGGTCGATGTCATCGTCCAGCCCGCCGAAGGCAGGCGCAAGAAGATACTGCTCGCCGATATGGATTCGACCATGATCGACCAGGAATGCATCGACGAGCTCGCCGACGAGATCGGCGTCAAGGATCATGTCGCGGCGATCACCGCGCGCTCGATGAATGGCGAGATCGCCTTCGAGCCCGCCTTGCGCGAGCGCGTCGCCCTGCTGAGGGGCCTCAATACCGCCGTGGTCGACCGCATCATCGCCAACCGGCTGACGCTCGCGGCCGGCGGCCGCGCCCTGGTGCAAACGATGCGCGCCAACGGGGCTTGGACGGCGCTGGTCTCCGGCGGCTTCGACGTCTTCACCAGCCGCATCGCCGCCATGCTGGGTTTCCAGGAAAACCGGGCCAACCGGCTGATCGAGAAAGACGGCACATTCACCGGCATGGTGGCCGAGCCGATCCTCGGCCGCGCCGCCAAGGCCGAAGCGCTGCTCGATATCGCGGCGCGGCTCGGACTGACGACCGAGGATGCCATCGCCGTCGGCGACGGCGCCAACGACCTCGATATGATCCGCCTTGCCGGCACCGGCGTCGCGCTTCACGCCAAGCCGGCGGTGGCGGAACAGGCCCGCATCTGCATCGACCATGGCGATCTGACGGCGCTGCTCTATCTCCAGGGCTACCGCCGGGATGAATTCGTCTTGTGAGGTCTCCAATGACGCCGATACGCACCGAGCGTCTCATCCTGCGCAATTGGGAAGAGCGCGACCGCGCGCTTTTCCATCGCATCAACTCCGACGAGCGCGTGATGGAATTCTTCCCGTTCCGCCGCGACCGTGCCGCGGCGGATGCCAAGATGGACGAGGTCCGCGCCTGGATCGATGAGGATGGCTACGGCTTCGCCGCGGCCGAGATTGCCGCGACCGGCGAATGCATCGGCTTTGTCGGTTTGTCCGGAACGGAAGACATCGACGTGCTGGCGCCCGGCACCATCGAGATCGGCTGGCGGCTGGCACCCGAATTCTGGGGCAAGGGCTACGTTACCGAGGCGTCGGAAGCTTGGCTCGCCTATGGCTTCGGAACGCTTGGCGTCGGCGAAATCGTGTCGTTCGCGGTTGCTGACAATCATCGCTCCATCGCTGTCATGAAGCGGCTCGGCATGCGAGCCGATCCCGCCGCCGATTTCGAGCATCCCGCCGTCCCCGATAGCCATCCGCATCTCAAGCGGCATGTCCTCTACAGGTTGTCGCGCGAGGACTGGCAGGCACGGCGTATCTGATCAATGCCTCTCAGAAGAACGTTCGTCTCCGGACTGTGGCGGACCATCCGGGAGCTGATCGAGAATCCTGGCGAAATCCGCGCCGGATGCATTGCCCGCCCGTCGGCGTAGGAAATCGGCCGCAGTCTCCATGGCACCGATCTTTTGTGCCACGGCCGAGGCGATCACTGATTGAGCGAGACACCGTCCGCTTTTGCCAGGCGCGCCGCCGCTTCCTTGACCGAGAGGGGCAGCTTCAAAGGATATGTTGCCTTGCTCATGTTCGTGTTCCTTCCAGCAACTCGGCCGGGCTAGCAAGCCGGACTCAATCCATCCGGATCGTCACGAAGCGCAGTTCGCCGGTCTTCGAAGCCAGCATCAAGAGCGCGTTCTTGCGGCCTTGCTCCTTCAGCGCGCCGATCCGGTCCATCACGTCCTTCGGCGTGCCGACCGATTCCTGCGCGATCTCGGTGATCACCTCGCCAGGCTGGATGCCGCGCTCGGCCGCCGCCGAATTCTTGGCGACATCGGTGATGACCACGCCGGACACGTCGGCCGCGATGCCGAACTTCTGCCGCGTCTGGTCGTTGAGCTCGCCGACCGTCATGCCGAGCACCGAAGCCGTCGATACCGGAGGCGTCGCCTTGTCGCCCTTGTCCTGGTCGGTGTTGCCGTTCTCGCCGCTGGCCAGCTTCTCACTGTCCTCGAGCCGTCCGAGCGTCACCTTGACGGTCTGCTCGACGCCCTTGCGCACGATGACGACGTCGACCGCCTTGCCGACCGGGCTTTCGGCCACGACACGCGGCAGGTCGCGCATTTCGTGGATGTCCTTGCCGTCGAACTTGATGATGACGTCGCCGGCCTGCACCGAACCGTTGTCGACCGGCCCGCCCTTGATGACGCCGGCCACCAGCGCACCTTTGGCGGTTGCCATGCCGAGGCTTTCGGCGATGTCGTCCGTCACCGGCTGGATGCGCACGCCGAGCCAGCCGCGCCGCGTCTCGCCATACTGGCGAAGCTGGTCGACGACGCCGGCGGCAAGCTGCGAGGGGATGGAGAAACCGATGCCGATCGACCCGCCCGACGGCGAGATGATCGCCGTGTTGATGCCGATGACTTCGCCCTCGGCGTCGAACAGCGGGCCGCCGGAATTGCCGCGGTTGATGGCGGCATCGGTCTGGATGAAATCGTCATAGGGGCCGGAATTGATGTCGCGGTTGCGCGCCGAGACGATGCCGACCGTGACCGTGCCGCCCAGGCCGAACGGATTGCCGATCGCCATCACCCAGTCGCCGACGCGCATCTTGGTGGAATCGCCGAATTTCACTGCCGTCAGCTTGTGGCCCTTGGGGTCGACCTTCAGCACCGCGACATCGGTCTTGGTGTCGGTGCCGACCAGCGTCGCCTTCAGCGTGATGCCGTCGGAGAAATTGACCTCGATATCGTCGGCATCGGCGATGACATGGTTGTTGGTCACGACGATGCCCTGCTCGGCGTCGATGACGAAGCCGGAGCCGAGCGACTGCACTTTCTGCGCGGCACCGCCCTTGTCGCCGCCACGGTTCTTGAAGAAATCGTCGAAGAAGTCCTGGAACGGCGAGCCCTCTGGCAGCTGCGGCATCGGCACCGCGCCCGGCCCTTCCGTGCCTCTCACCGTTTGCGAAGTCGAGATGTTGACCACCGCGCCAAGCAGGCGCTCGGCCAGATCGGCGACCGAAGGCGGACCGTCGGAGGCGATCGTCGGCGTCACGAAGGACGGAACGGCAACGATGCCGACTGCGAATGCCGTGGCGCCGGCGAAGAAGGTGCGCCGCGCCGCGCGCAACAGGGTGTCGGATATCATCGTGGCCTCCCGGTGTTTCAGAAAAGGAACGACGCATCCGCAAAGGCGCCTGTCCGATTCATGTTGGCAAGAAATAAGGCACGTTTGCGGCTATAGCTATCGGCGGAAGATAAATCGTCAATCGCTTCGGCACCAAGGAATTTCATCAACCGCGGACCAGCCAGACGATGCCGACGCCGATGGCGATCGCCGCCAGCCCGCCGATCCGCAGCACATTTTCCGGCACCGACAGCACTTCAGTAGCGAGTTTCCGGGCCAAAGCCGGAAACCCTCCATAGACCAGCCCTTCGATCACGAGGACCAGGCCGATTGCGGCCAGAAAATCCTGCACCGCCCGCTACTGGGCGGTGCCGGGTTGCGTTGCAGGTGGCGTCGCAGGCGCGGCAGGTGCCGGCCCGGGCTTGCTGTCCGGATCGCGGAAGTAGCGGAAGAACTCGGATTCGGGCGAGAGCACCATCGTCGTTCCGGTGTTGTCCAACGCCGTGCCGTAGGCGTTCATCGAGCGATAGAAGTCGAAGAAGGCCGGATCGCGCTTGTAGGCGTCGGCGAAGGTCGCGCTGCGCTGCGCCTCGCCCTCGCCGCGCAGGATTTCCGATTCCTTCTGCGCCTCGGCGATGATCTCGACGACCTCGCGGTCGGCTCGCGCCCTGATGCGCTGTGCCGCCTCGTTGCCGCGGGCCCTCAGACGCTCGGCTTCCGCCAGGCGCTCGGCCTTCATACGGTCATAGGTCTGCTGCGAGACCTCCGCCGTCAGATCGGTCCGGCGGATGCGCACGTCCTCGATGTCGAGGCCGAGCGAGGTCGCGTCGGGACGAAGCTGATCGCGCACCTCGCGCATCATATTGCCGCGCTCTTCCGAAAGAGCGGCTTCGAAGTCGCGCAGGCCGTAGACACGGCGCAGCGCCGCATCGAGACGCGTCCTCAGGCGGGCTTCGGCCAGTTCGACCTGACCGGACACCGCCGCGCGGAAGGTGCGCGGATCCGAGATGCGGTAGGCGATGAAGGCATCGACCTCGTAGAACTTGCCGCCCGAAACCTGGACGCGGATGTTGTCGAGGTCGAAGCGCATCACCCGCTTCTCGACCATTTGCACGCTGTCGGCATCGAAGAAGGCGAACGGCGCCTTGAAGTAGATGCCGGGCTCGCTCTTGACGTCGATGATCTCGCCGAACCTGAGCACGATGGCTTGCTGGCCGGCATTGACCACGAACACCGACGAATAGAGCAGGAACAGAAGGACGGCCGCGATCACGGCGATGATGGGAAGACGGTTGGCCATCACTGGTTACCTCCCGTCGTGACGCCGCCCATAGGGGCCGGCGCCGGCTGTGCTTTCGGCTGCAATGCCGGCAGCGGCAGGTAAGGCAGCACGCCCTGACCGTTGCCCTGTTCGACGACGACTTTGTTCGAGTCCTTCAGGATCTTCTCCATGGTTTCGAGATAAAGGCGCTTGCGCGTGACGTCGGGCGCCTTGGCGTACTCGTTGTAGACGGAGATGAAGCGCTGCGCCTCGCCTTCCGCCTCCTGCACGACGCGGTTCTTGTAGGCGGCGGCGTCCTCGCGGACCTGCGCCGCCTGGCCGCGCGCCTGGCCGAGCTTCTGGTTGGAATACTGGTTGGCCTGCTCGACGAACTTGTCCTCGTCCTGCTCGGCGCGCTGCACCTCGTCGAACGCGTCGGCCACCTCACGCGGTGGTGCCGCGTCCTCGATCGAGACTGCGTTGACCTGGAGACCGGTCTTGTAGCCGTCGAGCGTGCCCTGGATGATCTCGCGCACCCCGGTTGCGATGCCCTGGCGGTCGTCGCGGAAGATGTCCTGCGCCGGCCGCCGGCCGACGACTTCGCGCATGGCGCTCTCGGCGACCTGGGTCAGCATGCCGTCGGGATCGGAGACATCGAACAGATAGGCTTTGGGATCGGAGACCTGGTAGGCCACCGAGAACTGCACGTTGACGATGTTCTGGTCGCCCGAGAGCATCAGCCCGGAGCCGCTGCTCGAGCCGCCGCCGATGCTGACGAGCTGCTCGGAGATCTTTGCGGTCTCGACCGTTTCGATCGGCCACCAGTGGAAATGCAGGCCTGGCTGCGAAAGCTCGGTCTTCGGCTGGCCGAAGCGCAGTTCGACCGCAACCTCGTCGGGCTGCACGGTGTAGATCGCCTTGAAGGCCCACAGCACGATGAGGGCCAGCGCGATCAACCCGAGCACGGCCGGGCTGGCGCCGCCGCCTCCCGGAAGCGCGCGCCGCAGCCTGTCCTGGCCGCGGCGGATGATATCCTCAAGATCGGGGGGCGAACCCTGCGGGCCGCTTGGCCCTTTTGGTCCCTGCCCCCAGGGCCCCTGATTGCCGCCGCCGCCCCATGGGCCGCCGCCACCGCTCTTGTCGTTCCAGGGCATGAATGTCCTTTCGCTCCGGTTCCCTCAGGCCTTGCGGCGCAATCCTAACGCATGACCCGGAAAACCCATATCGGTTTTCGAAAAGGAATCATGCGCCAAAATCAAAGTATTACGTCGGCCTCTTGCGCGTATGGTTGGACGCTGTACCGCTGCAACATCGTTCTTCTATAGGGACGCCTTGACCCGCTTTCAACGCGATGTGTCATCGTCTCCGTGCGATTTGGATCGGTAGCGACCCTTTGTCGTCGTCAACGATCGTCGCGTCGGCGCTCGTAAACCGTGTAACGCGTGGCGTGGCTGTCCTTCTCGCCGGCGGGAAAATCCTCGGCGCTGACGACTTGCCAGACATTTGGGTCGATCGGCGGGAAATGCGCGTCGCCATCGACGCTGGCCAGCACATGCGTCACATGCAGCCGGTCGGCGAGCGGCAAAGCCTGGGCGTAAATCTCGCCGCCACCGACCACGCAGATCTCCTGCGCGCCCGCCATGCAGCGGCCGCGCACCCTGGCCAGCGCGACCGCGTCATCCAGCGAGTGGGCCACCTCGATGCCCTCGGCCCGCCAGGTTTTGTCGCGCGTCACCACGATGTTGAGACGGCCGGGCAGCGGCCGGCCGATGCCTTCATAGGTCTTGCGGCCCATGATGATCGGCTTGCCCATCGTGTCGGCCTTGAACCGCTTGAGATCGGTGGAAAGCCGCCACGGCAGGCCGCCTTCGCGTCCGATCACGCCGTTTTCGGCGATGGCGACATAGATCGCGATGTCCATCAGCCGCCATTCCCGCCATTATCCGACGGCTCCAGCAGCAGGATGTCGATGTCGCGCTCGGGATAGAAATCCTTCGCGGTGATCTCGAACGTCGTCGGTCCGACCTTTTTGACATTGTCGCCGCAGAAGGAGACGAGGTTTTTGACGTTGCCCTTGTCGATCGTCAGCTTGAAATTGCCGATATTGCCGGATGCCCAATTACCCCCCGTGGTCAGGATGTAGGCGATCCGGCTCTCGTAATATTTCGGATAACCATCCGGATTTGCCTTGGCCGCCTTGCGCACCGCGTTCTCGAATGTCTGATCCATGCAATAGCGGGTCTTGTAGGCCGCATACTGGCCCTGGAACTGGCCATCATAGAAGAAGCTGACCGAGGAGGTGCCGCCGACGCTGGGCTTGTAGCGGTGCGAAACATGGACTTCCTTGTTGGCCGGGAAGGTCGAGCGCCACCAATAGGTCGAGCGCAATTGCCAGAACGGCGCAAAGGCGGTTTGCATGCCCGAGCCGTCATCGGCCGTATCCTCGATGATGATGCCACGGTTTTCCCAATCCTCGGCGACATCCTTGGGCAGCTTCGCCAGCGCCGCCTTGGCGGCGTCGCCGAACGGATAGAGCGGCACGTTCTGCGCCTTGAGGTCCGTGGTGATGTCGATGCCCAGCGCAAACGCCCTTTGCTCCAGCTGCGGCTTCGCATCGACGCCGCCGATCGTCACCTCGAAGCCGAGGAAATTGTCGCTCTGTGCTTCCGGGATCGCCGGCATCTCGTTCGGATCGCCCTCGATGTCGGGCATCGGGAACGCGACGATGGAGCTAACATCCTTGTCGGTGTTGTTGCGGAACACATAGTCGACCGCCACCTTCTCCGGCGAGATGAAAAGATCCTCGCTCTGCATGGCGACGGCGTTGCTGCGCGACAGGATCAGGCCGCCGGTGCCGAGCTCAGCGACGGAATCATTGGCGAAGGCCGGAGCGGCCATGATTGCCAGCGCTGCGGTCAGTACGGTGCGTAACATGGACCCCTCCTCGACGGCGATACCGGGCGTCTTTTCATCTACCGTTTCAGTGCGCCGTTTCAAAGCCCTTCGTCATCGGACTTCTGGACACCGCGCCATCGATCGGGCAGGAGAGCGCCATGCGCAAGCTTCTCGTCATCGGCATCGGCGCCGGCAATCCCGACCACATGACTGTACAGGCCATCAACGGCCTGAACCGCGCCGACGTGCTGTTCATTCCCGACAAGGGAACGAAGAAGAACGATCTTGCGGATTTGCGCCGGCAGATATGCGACCGCTTCGTCACCAATCCGAAATCGCGCCGGGTCGAGTTCGATGTGCCGGTCCGGGCCGAACCGACATCGTCCTACCGGGCAACCGTCGACGACTGGCACGAGGCGATCGCCGAGATCTATGAGGCCTTGATCCGCGATGAGCTTGCCGACGACGGTTGCGGCGCGTTCCTCATCTGGGGCGATCCGTCGCTCTATGACAGCGCGCTGCGTATCCTCGAACGCGTTCGCCTCAGAGGCAATGTCGGTTTCGAGCTCGAAGTCGTCCCCGGCATCACCGCGATCCAGGCGCTGGCTGCCGCCCACGCGACCGCGCTCAACCGCATCGGCGATTCGATTCTTGTCACCACCGGCCGGCGGCTGACCGAGGAAGGCCTGGCGGCCAATGCCGGCTCGACCGTGGTCATGCTCGACGGCAAATGCGCCTTCAACACGCTGGCGGACCGAGACGTCCTCATCCAGTGGGGCGCCTACCTCGGCACACCGGATGAGATCGTCATTTCCGGCCGGCTGGGCGATGTCAGCGCCGAAATCGAAAGGGTTCGCGAGGAAGCCCGGCGAAAGAAGGGCTGGATCATGGACACCTATCTGCTGAGGAAGCCAGGGGATTAGGCTGTAGGCAGCAGGGAATAGGTAGTAAGATAATGGAGGCGATAGGGGCCTCGATTTCGAGCATCCAGGACATCATACCCTACTGCCTACTGCCTACTGCCTACTGCCTACTGCCTACTGCCTACTGCCTATTCCCTCATCCCGCATCGATCTCCGCCTGCAGGGCCTGCATATGGATGGCGGCGGCCGATGAAGCGGCTCGCTCTATGGCGCGAAACCGGCTGACGACCGCCAAACCCACCGATGTCAATTGCGCGCCGCCGCCTTTGCGGCCGCCGGTCTGCGCCGCGACCAGCGGCTTGCCGAACACGCGGTTCATGTCTTCGACCAGATCCCAGGCATGCTTGTAGGACATCTCCATGCCGCGCGCCGCGGCCGAGATCGAGCCGAAGGCGGCGATCTGCTCCAGAAGTTCGATCTTGCCCGGGCCGATTCGGCCGTCGGGGTCGAGATTTATCCGCAGGCTGAGCGACGGCATTTCATCTCCTCGGCTTCCACGGCACGACAATAGTCTCTATGCGAAGCAAGCGCTATTCCAAATATACATAGCGACATGATCGAGATCCTCAAACGTCGGCTTCGGCCGGCAGGCCGGCGCCGGTGTTTGCGCGATCGAAGCTCACCGTCTTGATGACCGCGAAGACCTCGCTTCCCAGCTTGAGACCAAGCGCCTGCCGCGATTGTTCCGTGATCCGCGCGATCACAACCGCGCCGTGGCAATCGATGCCGATTTCGACCTCGGGCCCCTCGCCGGGCTTCATGCTGACGATTGTTCCCTCCAGGATATTGAGCGCGCTGAGTCCGGCGGGTTTCTCGATGGCGACCATCACGTCGCGGGCGCGGACGCGTATGCGAACCGAAGCACCGGCCGGCCGCGCCAGTTTCGGCACGCGGATCTCGCCGGCCTGCGAGCCAAGCACCGTCATGCCGAAAGCCTCGTCGTGGCGCAGGACCTTGGTATCGAGCACGGCACCGCCCTCGCCGCGTTCCTCCGCCGGCAACAGGTCGAGCCGCCGCATGATCGCCTCTGTCGGGCCGGCCGCCGCAACCTTGCCCTGCGAAAGCACCATGACGTCGCTCGCCAGCCGCGCCACCTCGGCGACGGAATGGCTGACATAGACGATCGGGATCTTCGTCTCGTCGCGCAACCGCTCGATATAGGGAAGGATCTCGGCCTTGCGCGCCTCGTCGAGCGAGGCGAGCGGTTCGTCCATCAGAAGCATTTTCGGGCTGGTAAGCAGCGCGCGGCCGATCGCGACCCGCTGCCTTTCGCCGCCCGACAGTTTCGCCGGCCGCCGGTCGAGCAGGCGACCGATGCCGAGCAGGTCGACCACCGCGTCCATCTTGGCGTAGCGCTCGGAAGCCGGCGTGAACCAGCGGCCGTAGCGCAGATTGCCGGCGACGCTCATATGCGGGAACAGCCGCGCGTCCTGGAACACCATGCCGATCCGCCGCTTGTGCATCGGCACGAAGATGCGCGCGGCGGTGTCGACCAGCACCTTGCCGTCGACCGAGATACGGCCTTTGTCCGGACGGATCAGGCCCGCGATCAGATTGATCAGCGTCGACTTGCCCGAACCGGACGGCCCGAACAGCGCCGTCAGCCGGCCGGCGCTCTCGAAACGCGCCTCCACGGCGAAATCGCCGAGCCGATGCCGGATATCGACGGAGAGCGTCATTCGATGTCCATTCGCCGGCCGACCCGCCGCGCCAACACTTCCGAAGCGACCAGCGCGACCATCGAGATGACGATCGAGATCAGCGTCAGCCTGAGCGCCCCTTCATCGCCGCCCGGCACCTGTGTGAAGGTGTAGATCGCCGAGGGCAGCGTCTGCGTCTCGTTGGGGATGTTGGAGACGAATGTGATGGTGGCGCCGAATTCGCCCATCGCCTTGGCGAAGGAAAGGACCGCGCCTGCGATCACGCCGGGCAGGATCAGCGGCAGCGTGATGGTGGCGAACACCCAGAGCGGATTGGCGCCGAGCGTGCCGGCCGCCGCCTCGATTCTGCGGTCGACAGCCTCGATCGAGAGCCGGATGGCCCGCACCATCAGCGGAAAGCCCATCACCCCGCAGGCCAATGCCGCGCCCGTCCAGCGGAACGAGAAGACGATGCCGAAATGCTCGGCAAGGAAGGCGCCGGCCGGGCCACGCCGGCCGAAGGTGAGCAAGAGCAGATAGCCGGTCACCACCGGCGGCAGGATCAGCGGCAGATGCACCAGCCCGTTGAGCAGGGTCTTGCCCCAGAAACGCCCCCGCGCGAGCAGGAGCGCGAGCAGGATGCCGGGCGGCAGGCTGGCGAGCATCGCCACCGTAGCCACCTTGATCGACAGCCGGACCGCATTCCATTCGTCGGGAGTGAGGTCCAGCAGCCAATTCATAGCGATGTCTGCGAGGTCTTTCTCAGTTGCTCGGCGCGAGCACCGTAAAACCCTGCTCCTTGAAGATCTCGGCGGCCTTGGCCGACTCGACGCATTTCAGGAAGGCAGCCGTATCCTTGTCCTTCGAATCCGCGGTCTGGGCAATCGGGTAGATGATCGGCGGATGCGAATCTTCCGGGAAGTTGCCGACGACCTTGACGCCCTTTTCGGCATGCGCGTCGGTGGCATAGACGATGCCAAGCGGGGCCTCGCCCGTCGACACCAGCTTCAGTGCGGCGCGCACATTCTCGGCCTGCGCGACCTTGCCTTCGACCGACGACCAGACGCCCAGCGATTCCAGCGCCGCCTTGCCGTATTTGCCGGCCGGCACGGCTTTGAAATCGCCCATGGCAAGCTTGCCGTCGCCGATCAGCTTGGCGAGGTCGAAGCCCTTCTCGACCCTGGTCTCGACCGTGGAATCCTTCGGCGCCACCAGCACGATCTGGTTGCCGAGCAGCTTCACTTCGGTATCCGGCTTGGTCAGCTTCTTGTCGGAGAGATAC
The DNA here is from genome assembly GCF_006439595.1 of Mesorhizobium sp. B3-1-9. Classification (NCBI taxonomy): domain Bacteria; kingdom Pseudomonadati; phylum Pseudomonadota; class Alphaproteobacteria; order Hyphomicrobiales; family Phyllobacteriaceae; genus Mesorhizobium; species Mesorhizobium sp. B3-1-9. The sequence goes on from NZ_VFTJ01000005.1 coordinate 270,587, forward strand.
TTCATCCAGTCGAGGTCGGCCGAGACGAAAACGTCGGCCGGCGCGCCGCCTTCGATCTGCTTGGCCAGGGCCGAGCTCGCCGCATAGGAAATGGTGGCGGCTTCGCCGACTTCCGGCTCGCAGGCCTTGTTGACCGCGTCGAGCGCGTCCTTGAGGCTCGCCGCGGCAAATACGATCACCTTGTCGTCGGCATGGGCCGCCGGTACCGCCGCCATCAGCATTGTCGCCAGACCGCCAATAGCTGCCGCCTTCAACCCAAAACCCTTGCCCGTCATGGAATCTCTCCCTGGTTTCAATCCGTACGGCCCAAAGCCCCGCATCGATATATCCGCATGAACATAACAAGGGAAGGCTTTTCGCCTGCCATGACATTGTGCGCCGTCGTGGTCTCGGCCTACGATGAATGCGAAACGGAACGGCGAAGCTTTAAGGAGAGACGCATGAAGGTCAGCGCCCGCAACATCCTCAAGGGTAAGGTCACCGAGATCGTCAAGGGAGCCACCACCTCGCATGTCAGGATCGACATCGGCGGCGGCGTCATCGTCACCGCCCGATCACCAACGAAGCGGTCGCCGACCTCGCGCTCGAAAAAGGCAAGCAGGCCTATGCGGTAATCAAGGCCTCGGACGTCATGGTCGGCATCGACTGAGCCGAAGGCTGGCTCATACGGCGATCGGCGCCTTGATGCTCGCATCCGCGAAATAATTCTCGAGCCGGAAATCCTCGAAGCGGAAGGCGAAGAGGTCTTTCACCTCCGGATTGATCCACATCGTTGGTAAGGCCTTGGGCGTGCGCAGCATCTGCTCGCGCGCCTGCTCGAAATGGTTCGAATAAAGATGCGCGTCGCCGAGCGTGTGGACGAAATCGCCGGGCTTCAGCCCGGTCACCTGCGCCACCATCATGGTGAGCAAGGCATAGGAAGCGATGTTGAATGGCACGCCGAGGAAGATATCGGCCGAGCGTTGGTAAAGCTGGCACGAGAGCCTGCCCTCCGAGACATAGAACTGGAACAGGCAATGGCAGGGCGGCAGCGCCATCGCCTCGACTTCGGCCGGGTTCCAGGCCGAGACGATCAGCCGGCGCGAGTTAGGATTCCTGCGTATCTCCTTCAAAAGGCCCGCGATCTGGTCGATCTCGCCGCCATGCCCGTCCGGCCATGAGCGCCATTGCTTGCCGTAGACCGGTCCAAGATCGCCATTCTCGTCGGCCCATTCGTCCCAGATGGTGACGCCATGGTCGTTGAGATATTTGATGTTGGTGTCGCCGGCCAGGAACCAGAGAAGTTCGTGGATAATCGATTTCAGATGCAGCTTCTTCGTCGTCGTGACCGGAAAGCCGCGCGAAAGATCGAAGCGCATCTGGTAGCCGAATACCGAGCGCGTGCCTGTCCCGGTGCGATCGCCGCGGTCGGCGCCGTTTTCCAGCACATGCTTCAACAGGTCGAGATATTGGCGCATCGGCTCCGCCTCGATTCGAGTAACAGGCAATCATACCCGACCGACAGCCCGTCGAACACCGCAAAGCAGGCACGGATGTGGGTCGCGCCAAAAACCAACGGCGCCGGCACGGTTTCGTGCCGGCCGCCGGATGGCAGTGCCTTACAGAGATCCGAGTTTGCCGAGGTCCTTGGCGACCAGATAGTAGAAGGTCACGCGGCTCTTGGTGTTGTCGGCATGCATCGCCTTGCAGGTCTTCTCGATCGAGGCATTCGCCTTTGCGGCATCCGCGATGCCGAGCTTCTTGCCGATCCAGTTCTCCCGCACGCGGTCGAGTTCCTTCGGGTCGGTGCAGGATACCAGCGAAGAATCGCGGTTCCTGAGCGCAATGCCCAGATGCTTGACGATCTTATCGACCGCGTCGGCGCTGGCGCCGGCATCGTATTTCTTCACATCCGCAAGATAGTCGGCCATCAAACTTCCCCTCGTCGGCGCCACCGATCCGATCGGTGAGGGTTGTGGCGCGCTACGCAACCTGTGCGTTAGATCAGAGACTCCTCACCGGCAGCGAGATTTGATTGAGTGGGCGCGCAAGTCAACCCTTGGCTGCGCAGTTTGGCATAACCGGACAAGCGCCGGTTTGGCCTTTCTTTTTCCGTTATCGATCCCTATATTCGTTTCGTCGGCTTGACCGACTATGGCGATAAACAGGCGATGAAATAAGCCGTTCGGACCCGGGGGCGGTACCCGGCGCCTCCACCAAAAACCGCTCTGGCTGACGGAGCGGCTTTTGCTGGGGGCGAAATAGGATCGACGAAGGTGTAAAGATCGTACTTTTGCCCGGCATTGTACCACCGTCATCGGGCTAAACTTATAGTTGCCAACGACAACTATGCGGAAGCTCGTCTCGCTGCTTAATGCGGCGCGAACGCTTCAAATCAAGCCCTAGCGGTTCGCACTTCTAGGCGGGGTTCGGAGGTACCTGGCAACAGAAACCTCCACCTTCCCCTCTTTTGCTTCTTCCCACCAACCGAACGGCCAAGGCTCGTCCGGCGCTTGATGCGCGGCGTACAGCCTTGCCGCCCATCCTCAAGGGACAAGCGATGCAAAACGATTGCGGCCGATTCTTCGTGCTGACCGGCGGTCCAGGTTCCGGCAAGACCACCTTGATCGAAGCGCTGCGGGCCCAGGGCTTCGCGACGGCGCCTGAGGCCGGGCGCGGCATCATCCGCGACCAGATGGCCATCGGCGGCCCTGCCCTACCCTGGCAGGATCGCGCGCTCTTTGCCGAGCTGATGCTGTCGTGGGAGCTGCGCTCCTGGCAGGCCGCGCATGCCGAACCTCCTGGCCCGGTCTTCTTCGACCGCGGCGCGCCCGACACCATTGGCTATCTCAGACTCTGCGGCCTGCCGGTGCCGGACCACCTCACAAGCGCTGCGAGGAAATTCCGCTACGCGCGCCGCGTCTTCGTCGCGCCATCCTGGCCGGAGATCTTCACCCAGGAGGAGGAGCGCAAGCAGACGCTCGACGAGGCCGAGCGCACATTCCGCTCGGTGACCGGCGTCTATGTGGAGCTCGGTTACGAACTGGTGCCGTTGCCCCTCGCTCCGGTCGAGGAACGGTTGCGCTTCGTCATCGATCAGGCCGGCTTGCAACAGACATGAAAAAGGCCGGGCACGCCCGGCCTTTTCTGTCTTGTCTGTGATTGCCTACTCCGCCGGCGCCTCGACCGCTTCGCGCTCGCGGCCGAGCGTCAGCTTGGCCAGCGTGAAGGAAATCACCGCGCAGAGCGTTATGCCCGCCACCATCGGCAGCGGCGTGCCGTCGAAGAAGATGCCGGCGACGCCCATCGCCAGCGCGCCGATGGCGAAATGCAGCGTGCCCATCAGCGCCGAGGCCGTGCCGGCGATCTCGCCATGTTCTTCCATCGCCAGCACCGAGGTTGTCGGGATGACCAGGCCAAGGAAGCCGTAGCCGACGAAGAGCAGCGCGGCCATCACGTCGAGCCGGTCGACACCCGAGGCCATGATGGCGAACAGCGCCACCATGACCGTGGCATAGCCGGTGACCGCCACCCAGACGACACGCTTCAAACCAAAACGGTCGGCCAGCATCCCGGTCAGCTGCGACATGCCGATGAAGGCGACCGCGTTGATCGAGAAGAACACACTGTAGACCGACGGCGACAGGCCGTAGTGGTCGATCAGGATGAAGGACGAGCTTGACAGATAGACGAAGAAGCTCGCAATGCCGAAGCCCGCGATCGCCACAAGGCCAAGGAAGTTGCGGTCGCCCATCAGGTAGCGGTAGCCGGCAAGCGCCGTGCCGAACGACGAGCCGGCGCGCTCTTCGACCGGCCGCGTCTCCTTGAGCGAGGTGGCAAGCAGGATGGTGGCCAAAGCAGCGGCACCCGTCACCGTCCAGAACACGGCGCGCCAACCGAAACTCTCGATGATCTGGCTGCCGGTCAGCGGCGCCAGAATCGGCGACACCGAGAACACCAGCATCAAAAGCGACATCAGCTTGGCGGCTTCATTGCCGGTGTGCAGGTCGCGCACGATGGCGCGCGGCACCGCCATGCCGGCGCTGGCGCCAAGCCCCTGCAGGAAGCGGAAGGCGATCAGCCACTCGATGGTCGGCGCCATCGCCGAGCCGACGCCGCCGACCATGAACAGCGCAAGGCCGGCATAAAGCGGCGCCTTGCGGCCGACCATGTCGGAGATCGGGCCGACGACGATCTGCCCGAAGCCCATCGACAGGAAGAAGATCAGCAGGCTCATCTGCACGGCGGCTGTGCCGGCATGCAGATCCTGGCCGATCGAAGGCAGCGCGGGGAGATACATATCGATCGCAAACGGGCCGATCGCGGACAACAAGCCGAGCACGACCGCGATGCGGAGGAATTTTGGACTCATGATAAGGCTCTTTTCGGATCTGGTTGCCGCCGCGAATATCGGCGTCTGAACCCAGGACGTTCCATCCCGCGGAAATCCGACACCTGAGAGCGAATTCATTCGTCACTAAAGCGAACTTGTTTCGTCTCGGTAGCGCAGACTTCCCGTTATCGTGTCCACAAATTTAGACAGGCTTGTCCAATTCGTCAATCACCGCTATATAGATTTTCATGAAACACGGCATTTCTCCTGACACTTTCCCGCCACGCAGCCACGAGGCCAAGCGGGTGTCGGTGGTGGAGGCTGCTGCTTCGGTTTTTTGTCGGGAAGGCTATGCCGGCGCCAATATTGACCTGATCGCGGCCGAGGCCGGCGTTTCACGCCAGACCGTCTACAACCATCACGGCGACAAGGAAAAGCTCTTCGTCGCCGTCGTGCGCGACCTGACGGAGCGCTGCAATGCCGGCATCTTTGCCACCATCGCCACCTTTCCCGACCAGCCTACGGACCTGGAAGCCGACCTGGTCGCCTTTGCGGTGCGCATGAACCGCAACTGCATCTGCAACCGCGACGGCCGTTTCCTGCGCAAGCTGATCCAGGCCGAAGGCGAGCGCTATCCGGAACTGTTTGCCGAATGGCGCGAACAAGGCCCGGGCCGCACCTGGTCGGCGCTTGCCGCGCGCTTCGCCCGGCTTGCCTTCGCCGGTCACCTGTCGATCGGCGACCCCGACGTCGCGGCGCGTCAGTTCCTCGCCCTCGTCAACGCCGAGCTTCAGATCACTTTCATGCTGGGCGGCGCACCGACCGAGGAAGAGGTGCTGCGCTCCGCCGCCAACGGTGTGCGGACCTTTCTCGGCGCCTTCGCCAGGAAGAAATTGCCAGCCGGCAAACAGGCGGCGCTCGTTCACGCCTGAGCGATCAAATCGCCGGCGCCCCTCTTGGCCTCACGGCTTTGCGCCTATATGCGGTTTACGCCGCGCTCAAGCTTGATTACAGCTATGCGGACGATTCAACGGAACCCGACCATCAGATGGCCGACGACCACATCCGCTACGACATTCTGGCCCAGGAGGCTCTGCGCGGCGTCATGCGCAAGGTCCTGGCCGAAGTCGCGCGCACGGGCCTTCCGGGCAATCATCATTTCTTCATCACCTTCCTGACCGGCGCGCCGGGCGTGCGCATCTCGTCCAGGCTGCGCGAGCGCTATCCGGAGCAGATGACCATCGTCATCCAGTTCCAGTATTGGGACCTGAAGGTGACGGATGCCGGCTTCGAGGTCGGACTTTCCTTCTCCGATGTGCCGGAAAAGCTCGAAATCCCCTTCTCCGCCGTACGCGGCTTCTACGATCCGTCGGTCAATTTCGAGCTCGAATTCGACGTCAAGACGGAGAGCGCCGAAGACGAGGCCGCCGCTCCGGCGCCCGAGCCGGTCGCCGTCGTCCCCGAGAAGAAGCCGGAATCCAAAAAGAAGGCCGCCGAGGCCGAGAAGAAGCCGGCGGTCGCCGAGACCGGCGGCAAGGGCGCTGACGTCGTTTCGCTCGACGCGTTCCGCAAGAAGTAGCCAGCGCCATGGGCGAGGTCGTCAATCTCCGCCAGGCCCGCAAGCAGAAAGCGCGCATCGAGAAAGAACGTCAGGCCGGCGAGAACCGGGCGCTGCACGGCCGCTCGAAGACGGAGCGCGAGCGTGACCGGCTGGCATCGGAAAAGGCCGAGAAATTCGTGGCCGGCCATCGCCGGGAAAAACCCGACGACCCCGGCGAGCGCTGAGTCCCTGCAATGGCCGCGGTCGAAAAACGTTCGGTAACGATCCGCGGTCACCGCACCAGCTTTTCCCTGGAACAGCCTTTTTATGACGATCTCATCGCCATCGCCGGGCAACGCTCGCTGTCGCTCGCGGCCCTGGTCGCGGAGATCGACGAGACGCGCACCCGCGACGCCAACCTGTCGTCCGCGCTGAGGCTCTATGTGCTGGCCTGGGCGAAGCGCGGCGGCGCGGCGCCGTGATGCCTAAGCCGGATCGCCCACGCTTTGCCCTGCCTTGCGCTTGGCGCCGAAGCTGAGCAGGGCCGACCGGTCGCGCTCCTCCGCCTGCTTTTTCGACCTTACCCGCATCATGTCTTTCCAGCCGATATAGCCGACAAGCCGTTCATCGTCGCGTGAGACGACCGGCAGATGCGAGACGTTGGCGAGCAGAAGCTTGTCGGAAAGCGCCTCCAGATATTCGTCCGGATAAGCCAGCGTGATCTTGCTGCCGGCGAGCAATTCGCCGAGCGTCGTGCTGCGATGCTTGCCGGCGCGCCGCCAGCGCAGGATCGCGGGCGGATCGATGACGCCGAGCACATGCCCCTCCCCGTTGACCACCGGGAAGCTCGGGTGCCGGGTGTCCGGCGCGGTCAGGAACGTTGCCGCGCCGTGCAGCGTCATCGTCGCCGGCACGCTCTCGACCTTCGTCGTCATCACTTCCTTGACCCTTGTCAAAGCGAAAGGGTCGACGCGGTATTCGCGCACGAGGTGATGCCCGCGTCGCGCCACTTTTTCGGTCAGGATCGAGCGCTTCATCAACAGCACGGTGACCGCGTGGGCGGTGGCGCAGGCCGCGATCAGCGGCACCAGGACATGCGTGTTGCCGGTGAGCTCGGTAGCGAAGAAAGTCGCGGTCAACGGCGCGCGCATGGTGCCGCCCATGGTCGCGGCCATCGCCAGCAGCGGCCAGAAGCCGGGGCTTGCCTCGGGCAGGATGCCCGAGAGCACCGCACCCATCGCTCCGCCCATGATGAGCAGCGGCGCCAGCACGCCGCCCGAGGTCCCGGACCCCAGAGCCACCGACCAGATGATGGCCTTCACCACCAGAAGCAGCAGCGCGGCGGTGGCGACGGTGCGGCCGTCGAGCATATTGGCGATGTTGTCGTAGCCGACGCCAAGCGCGTGCGGCTCGATCAGGCCGCCGATGCCGACCACCAGGCCGCCGATCATCGGCCACCACATCCAGTGTATCGGCAGCTTCAGGAAGGCGTCCTCGCAGGCATAGACCAGTTGCGTCAGCAGGCCCGAAAGCAGCCCGGCGGCAATGCCCACCAGCACCCAGCCGCCCAATCCTGCAATCGAGACCTCCATGCTGCCCGAGAACGGAAAGATCGGACCCGGCAGGTGCAGCAAGCTGCGTTCGACTTCCGCGACGATTGCCGCGACGGCGACAGGGATGAAGCTGCGCGGCGTCCACTCGAACAGGAGCAATTCGACGGCGAGCATGATGGCGGCGATCGGCGTGCCGAAAACCGTCGTCATGCCGGCCGCCGCACCCGCCACCAGCAGCGTCTTGCGCTCATTGTCGCTGACCGGCAGCATCTGCGCGATCAGCGAGCCGATGGCGCCGCCGGTCATGATGATCGGGCCTTCGGCGCCGAACGGTCCGCCCGAGCCGATCGAGATCGCCGAAGACAGCGGCTTCAGCACCGCGACCTTGGCGTCGAGCCGCGAGCGCCCGAGCAGGATCGCCTCGATGGCCTCGGGAATGCCGTGGCCGCGGATCTTCTCGCTGCCGAAGCGCGCCATCAGGCCGATGATCAGCGCGCCGATCACCGGGACGATCACGGCGGCATAGCCCAGCGGCGAGTCCTCGAGCTTGAGTTCGGCCAGCGAGAACTGGCCGAAATAGGCGATGTTGGTGGCAAGACGGATGAGCTGCAGAAGTACGATGCCGGCGAAGAGCCCAGCGGTCGCCACCACGACGGCAATGGCCGCGATCAGCAGAACACGCGGATCGGTCGTGAAGTCGCGGAGATTGCCGTTGCCGGCGTGAGCAGGTTTCATTTTGGGAGCCTGAACTTTCTGGCGGCGCGAAGGCCGTCCGGTTTCAGGCGGCCTAATATCGTAATACGATATAAATCTGCAAGGCTGTTTTCAATCGCTGCACCGCGTCATTTTGGACAGGGATCGGGACGGCCAGTTGAGCTTTTGCGGGAAAAGACCATAAGTCGGGAAATGACGCCGCCGAAACCACGCCCCGCCATCAGCCAGGCCGACTACCAGCGGCTGTCGCAGTTCCGTTATCTGATCCGCCGCTTTCTCGAATTCAGCCAGGTCCAGGCCAACGAGGCGGGCCTCACGCCGCGCCAGCACCAGGCGCTGCTGGCGATCAAGGGATTTCCCGGCGGCGGACCGGTGACGGTGGGCGAGCTTGCCGAGCGGCTGCGCATCCGCCACCACAGCGCGGTGGAACTGGTGAACCGCCTTGCCGAGGCAGGCCTGGTGATACGCGATCAGGACAAGAGCGATCACCGCCGCGTCTTGCTGCAGCTCACCCCTTTGGCCGACGATCGCCTGGCCGACTTGTCGGCCGCGCATCTCGACGAGCTTTCGCGCATCGAGCCGATGCTGCGGCGCCTGCTCTCGCGCCAGGAACAGTCCTAGGCGCGGTGGCTAATTCGCTACGTGTGCGACGCGAAGCTCAACCGCCGTCGAGCGACTTCAGCAGATTGTCGATCGTGAACGGGTTGGCCTTCGGCTTCGCCGGCGCTGAAGTCGAACCATCATTGGCGCCGGGCAGCGCCCCCTCGGCCTTTGGCGTTTGCGCGGCCGCCTTGCGTGCTGCTTCCAGCTTCGCTTGCTCGGCCTTCTTGCGATCGGCCTGTGCCTTGGCCGCCTCGTCCGCGGCCCGCTGCTCGGCCTCGGCCTTCGCCTGTGCATCGGCCTTGGCCTTGGCGTCCGCTTCGGCCTGCGCCTTGGCGTCGGCTTCCGCCTTCACCCTGGCCTCTTCGTCGGCCTTGGCTTTTGCTTCAGCTTCAGCCTTTGCCTGCGCTTCAGCCTGTGCCTGCGCTTCCGCTTCGGCTTTCGCCCTGGCTTCCGCCTCGGCCTTCTGCCGCGCCTCTTCCTCTTGCCGGCGCAACTCTTCGGCCGCGTTGTCGCGCTCCGTCTGCAGCGAGGCGTAATAGCGCACTTCGCGCCGCAGCCGCTGCTTCTCCAAGAGCGCCGCCTGCATCGCCTCGACCCGCTGCTGTTCCTTCTCCAGCGCGCGCTGCGTCAGGAACTGCGCCAGCGGGCCGCTGTCGAACTGGGGCGCGGTCGCCCCAAGCGGACCGGCCAGGCTGAAATTGACGGTCGGCTCGGAACCGACCAGCGCCTCGTCGCCAGCGTGGTAGGTCAGCGCCCCTTTTGCCGTGACGGTGCTCGTGTTGAGATCGGCCGTCACGTCGGCGGACAAGGTCGCGCCGGGATTGTCGAGGCTGATCGGCGGCGCCCGCAACGTGCCGTTGGCGACGGTGAAGGCCACATCGGTATCGCCGGCGGCGAAGCTGCCCTCCCCGGCGATCTGGGGCGCGAACTCCGCCGTCTTGGCCGTGTCGATGTCGCGTCCGATCGCGTCGGCCTTGGCGATCATGGCGGCAAAGCCTGCCGGATTGATGCCGTCCACTTTCAATCCCTTCAGCGCCGCCGTGCCGGATCCGGACAAGGCCGCAATCATGGCGTCAACGGATTTGCCGCTGGTCGACAGCGCCGTCGAAAGATCGCCGCTGCCGCCGATACCGGCGCCGGGCAGAACCGCGGAAAGATCGCTGCCGGCCAGCCTCATCTGGCCGGAGAACAGGCCGGTGCCCTCCGTGTTCTTCAGGTCGAACAGGCCGGTCAGGTCGCCGCCGTAGAGCTTCGCCTTGAGGTCGGAGACGTGGATGCCTTCGCGGTCGAGCTTCAGCGAGAATGAAGCGTCATGCGCCGTGGCGAAGGGCCCGACGGCGAGCGCCGAGGTGTTGAGATCGAGATCTGCGTTGAACGGCAGCGTCGACTTCTGGCTGAACGGCGTCGTCGGCCAGCCGCCCTTGGCGGCGGCGAAAGACTGGTCCCCGAACAGCGAGACCGCCAGCGGATCAAGGTCGAGCTCGTCGAGCACCAGCGCCCCGGCAAGATGCGGCAGCCCATCCTTGGCGTCGTCGATGTTGACGTCGCCGGAAACCGCCGCCTTGTTGATCGAACCGGTAAGACCGCTCAGCACCAGGAGCCCATTGCCGAAATCGGCATCGGCCGCCAGCGACGTTGCCGTCCCGGTTCCCATGCCGGGCAGGCCTACACCCGTCGTCATCAGCCACGGCTCGATATCGGCGGCATCGAGACTGACCTTGCCCTTGGCAGTCGGGCCTTGCGCCGTCGAGGCGACTGTTCCGTCGAAGCCTGCCCTGAAATCATCGGCCGTCAGGTTGAAGCTGGTCGCGAGACCGCCGGCAACCGAGCCCTTCGCCGAGACGTCGGTGTTGGCGTGGCCGAGCATGCCGAGCGGCAGCGCAGGCAGGCCGTAAAGCGCAAGCAGCGTGGTGGCATTGTCGTTGCGGGCGTTGAAGGTGATCGACACCGGCGCCTCGGAGAGCTTGTCCGCGGTCCCCTTGCCGGAAAGCGACGCCGAGAACGCCGAGCCGCCGGCCTTGCCCTGGGCCGAGAGCGCCAAGCCCGTGGTGCCGTCGCCATTGTCGGCGGCGCTGGTCAAGAGATCGATGCGCGCGTCCTGGAACAGTTCGGGATAGGCCGCCGCGCGGCTGGCCAGGCCTTTGAGCACGCCATTGTCGGGATAGTGCTGTGCGGCGACATCGATCAGCGGCTTGAGGTCCACCGCCACCACGGAAGCGTTGAGCTTGCCGGTCGGGCTCTGCGGGAAATCCTTGACCCGGCCCGTGGCGCTGATCGAGGCGCCGGCCAGGCCGCCGATCGAAAGCCGATCGATCTCGAGCAGGCCCTCGCGCAGCCGCAGCGCCGTGTCGACGGTGTCGGCGCTGAGCCCGGCAGCGCTGACTGGGCCCGCCTTGATCTGGAAATCGAGATCGCGGTCCGAAAACCGGTTGGCGCCCTTGTCGCTGATGAAGATCGAGGCGAAGGCGGCGAGCCCGTCCAGGTCCATCTCGCCGCCCGTCAGCCGCATCAGCACCGACGGCCTGGCGCCATCCTGCTGGCTGGAATCGATGCTGCCCGCAAACTTCGCCTTGCCGAGGATGAGCTCGAGATCGCTGAAGGACTGCCGGTTCTCGCTGAGATCGACCTTGGCCTTGAAGCCTGCCGCGGGCAGCCGGCGGATCGCCTCGTCGACATCCTTCGACAGCCAGGCGGCAAAGCCGGACGGCTGTCCGACGGCGAGCAGCAACGAGCCGGTGAAGCCGAAGTGGTCTTCCACGCTCAACATGCCGTCGGCTTCGAGCGTCGTACGGCCCGGCAGCGTCGCGGCGAGCGACTTGACCGACCAGCCCCCTTCGACCGGCTCGGCCGACAGCCGCACGTCGCGCACCGTCGTGTCGCCCGCCACCACCGCCGGCAGCCTGACCTCGACCGTGCCCGGTATGGTCGGCTTCGGCATGTGCTGCAGCGTCCGCTCGAATGCCGCGATGCGCTGGTCGAGCGTGAAGCCGGCGCCAGCGGCCCCGCCGACGGCCTCGTCGAACTGCACCTGCGCGCCGCTGGCCTCGACCGAGAAATGCGGCTTCAGGCCGAGATCGACCGATGCCTTGCCGTCGGCGGTATAGGGATTGTCGAGCGGCCCGGTTTCGAAGCGGAACTCATCGAAATTGAGCTTCTGGTGGTCGAGCGCGAACTTGCCGTTCAACCGGAAGCCTGGGTCGGGCTTGCCGGTGCTGATCTTGACCGGCTGGCCCTCGTTGCCGCGCAGCTCGGCCGAATTCCTGTCGTCACCCGAAATCTTGAACTGGCCGGAATAGACCGCGGCGCCCTTGACGATGCCGGCATTGCCGTCGGTTTCGATGATCAGCGGATAAGCATCGGGATCCGCTTTCAACCTGAGCCGCATCTGGCCGTCCGGCTCCACCTTGCCGGTCGAAGCCGAGACGTCGACGCGCAGGCCGTCGAAGCGCAGCGTTCCGTCCATGCGCCATGGGCCGGTGAGCGCCTTGGCCGAAATGGTCGAGTTGATCTCCGAGATCAGATGGCTGCGTCCACCGGCGGCGTGGCGCAATTCGATCTGCCCTTCGGTTACCGACAGCTTCTCGATCGCGATCTGGCCTGGGTCGAAGGGCGTCGAGGGCCGGAGCGTCCAGTCGACGGTGCCGTCGCCGGCGACATTGATGGTGGCTTTCGGATGCACCAGCCGCATGTCGAAGATCAGCACCTCGCCGCGCAGGAATGGCGCGAGCTCGGCATCCATGGAAAAGGTCTCGACCGTCATTGCCGGCTGGCCTTCCGGCCCCCCCGCGACCTCGACATTGGAGAAGGTCACCGACGGAAACGGCAACAGCCGCGCCGTCGCGTCGCCCTTCACCGTCACCTTGCGGCCGAGGATGGCGCTCGCCTCGCGCTCGAAATCGCCCCGGTAACCCGTCCAGTCGATGAAATACGGCACCACCAGCGCCGCGCACAGCACCAGCACGAACAGGCCACCGAAGATCACGAACAGGCGGGCGAGCATCTGTTTCCCGGGTTGAAAGTCAGCCGCACTCTACCCGCATCCGCGTGTCGATAAAGAGGCAATTCAGCGTGCGACAGCCGCCAATGTCTCCAGTTGCGTGACCGCTCGCGGTCGCGATATCTCTTTTGCAAATCCCTGCCCTTCCGGCCGCGTCCTTGGCCGCCATGAATCTGAACCCAACATGGAGCGTCCCCGATGTCAGGCAAGAACTGGGATAGAGTGCCGATCGACGCGCAGAGCGTCGACGCGCCGCTGTCGCAAGCCGCGATTTTCCTTGTTGTGACCGTCGGCAGCGACAGGGCGGCGCTTTCGAATGTCGCTTCGGTGCTGGGCGAGCTCGACGACCTCGTCAAGAATGTCGGCTTCCGCGACCTGTCGGGCCGGCTGTCCTGCATCGCCGGCATCGGCGCCGGGCTCTGGAACCGCCTGTCGCCCAACCGCCGGCCACGCGAGCTGAAACCCTTCGCGCCGATCGAGGGCTCGGCGCATTCGGCGCCCTCGACGCCGGGCGATCTCCTTTTCCACATCCGCGCCGAGCGGCCCGACATGTGCTTCGAGTTCGAGCGCATCATACTGAACAGTCTTGGTGCCAGCGTGACCGTCGCCGACGAGGTGTCCGGCTTTCGCTATTTCGACGCGCGCGACCTGCTGGGCTTTGTCGACGGCACCGCCAATCCGACCGGCCTCGACCTGCCCGCCTCCGCCTTGGTCGGCGACGAGGACGGCGACTTTGCCGGCGGCAGCTACGTCGTCGTGCAGAAATACCTGCACGACATGGCCGCTTGGGGCAAAACGCCGACGCATGTCCAGGAAGAAATCATCGGCCGCACAAAGATCGACAACATCGAGATCGATGATGACGACAAGCCGCGCAAGTCGCACAAGTCCTTGGCCACGATCGAGGACGACGCCGGCAACGAATACGACATCCTGCGCGACAACATGCCGTTCGGCCGCCCCGGCCAGAACGAGTTCGGCACCTATTTCATCGGTTACACGCGCTATCTCTGGGTGATCGAAAAAATGCTGCAGCGCATGTATGTCGGCGAACCGCCAGGCGCTTACGACCGGCTGCTCGACTTCTCGACGCCGCATACAGGCACGACGTTCTTCGCGCCGACGCGGCCCATGCTGCAGAAGCTGGTCGAGGGCGTTCAGGAATAGCGTCGCCGGGGGCTGCGGCTAGGCGATCAGTCGTTTACCGCTTCGAGCAAAGCCTTCAGCACCGCGCCTTTTCGCAGGCTTACCTGGAAATCTCGAGCGATGAATTCCAGGGTCGAATCGTGGAACGTGAGAATGACGTGCCGCCGACCCGAAAACAGTTCCGGCATATGGCGCGGGTGAACCCGGTTCGCTTCTTCCAGAGAAGCAATCCACGACGAATTGAGAACCTCGAACGCGGAATACGGCTGCAGGCCGAGCGCGTAGAGCCGATGCCCGCTCAGGGCCTCGTCGTTCGGCGGGCCGAATTGGAACGCGACATAAGGGTCCATCGTCAGGACCGCGACGGCCTGCCCCTCCGCAACTGCTGAAACCGAGCGCGGATTGGTGCCGTCGAAGGACGGGACGGGGACATTGGCGATGTAGGCAACCAACAGCCGCTCTTCATCCGCGAAAACATGCGGCAACGGAGCACCGGCCGACGAGGACGGCACGTCGATCGGCAGCAGAGCTTCTGCCGCGGCCATGACTAGTGACCTGCGCCCGGCAAGATCTTCCCGGGATTCATGATGTTCAGCGGATCGAGCGCCTGCTTGATCGTGCGCATGACATCGACGCCATGGCCGAGTTCGTGCCGCAGGAAGCCGACCTTGCCTTGACCGATGCCGTGCTCGCCGGTGCAGGTGCCTTCCATGGCGATCGCGCGCATGTTGAGCCGGGCGACGAATTTCTCGGCGAGCGCGATCTCTTCAGGGTTGTCGACATCCATCAGCACCAGCACATGGAAATTGCCGTCGCCGGCATGGCCGACGATCGGCGCGACAAGTCCCATCTCGGCAATGTCGGCCTCGGTTTCCATAACGCATTCGGCAAGCCGCGAGATCGGCACGCAGACGTCGGTCGACAGCCCCTTGGCGCCGGGGCGCAGCGTCAGCGACGACCAATAGGCGTCGTGCCGCGCCTTCCAGAGTTTTGTCCGCTCCTCCGCGACGCTGGTCCACAGGAACGGCCCTCCTCCATTCTCCTCGGCGATCATGCCAAACATCTCGGCCTGCTCGGCCACGCCGGCCTCGCTGCCATGGAACTCCACGAACAGGCACGGGCTCTCCGGATAGTCGAGCTTGGAATAATTCTTCATCGCCCGCATCTGCAGCGCGTTGACCAGTTCGATGCGCGCCACCGGGATGCCCATCTGGATCGTGGCTATCACCGTGTTGCAGGCGGCCTCCAGGCTGGGAAACGGGCAGACGCCGCCTGAGATCGCCTGCGGAATGCCCTGCAGTCTCAGCGTCAGCGAGGTGATGACGCCGAGCGTGCCTTCCGAGCCGACCAAAAGCCGCGTCAGGTCGTAGCCGGCCGAGCTCTTCTTCGCCCGCTTGCCGGTCGTCACCGTCTCGCCGTCGGCCATGACGGCGGTCAGCGACAGCACGTTTTCGCGCATGGTGCCGTAGCGCACCGCATTGGTGCCGGAAGCCCTCGTTGCCGCCATGCCGCCCAGCGACGCGTTGGCGCCGGGATCGATCGGGAAGAACAGGCCGGTGTCGCGCAGGTGCCTGTTGAGGTCCTCGCGCGTCACCCCGGGCTCGACGCTGCAGTCGAGATCCTGCGGATTGACGGCCAGGATCCGGTTCATGCGCGAGGTGTCGATGGAAATGCCGCCGCCCGGCGCGTTGGTGTGGCCCTCGAGCGAGGAGCCGACGCCGAAGGCGATGACCGGCACGCGGTGGGCGGCGCAGGCGCGTACGATCTCCTGCACGTCCGCGGCTGTCTCGACGAAAGCGACGCCGTCGGGCGCCTGGGTCGGGATATAGGTGGTAGTGTGCGCGTGCTGGCCGCGAATCGCCTCGCCGGTCTGGAAGCGCTCGCCGAAGCGCTGCTTGAGGATGCCGAGCACCGCGGCGATGCCTTCCTCGTTGCGTTCGACGGGATTGAGGTCGCTCAAAGCCATGAATTCCTCCGCGAATGGACCAGCGGCCACCCTTGTTATGCAGCTATGGATGATGCCTAAAGCAATTCCAGGAAAAGTGTGAAGCGGTTTTCCGTCCGGAATTGCGCCACATGAACAGAACCTCACCAACCACGCTCTGTCCAGCGACGATCAAGGAAACCATATGACGATCCCCGCGCCCATCATTTCCCGCCCATTGGCGATCGAGAAGGACTGGATCGACTATAACGGCCATCTCAACATGGCCTTTTACAACGTGCTGTTCGATCGCGGCACCGACGAAGCGTTCGCAATGATGGGAGTGGACTCGAGCTATACCAAGGAGCGCCGCCTCAGCGTCTACACCGCGGAAGTCCATGTCTGCTACGTACGCGAGTTGCATCTCCACGACACGGTCAAGGTATCGTTCCAGCTCATCGACCATGACGACAAGCGGTTGAGAACCTATCAGGAAATCCGCCATGTCGACGGCTGGCTTGCCGCCACATCGGAAACGCTGTCGCTGCATGTCGACATGGAAGGACCGAAGGTCGCCCCCTTCCCCGCCGACGTGATGGCCAAGTTGGAGGCTGTGCGCGCGGCTCATGCGGCGCTGCCGATGCCCGAGCGCGCCGGCCGCTCGATCGGCATCAAGCGCAGGGGCGCTTGAAAACCCGCGCGCCCGCGTTAACCTTACCAAGGTTTTAACGTGAACAAGTCGGTTGAGTCCGTTGAACGACTCACCGGTGCGTTCGAAAACCGCCCTACCGGGTTTACGCGCGGGCGGCTGGCGGAATGCGGTGCGAGGACAGTGCATGAAAACCGACATCAAGGTCGAAGTGGAACGGTTGGCGGCCGATCCACGCATCACCGACTATGATTTCTGGCGATCGCTGAAGAACGTCAACAACGAGATCTTCCACATCGCCAACAACAACGAACCTATCCCGTTCGACATGATCCGCTGGCGCGCGATTCTGAAGCAGGCGCGCATGAAACGCGGCCACGCTTGATCCATCGTCGCTGCCCAGCCATCTCTGCCCAGTCATAGCTGCTTGAATCCGCCCAGCGGCGAGCGCGGCTCGACCGGCGACGACTGGATGATGGCGGTGTTGGTCATCGCATAGGGGATGATCCGGTCGATCACCCGCTCGAGCTCGCTCACAGAGCCGACATGAGCAAGCGCGATGAAGCAGTCCTCGCCGGTGACCCGGTCGCATTGCGCGATTTCCGGCAGCTCGCGGATGATGTCCGCTACCACCGAAAGCTGTCCCGGCACGGGCCTTATTCTCAGCCATGCCGACAGCTTCATGCCGAGAGCGGCCGGATTGATCCTGACCGTATAGGCCTCGATCACGCCGTTCTCCTGCAGCTTGCGGATGCGCTCCGCCACGCTCGGCGCCGACAGCCCGACCGCGCGCGCCAATTCCGCCGTGCTGATGCGCGCGTCCTTTTCCAGCAGACGCAGGACCTTCAGATCGATCGCGTCGATGTCGACATTTTCACTTCGAAGGTTTTTCAAATCAAATCTCTTCCATCAGAAAGCGAAACTGGGCACCAAGCCGTTCATCGCGCATATATTCCGTGAATTTTGCCTGCGATAATGCTCCTATGAAAGCTCAAACGCAAATTCCGGCTGCAAAGCAGGCCAGCGGTGATTTCGATACACGCCCCGCCCTCGCCGGCCCCACCACACTTGCTGGAACGGCCAACGCATTACCGCCGCATGTCTGGTTCTGCGTCAGCGCCGTGTTCCATTATCTGGGCCCGGCCTTCGCGGTGCTGCTTTTCGCTCAGGTCGGCGTCCTCGGCATGGCTTGGCTGCGCATCGCCACCGCCGCTGTCATCTTCGCCCCGCTGACAAGGCCCTGGCGCGTCTTCGCCCGCGCGGATCGCGCTCAGCGGCTGCTGCTGCTGGCCTTCGGCATCTGCCTGGCGGTGATGAACTGCTCGTTCTATCTGGCGCTCGACCGCCTGCCGATCTCGCTGGTGGCGGCGATCGAATTCGTCGGCACGATCGCGGTCGCGCTGGTCGGCCTGCGCAGCCCGCGCAACTTTGCTGCGCTCGCCATTGCCGTTGTCGGCACCTTGCTGCTCATCGACGTGAAATGGTCCAGCGATCCGGTCGGCTTGTTCTGGGCCTTCTTGAATGGTGCCCTCTTCGTCGGCTACATCGTGATCGGTCACCGCGTCGCCCAGGCAGGCATCGGCATCGCCGGCCTCGGCGCCGCCATGGCAGTCGCTTTCCTCATCGTGTTGCCCATTGGCTTTCGCGAGGCGCTGCCTGCCTTCTCGTTGCCGCAACTCCTCGTCGCCGCGATCGGCGTCGGCGTCTGCTCCTCGGTCATCCCCTACATCTGCGACCAGTTCGCCATGGCGCGGCTGCCGCGCGCGAGCTTCGCATTGATGCTCTCGCTCCTGCCGCTCACGGCAACGCTGATCGGCGTCATCGTGCTGCGTCAGGTACCCAGCGTCACCGACTGCATCGGCATTGCGCTGGTCATCGCCGGCGTCGCCTTCCACAAGCCGGCGCAGCAATAATCTGCCGACGGCTGTGGAGGCGCCGTTTCCAGGCCGGGCTCACCTGAATATCAACACACCTAGGCCAGCTTCTCCTTCAGGAAGGCGATCGTCCTCCCCCAGGCGAGATCGGCGGCTTTCTTGTCGTAGCGCGCGGCCGAGGTGTCGTTGTTGAAGGCGTGATTGGCGCCGTCATAGACATAGACGGTGTATTCGACATGCGCGGCGTCGAGCGCCTTCTTGTAGGCGTCGATGCCGGCATTGGTCCTGCTGTCCAGCCCGGCATAATGCAGAAGCAGGGGCGCCTTGATCTTTGCGGCGTCCTCGGCCTTGGGCTGCATGCCGTAATAGGCGACGCCGGCGCTGAGGTCCGGCGCATCGACGGCAAGTTGGTTGACCGCGCCGCCGCCCCAGCAGAAGCCGACCGCCCCGACCTTGCCGTTGCCGTCCTTGAGGCCCTTGAGGTAGGCGATCGTCGCCACGCCGTCGGCCGCGACCTGGGCAGCGTCGAGCTTGGTGAACATGTCGCGCGCCTTGTCCTCGTCGGACGGCGTACCGCCGAGCGGCGACAGAAAGTCCGGCGCCAGCGCGACGAACCCTTCCAGCGCCACGCGCCGGGCGACGTCGCGGATATGCGCGTTGAGACCCCTGTTCTCGTGGATGACGATAACGGTGCCGAGCTTGCCCGACTGATCCGCCGGCTTGACCAGATAGGCTTTCATCTCGCCGCTTGAGCCGGGATAGGTGACGTCCCCGCCCTTAACGCGGCTGTCGTCCTCGGCGACGATCGCGGCCTGGGCGGAATTGGCCGCCAGCATCGGCGCGATCGCAGCCGCCGCGGCGCCCGAGCCCGCCAGCTTGGTCAACTGCTCCATGAAGCGGCGGCGGTCGAGCGTCAGATGCGTGTATTCGTCATAGGCATCGATCATCGCCTGACTGATGACAGGCTGAGTAATGACGGGCTTGGCAACGGGTTCGGTCATGGCTGTCCTCGACGATTGGCGGGTGATCCGCAAGATAGGGTCGAGAATTGCACGGTCCAGTCACGCCCGGGTGATGATCCCTTGGGGAATCTTAGTAGAGCCGCTGCGCCGACAAGCAGCTTGATTCATCACATTTTGGTCATTTCCGAAAGTCTTGATGGTGCTGTCACATTAGGACACGAAGTTGGCTGAGCCGCCTTGCCGATGCGAATGACGAAAAGGGGAATGCCATGAACGTCCAGGACATCATCAACACCGTTTCCTCGAAGGCCGGCCTCGACGAGCCGACCACCGAAAAGGTTGTCGGCACCATCTTTTCCGTGCTCGAGCACGAAGCGGAAGGCACCAGCGTTTCGTCCTTCTTCGACCAGATCCCCGGCGCCGGTGCGCTGGCGCAGAAATACGACGTGATGGCCGCCGGCGCGACGGCCAATTCGGGCGGCGGACTTCTGTCGTCGCTGCAGGGCGCGCTTGGCGGCGTGCTCGGCGAAAAAGCCGGCGCGCTGATCAGCGGCGTCGCCGTGCTGAAGGCGTCCGGCCTCGACATGGCGCAGATCCGGCAGGCCGGCGAGACACTGATCCAGCAGGCGGAAGCCGCCGCCGGCCCCGACCTGACCAATCAGGTGCTGGACCAGGTGCCGAGCCTGAGGGGCCATCTCGGGCTTTGAAGCGTTCCGAACAGGTCTTGAGCGGCTCGGCCATTCGACGGCGGGGCCGATCCGCTTTCTGACGACCGAAGCGTCCTACTGGCGAAGCCGCTTAGTCCGCCTTATGGGGAACAAGATAGTTCGTAGTTTCTGTGCCTCGGGTGATTGTTAGGGCGGAATATCCAGGCGGCAGCGAATCGGTAAACGTAGCGTCAATCTCCCTGCACTGGCCAATAATTTCGCCGACAGGGGACTTGGCCAAACGATCCGCCAAGGCCGCTCTGCATTTATCGACGGAGTAGATTTGAGGCGCGATTTCGAGCGGCCGACAAGCCCAACCCGGACTGCACGAAAGCAAAACCATTATCGCTGACGCCTCCGGTCCCATTTAGCATTTTCCTGAGCACTCATCCGACGTGACAAAGGACAGTGCGATCAGGTCATCGACGTCGATGCCACCGCGACCATTGTCCAAAATGTCGGCGACCTTCTGAAATGCGACCATATCATCCACGCTGACGTTGGCCGTCTGCATCCTCTCATGCAGACCCGCCACCTTGGTCTCCAGGGATCTGGAAGTTTCGATCATGGTTTGCCTCCGTTAGTATGTGTGCCAGACGTCAATTTGGTCTTGCAGTCATCGCAGCTGAAGATGCTTACCGCCTTGAACCATGAACCGGTTTTGATGGTCGGCGAGTGGCGGCTAGGGCGCTCGTAACGGATGCTCACGTCTCGCAACTCATTGGAAATCGACACCGTCCACCTCTTGCCCACCCCTCAACGGATGCCCGCCATCCTGCTGGGGTGACGGGCATCCATAAACTGGCGATGAAGGGACTCATGGCCGCCAGTCGGGGACACAATGAGATAGCGGGCTATATGTTTCGTCCTTGGGACCAATGCTTGTGATGTGCGACTTCAGTCGGAACCGATAGCGGACTGGGGACTTGCGCCAGGAACGAACCAACCGACCCTCCGTTGACCGACTGCCGGAAGCTCCCGCGACGGCGGTTGAGCACGAGCAGAGGCTCCAGCGCTGGCGGGTTACGCGCTGGAGCCGTCTTAAAAGGTTGGAGCGAGAAAATGGAAGACTATCGGAACAGTGTCCTGGAGGCTCGTTGGCTTCTCGCCGTACCCGTGTCGCTTCTCCTGACCGTCCTGCTGGCGGGCTTCTTGCTTTCGTAGCAGACCGGCCTCACCCGCACCTATTTCGGCAGCGTATAGGCCATCACGTAATCGCCCGGTTTGGTGCCGACCGAGCCGTGACCGCCGGCGACGATGACGACGAACTGGCGGCCATCGGCCACCGTATAGGTCATCGGCGTCGACTGGCCGCCGGCCGGCAGCCTCGCCTGCCAGAGCTGCCTGCCGGTGGTGAGATCATAGGCGCGCAGATAATCGTCGACCGCGGCGCCCAGGAAAGCGACGCCGCCCGCCGTGATCATCGGTCCGCCTATGCCTGGAACGCCGACCTTGAAGGGCAAGGGCAGCGGCGTCATGTCGTAGACGGTGCCGTTGCGGTGTTTGTAGGCGATGTTTCCAGTCTTGAGGTCGACGCCGGCGACATAGCCCCAGGGCGGCGCCTGGCAGGGAATGCTGAGCGGCGACAGGAACGGTCCCATCACCACCGCGTAAGGCGCGCCGTCGTTGCGGTTCAGCCCCTGCTCGCTGCCCTTGGTGTTGTCGCCCGGCGCCGGCACGTCCGCGCGCGGAATGAGCTTCGAGGTGAAGGCGAGGTAGGTCGGCATGCCGAACATCACCTGCCGCACTGGATCGACCGCGACGCCGCCCCAGTTGAAGACGCCGAAATTGCCGGGATAGATCAGCGAGCCCTGCAGCGAGGGCGGCGTGTAGCGTCCCTCATAGCGCAGCTTCTTCAACTCGATCCGGCACGCCAGCTGGTCGAACATGGTGATGCCCCACATGTCGGCGCCGGTCAGCGGCTTCGGATTGAATGAAAGGTCCGACGCCGGCTGCGTCGGCGAGGCATGATCGCCCTCGATCGCGCCGCCGGGCGCCGGGACTTCCTTCACCGGAATGATCGGCTCGCCCGTGCGCCGGTCGAGCACGTAGAGATCGCCCTGCTTGGTCGGCCCGACCAGCGCCGGCACCACGCCGTTCGCCGTGGTGATGTCGACCAGCGACGGCTGCGCCGGCACGTCCATGTCCCACAGATCGTGATGCACGGTCTGCCGCACCCAGCGCAATTGTCCGGTGTTGAGGTCGAGCGCCGTGATCGAGGACGAGAATTTCTCGACATTGGCGCTGCGGCCCATGCCGAGCTGGTCCGGCGTCTGGTTGCCGAGCGGCACGTAGAGCAGCCCAAGTTTCTCGTCGGCGCTCGCGGTCGACCACATGTTGGGAGAGTTGTGGGTGTAGGTTTGCCCGGCGGGCAGCGGCGTCGTCACATCCGGATTGCCGGAATCCCAGTTCCACAGCAGCGCGCCGGTATCGACGTCGAAGGCGCGGATGACGCCGGACGGCTCCTCGGTCGAATAATTGTCGTTGACCGCGCCGCCGACGATGATCTTTCCGGCGACGATCAGCGGCGCCGACGTCGAATAGTAATAGCCCGACTTCGGATAGGGCATGCTGGCCATCAGGTTCAACGTGCCCTCCTCGGCGAAGGACGGACACACCTGCCCGTTCGCCGCGTCGAGCGCGATCAGCCTCGCGTCGGAAGTCGGCAGATAGATGCGCGCGGCGCAAGGCTGGCCGGCGGCGATCTTGGCGTCGGCATAATAGGACACGCCGCGGCATGTCTGGTGCTGGCGGTCGGGGTCGAGCTTGATCTTCGGGTCGTAGCGCCACTTCTCCTTGCCGCTCGCGGCATCGATGGCGATGGCGAAATTATGCGGCGTGCAGATGAACAGCGCGTCGCCGATCTTCAGCGGCGTCACCTGGTAGGTCGTCTCGCCGATATCGTCGGGGCCTTTCACGTCGCCGGTTCGATAGGTCCAGGCCGGCCGCAATTTCGCGACATTGTCAGGCGTGATCTGGTCGAGCGGCGAATAGCGCTGGCCGAAGGGCGTGCGGCCGTAGAAGCGCCACTCGCCGGCCGGCATGTCGCCGCCGAGATTGGCCGCCGCCGCCACCTTCTCGGTGCCCAGCGTGCCGCCGGTATCCTTGGGATCGGCGGTCATCGAATAACCGGCGACCGCGAGCGAGGCGAGCACGGCCAGGATCAGCGGCGCGCGTCCGTCCGGCCCCCGCAGGCCTCGCCTTGCCCATGGCGTCAGCAGCCACAGGGCGATGAGCACGATGACACCGCCGCGCGGACCGAGCTGCCACCAGTCGAAGCCGATTTCCCAGACCGCCCAGCACAAAGTGGCGAGCACGAACAGCGCGTAGAGCCAGAGCGAGGCCGACCTGCGCCTGAACAGCAGCCAGGCGGTGATCAGGAAGACCAGGCCGGCGATCAGGTAGTACCAGCTGCCGTCCAGCGCGATGAGCCAGGTGCCGCCGCCGCCAAGAATGAGACCGATGAGGAAGAGGACAAGGGAGGTGATGGTGGTGGCCACGAAAGACTCCCGCAGTTATGCGCAGCAGAAAGATCCCCGCTACAAACCTGGAACCAGTATGCTTCCGATTCTCTTCTGCAGCGGCAGTTTCGGTTGGCCCGTGCGCCGTGTCAATTCATGGCGCCGGTCCTCCCACTGCGCAATCGGCGTTTCGATCCCGCTGGCCGGTGCGTGAGCGCGTGCGCATGCCGGACGGTCTTCCGGAAATCCGTCGGCCGGTGCTATGTCTTGTCGATGGACAGCGTTGCCACAATGCTCCGACGCGCCCGCGACGCCTATGAGAAGCGGGCTTGGGCGGACGCGCTGGAGTTGATGCGGGCCGCGGACGAAGTCACCGCTTTGGGAACAGACGATCTGGAGCGCATGTTCTGGTCGGCTGGAATGCTTGATCGCGATCCCGATATCGTTGCCGCAGCCGAACGCCTGGTCAAAGCGCACAGCGATGCGGGCCGTGACGATAGAGCGGCATATTGGGCCTGCTTCCATGGCTCCCGGCTTCTGGCATTGGGCGAGCATGGCCGCGCAACCGCATGGCTGCAGCGAGCGCAGCGCCTTGTGGAGAGCTTTGGTCGCGAATGCTCGACACAAGGCTATCTGGCTTTGCTGGCGGCACAGAAAGATCTCAGGGCAGGCAGTGATGAAACATCCGCTGCACATGCAAGGCAGGCGCTTGCGATAGGCGAGCGCTGTCGCGATATCGACCTGGTCGCTTTCGCCAGATGCGTTCTCGGTCGCGCCCTGGTACGGCAAGGGCGCGTCGAGGAAGGCATCGCCTCTCTGGATGAAGCCATGTTGCCCGTCATCGGAGGCGAGCTCTCGCCGGTAGTCACCGGGCTGGTCTATTGCAATCTCATCGCCGAGTGCCGCCAGGTCTATGCGCTCGATCGCTCCCGCGAATGGACGGATGCGCTGTCGGCCTGGTGCGGAGCGCAGCCGCAACTGGTTCAATTCAACGGTGCCTGCATGCTGCACCGGGCAGAGATCATGGAAATGAACGGCAATTGGCCGGAGGCGATCGCGGAGTCGCGCCGTGCGGCATCTTCTCCTGTTGCCAAGGCGGCTCGCGACAACACGATCGCGGGCGCCGCCTATCAAGAAGCCGAAATCCACCGCCTGCGCGGCGAATTCGCCGCCGCCGAGGAGATGTACCGGAATGCCAGCCGGCTAGGACTCGAGCCGCAGCCGGGCATGGCCTTGCTGCGCCTGATGCAAGGTCGCACGGAGCAGGCGGCCGCGACCCTGCGCCGTGTGCTCGCCACCACCGAAGCACCGCTCAGCCGTGCCCGCCTGCTTCCGGCGATGATCGAAATTGCAATCGCCGCCGGGGCGATCGAGGAGGCCCGCAACGCCTGCCGTGAGCTGGAAGCGACCGCCAGCCGGTTCGCGACCGAGATACTGGGTGCGATCGCATCTCAGGCAAGAGGCGAAATCGAAATGCACGACGGCAACGCCGCGGCTGCGCTCGGTCACTTCCGCGCGGCGCTCGCGATCTGGCAACGCGCCGGCGCTCCCTATCTGGAGGCGCGGCTGCGCGTGCTGGCCGGCCAGGCCTGCCGTATGCTCGCGGACGAGGATGGCGCGGGACTCGAATTCGACGCCGCGCGTTCGGTTTTTGTGGAACTCGGCGCCGCGCCTGATCTCGATCGCCTTAACGCATTGGCCAGGCCCGTCACGCCATCGGCGCACGGCCTGACGCGGCGCGAGATAGAGGTGCTGACCCATATCACCACCGGCAAAACAAACAGGACGATAGCGGTTGAACTTGGCCTCAGCGAAAAGACCGTCGACCGTCACGTTTCCAACATCTTCGACAAGCTCGCGGTCAACTCGCGCGCCGCAGCGACCGCCTACGCCTTCCAGCACGGCCTGCTCTAGCGCATGTCGCCCAAATTGCGCAGTGTTTTGAGGCAACGACCGGTACCGAAACAAAGACTGACAGAGTCGACCGAATCCATTCGTCGCGACGCGCTGTAGGCCACTACTGGCGCCCGTGGGGAGAAATCCCCATCATCTTTCCTTTGCCGCATGGGGCCTATCCCCGAAGCGTGTCGACGGGCTGGTTCGCTACTCTTCTCCCATGGCTCACCAAGCCGATGGAGACAGAGATGAACGGACGAACGGAAGTGATTTCAATTCAACAGGCAAATCCGCAAGGCACGGGCGCAATCGGCATAGCGGAGACGAAGGCGCGTGCCGGCGCGCTGCTCGAACTCGGGACAGCCTTCATGAAACTTCAGGCTGACACCGCGCAGACGCAGCTGGGCGACGCGAACATCGACAGCGAGCCGCGCCCCGCGCCGCGAGAGGAGCATTTCGACGTCGTCATCGTCGGCGCAGGCCAGAGCGGCCTTTCCGTCGGTTACTATCTGGCCCGCAAGGGGATAAAGTTCGTCATCCTGGAAGCTCGCCAGCGCGTCGGGGATATTTGGCGCGCGCGATGGGATTCGCTGCGCCTTTTCACGCCGGCGCGCTTCGACGGACTGGCGGGCATGCGTTTCCCGACCCCGGCCCATTCCTTCCCGACCAAGGATGAAATGGCCGATTATCTGGAAGCCTATGCCGAGAAATTCGCCTTGCCGGTACGCACGGGCGCCAAGGTTGACGGGGTTAATCGCCACGGCGGGCGTTATGTCGTCACCGCCGGCGCGAGCCGTTTCACCGCCGATCATGTCGTCATTGCCGCCGCGAGCTACCAGAAGCCGAAGCTTCCGGATTTCGCCGCGCTGCTTGATCCCGCGATACGGCAATTCCACTCATCCGCCTACCAAAACCCGTCGCAGCTCAGGCCGGGCGGGGTACTTCTGGTCGGGGCCAGCAATTCAGGTGCGGAGATTGCCATGGACCTGGCCGGCACGCACCGCGTCTGGCTGGCCGGCCGGCATCCAGGCCACATTCCCGTGGCCTACAACGGCACCATCGCTCTCCGTGTGGTGATACCGTTCGTTTTCCGCGTCCTTCTCCACCGTCTGCTTTCCGTGGATACGCCGATCGGGCGCAGGGTAAGACCAGCACATCTCGTCCATGGCCTTCCGCTGATCCGGGTAAAGCCGCAACACATGGACGCGGCCGGGATAAACCGGGTTGCGCGCGTCGCCACCGTCAAGGACGGTAAGCCGGTGCTCGAGACCGGCGAGGCTCTCGAGGTCGAGAACGTAATCTGGTGCACCGGCTTCCGGCCCGGACTGGATTGGATCAAGCTGCCGATTTTTGATGAAAGCGGCCGGCCGGGGCAATATCGCGGGTCCGTTACCGGCGAACCTGGGCTCTACGTCTGCGGCCTGCCATTCCAGCACTCCCCCTCCTCGACAATGATCCACGGCGCGGAAAGGGACGCCGGCTACGTGGCGGATGCGATAAGCGAGCTGATGCGGATCGCCAAAAACTAGAACAAAACGTAGACAGTTCTGGTCTTTCGCTGCCGAATCACTACATTCGGGGGCGATGTCGGGCTTTTCCGAGGACATGCCTTTTTTCGATGAACCGAATGCGCGGCCGGCAGCGGCTCCATCCGGCATAGCCGCGCGCGCCATGGCGGCGCGCAGCGGCCAGACCGGCGCGCCCGATTATCTGAAGGGCCTCAACCCGGAGCAGCGCCTCGCCGTCGAGACGACCGAGGGCCCTGTTCTGGTGCTGGCCGGCGCGGGCACCGGCAAGACGCGGGTGCTCACCACCCGCATCGCGCACATCCTTGCCACCGGCAGGGCCTTTCCCTCGCAGATCCTGGCCGTCACCTTCACCAACAAGGCCGCGCGCGAGATGAAGCAGCGCATCGGCCACCTGATCGGCGAAGGCAATGTCGAGGGCATGCCGTGGCTCGGCACCTTCCACTCGATCGGCGTGAAGCTGCTTCGCCGCCACGCCGAGCTTGCCGGGCTGAAATCGGATTTCACCATCCTCGACACCGACGACGTGGTGCGGCTGATCAAGCAATTGATCCAGGCCGAAGGGCTGGACGACAAGCGCTGGCCGGCCAAGACCTTCGCCCAGATGCTCGACAACTGGAAGAACAAGGGTCTCGGACCCGACGAGATAGCGGAAGGCGATGCGCGCAGCTTCGGCAACGGCAAGGGCCGCCAGTTGTACAAGGCCTATCAGGAACGGCTGCAGACGCTGAATTCCTGCGACTTCGGCGACCTGCTCTATCACCCGATCCGCATCTTCCGCGCCTATCCGGACGTGCTGAGGGAGTACCACCGCAGGTTCAAATACATACTGGTCGACGAGTACCAGGACACCAACACCGCGCAATATATGTGGCTGCGCCTGTTGGCGCAGAGGCCTGGGATTCAGAGAAATGGGGCCCCGGGCGGCCGCGCACCGAGCGCTTCGAAATCGACTATCGATAGAACAGAAGGCGGTCACTACAGACCACCAGTTCCCGAAGAGGAGCCGTTAGCCCGCAGCGATGAATGGGACGTTTCGGCCGAAGGCCGCAAGCCCGACCGGGCGTCCGAGCCGTTGCGAGGCCCTCGCGGAGGGCCCGCGCCGGCAGGCGCGGAACAGCCCGTGAGCGTAAATATCTGCTGCGTCGGCGACGACGACCAGTCGATTTATGGCTGGCGCGGCGCCGAGGTCGACAACATCCTGCGCTTCGACAAGGATTTTCCGGGCGCCACCATCATCCGGCTGGAGCGCAACTACCGGTCCACCGCGCATATTCTGGGCGCGGCCTCGCATCTCATCGCCCACAATGAGGGCCGCTTCGGCAAGACGCTGTTCACCGACCGCGACGACCCCGAGGACGACAAGGTGCACGTCCACGCCGCCTGGGACTCCGAGGAAGAGGCGCGCGCCATCGGCGACGCCATCGAGGCCTATCAGCGGCAGAAGCACAACCTCAACGACATGGCGATCCTGGTGCGCGCCTCGTTCCAGATGCGCGCCTTCGAAGACCGATTCATCACGCTGGGCTTGAACTACCGCGTCATCGGCGGCCCGCGCTTCTACGAGCGCTTGGAAATCCGCGACGCACTTGCCTTCTTCCGCGTCGTCGCCAACGGCGGCGACGACCTCGCCTTCGAGCGCATCGTCAACGTGCCGAAGCGCGGGCTGGGCGAAGCCACCATCCGCCAGATCCATGACACGGCGCGCGCCATGCGCGTCCCGATGCTGGAGGCCGCCGCGACGCTCGCCGAAAGCGACGAGCTGAAGCCGAAGCCGCGCGCGGCGCTGCGCGAGGTCGCAGCCAATTTCGAGCGCTGGCAGAAGGCTCTGGAAACCACCCCGCACACCGAACTCGCCGAGACCATCCTGGAGGAGAGTGGCTACACCGACATGTGGAAGAACGACCGTTCGGCGGATTCGCCCGGACGGCTGGAAAACCTCAAGGAGCTGATCCGCTCCATGGAGGAGTATGAATCGCTGCGTTCCTTCCTCGAGCATGTCGCGCTGGTGATGGAGGCCGAGCAAGGCGAGTCGCAAGATGCGGTCTCGATCATGACGCTGCATTCGGCCAAGGGCCTAGAATTCGAGACCGTCTTCCTGCCCGGCTGGGAGGAAGGCCTGTTCCCGCATCAGCGCGCGCTGGACGAAGGCGGCCGTTCCGGCCTGGAGGAAGAGCGCCGGCTTGCCTATGTCGGACTGACGCGCGCCAAGAAGAACCTGCACATCTGGTTCGTCTCCAACCGCCAGATTCACGGCCTTTGGCAATCGACGATCGCGTCGCGCTTCGTCGACGAATTGCCCGAAACCCATGTCGATATCGCCGACAGCGGCAACAGCTACGGCGGCTACGGCAATCCCTATGGCGGCGGCGCCTTCGCTTCCGGGCGCGGCGGCGGCCGGCAGAATCCTTACGGCGCCTCGCGCTTCGACAATATCGGCGCCAAGGACCAGGGCAGCTTCTCCAACACCTATGCAACGCCCGGCTGGCAGCGGGCGCAGGCGAACCGCACCGAGGCGACCGACCGCAACTGGGGCACCCGCTCCGGCCACCAGGTGGAACGCATCGGCTATGGCGAGACAGACTCCGGCTACGGCGCCGGCCGCACCTCGGTGAAAGGCCGCACCATCGAGGGCGAGCTGGTCGCCAAATCCGTCGCCGATACGCCATCCGCCTTCAATGTCGGCGACCGCGTCTTCCACCAGAAATTCGGCAACGGCAACATCGCGGCAATAGACGGCAACAAGCTCACCATCGACTTCGACAAGGCCGGCCAGAAACGCGTGCTGGACGGGTTTGTCGCGCCGGTGTGAACGATCAAGTCGGGAATGCGAAACGATCTACGATTTTATTTGCCAGGAAGCGAACAACGTCCTCACGGTCTATATTGAACTCAAATGAGCTACTCCTAAATCCGCTCACATCGAATCCCTGGAGCTCTTTATCCGACGACAGGAAGTACCTCCAATTCAGGGCATACCAATCGAGGTCGTTATCTCTTTTATCTGGATCATCAGAGAATTCGTAGTGCGCCTTGACTTCGCGATACGCCAAAGTTCCATCCTTTGCCTTTGCAAATAAAGATGGCATGGAAATCTTTAGATCACAGAGTATATAGATAATCGCCGGATATCGGATCGTCCTTTTGTTCGTGAAAGCCATACACAAACCAAATAATGTGCAAAGGCGCTCAAGTCGACGCAGGGAATAATCACCTCTGCGCCACACCACCGAGGTAAAATCCGCAAAGCTATCCTTTAGCTGACCCGATTGATCGTCGTCCGGCATCTCGTTGAGGATGTTCAGAACAAACCTCTTAAGGAGGCGATCATTCTCTCTTTTTTCGAAGCGTGGGAATGTAACTCTAAAATGAATAAACTTCTCAAGATATAGACTTGCGTCTATCTCAGATCCGTACATTTTTTTCGTCGCAGCCGAGAGCTGATTAAGCTGGCAAACAAGTAAAAAGTGTACGTTTTTGACGGAAAATAGATGCTTTATCGTCTCCAGGACCGACAGAGCATATGTTGGCTTGCACCTATCAAGTTCATCCACAATGAATATAAGAGGTTTTTGATCATCATTTGCCGACATAAGATCTGAAAGGGTCTGGCGAAAACTTTCGAATGCCCTTTGCTCTGCTTTTGCACTTTCCAGTCGGCTGTCAATGATTCTGTCGAGTTCAGCATGGATCTCTTTAGCTACCTCATTGGCTACATCCTCGTTTGCGTCTTCAAAGTCAGAGGCTCGAACCACACCGGCCGTTAATCCGCGAACGGCTCCTTTAATAGCAACCCGTCCAACAATCTTGGCTACGTCTTTTACTCGTTCCTTTAATACTCTCTTTTCTTTTGGCTTTATGCCAGTTTCTTCGATAATTTCTGCCGCCAATGAAACAAAGACGTCTGGTTCATAATCACGTTTGAAAGCATCGAAATAGACAACTTTAAACTTCTGATCCTTAGCCCTCCGAGCCAGTCGTCTCGCGAAAACCGTTTTTCCCGACCCCCATGGCTCGTCAAGCGCGACAACTAATGCATCGTCGCTAAGCTCAAACACCTTTAGGAGCCCATCGCCGAACACGTCACGGCCAAAAATATCTTCGCTGGTTCCAACTGCATGCTCGATATCTGGTGCAAGTATCTTCATCCGAGGCTCCTACGAACAGGAACCTTCTAGCATACGGAATGGTCACTCTAGACGTCGGCCAACCCAATCCACCAGTTATTTTGCTAGTTCCGCAGCAAAACAGAATCGACAAGCCTGATCTTACCTGTACCTTGCCTGGTTCCACTTATGGCCGAGCAGCGACAGGATGATGATCAGCCCGTTGAAGAACTGCACGTAGAAGCCGCTCAGGCCCGCCGCCACCACGCCGGTCTGGATGAAGGACACGGTGACTGCGCCGATCGCGCCGCCAACCACCGTGCCGATGCCGCCCCAGGTCGGCGTGCCGCCGACGAACACCGAGGCGAGCACCGGCAATAGATAGCCGTCCCGCCGTCGGCCACCAGGTGAAGTTGATCATCACCGAAAACGTGCCGGCGATCGCAGCGCCGATCCCGACGAAAACGAACACTTTCACCCGCACCCATTTGACGTCGATGCCCATCTGCCTGGCGCTGTCGGGATTGTCGCCGACCACCTTGACCTGCGCGCCGAAGCGATGGCGGTTGTAGAGCAGCGCCGAAAACACAACGAAGGCGATGGCCCAGAATATCTGCACAGGGATGCCCCAGACCTGGCTGGAGAAGATCTTGTAGGCCGAGCTGTCGGCAAGGCCGGTCAGCGCCATCGACTTGCCCTCGTTGATGATCTGGATCAGCCCGCGCAGCAGGAAATTCATGCCGAGCGTGGCGATCAGCGACGACAGCCCTCCATAGACGACCAGCGATCCGACCAGGAAGCCGAGCAGCGTGCCGGTGGCGAGCGCCGCCGCGATGCCGAGGAACGGGTCGTAGCCGGCCTGCACCACCAGCGCGAAGACCCAGGAGGCGAAGCCCATCGTCGCCGGGAACGACAGGTCGATCTCCCCGCAGGTGACGACGAAGACCAGCGGCACCACCACGAACAGCGCCACCGGAAGCGTCGTCAGCACCGAGCTGTAAAGGTACCAGGTGGAGAACACGGTCGGGTTGGCGATGATGAACACCGCCATCATGACGACGAAGACGGCGAGCGTGCCGAGCGATGCACGGTTGTCGAGGACGAAGCCGCGCAGCCAGTGATCGGAGGGATGGTTCCATTCCTTGCCGACCGCCGCGCCGCGCGCGCTTGCAAGGGGCTTCTGCAGATCGGGTTCCATGGCCTTGCTCATCGCGCTCCCTGCTCCGCTTCGCCGGCTTCCTGCAGTTCGGGCAGCCCGCCCGGATGCGCGACGTCTTCCATGAAATTGATGAGGTCGTCGGCCGACTTGACGTCGCTACGGTCAGCGCTGAGCGCCACCTTGCCGCGGTCGAGCACGACGAAACGGTCGGCGATATCGAAGACATGGTGGATGTTGTGGCCGATGAACAGGATCGAGCGGCCGCTCGCCCGCACCTGGCGCACGAAGTGGAAGACCTTGGCGGTCTCGGTCAGCGACAGCGCCGTCGTCGGCTCGTCGAGGATGATCAGCTCCGCCTGCTTGTAGATGGCGCGCGCGATCGCCACGCCCTGGCGCTCGCCGCCGGAAAGCTGGCCGACGATCGACTGCGGCGTGAACACTTTCGAGGTGAAGCCGATCTCGCGCATCAGCCGGCTCGCTTCCTCGATCTCCTTGTTGACCTTCAGCCAGCCCATGAAGCTGGTGAGCTCGCGGCCCATGAAGATGTTGCGCACGATCGTCTGCTGCACGGCCAAAGCCCGGTCCTGGAACACCGTCTCGATGCCGGCGTCGCGCGAGCGCGCCGCGCTCCATCCGCTGACCGGCTTGCCGCGCACCAGGATCTCGCCGCTGGTCGGCTTGACCACGCCGGACAGGATCTTGATCAGCGTCGACTTGCCGGCGCCATTGTCGCCGATCAGGCCGACCACCTCGCCGCGGTCGACGCTGAGATTGACGCCGCCCAGCGCATAGACCTGGCCATAGGATTTCTTGATGTCGCGCAGTTCGATGATGCGTTCGCCCATGCGATCCTCGCTTGAATTGTCCATCTGCCGGCCTTTGCGCCGGCGATCCGGCCGGCCGGGCCTAATCCCGGCCGGCGGCTTGGGAGGTCAACGCAGCGCCTGCTTGGCGAGCTCGGCGACGATCTCATAATTCTGCGGCGTGACGAAACCCGCGCCGGTATCGACATTCATCGGCGCCAGTCCCAGCACGACCTGCTGGCAAAGGCTGAGGATAGGCAGGTAACCTTGCAGGAACGGCTGCTGGTCGGCCGTCAGCTGCACCCAGCCGCCCTTGAAGGCTTCGACGATCTGCGGGCTGGTGTCGAAGCCGAAATTGAAGATGTCGCCTGGCTTTCGCCCCGCCGCCTGCATGTAGGTGGCGACATTGCCGAGCATCTGTCCGCCGGGATAGCCGACCGCCTTGACGTCGGGATGGTTGAGAAGTGCTGCCGTGATCACCGGAATGGCGAGATTGGGATCGGAAGCCCATTCGCCGCTCGGCGGCGAGGAGAGCTGGATCACCTCGACGCCCGCCTCCTTCAAGGCAGCCACCGTGCCGCGTTCGCGGGCACCGCGGTTTTCATTCTCGAACGGCCCGATCATGATTGCCTTGTCGCCGGCTTTCAGCTTGCCAAGCTTGAACGCCTCGGCGCCGAGCGCGCGGCCCTGCTGCTCCTGCTGCGCGCCGACATAGCCGCCGCCGAACGCTTCCACCACCTTCGGCACCGGCACGTTCTGGTACATCATCTTGATGCCGTCCTTATGCGCCTGCTCGGCCAGCGGCATGATCGCGGCATCGCCCGGATGGCCCATCATGGCGATGCCCTGCGGCTTGACAGCGACCGCCTCGCGCAATTGCTGCACCATTTTCTCGACGTCCCATTGCGAGAAGATGTAGTCGACCTTCGGCCCGAGATCGGCGGCCGCCTGCTTGGCGCCATTGTAGACGATGGTGCCGAAGGCGTCGCCCTCTGCGCCGCCGACGAAGAAGCGGATGTGCACGTCCTTGCACCATTGCGCGTCCAGCGCCTTTGCCGGCAAAGTGGAGATCGAGGCGCAGAGCGCCGTGGCGGCCGCCACGACGGTCGAGCGCAGAACAGTCCTTCTGGTCGTCATGCTCATGCACGTTCCTCCCTTTTGATCCCTCGCATCGGAGGGTTTTCGACAATCGCTCGGCGCGGCGCGCCGCAGTGCCGGCCGGCTCCTCCCGCCGACCAATCCTGACATCAAATTTGGCCTCAAGCCGGATTGGGCAGGTAGCTGGACCCTCCCCTGCATTGCTTCAGATAGTCGAGCGCGCGCGCCTGGCCGGTGATCTCGAGATCGCCGCGATAGACCGGGTCGTGCCAGCCCTCGATGTCGATGGCGCCCTTGTAACCGGCAAGACGCAACTCGCTGATCACCCGCGTCCAGTCGCTGTCGCCAAAACCCGGCGTACGCATCTGCACGAACGGCAGGCGGCCGAACACGCCGTGCTCGCGGATCACGTCCCAGCGCACGGTGGCATCCTTGCCGTGGACGTGGAAGATGCGCGGCGCCCATTTGCGGATCTGCGGGATCGGATCGATCAGATAGACGAGCTGATGGCACGGCTCCCATTCGAGGCCGAGATTGTCGTTGGGCACCTAGTTGAACATCAGCTCCCAGGCATCCGGGTTGTGGGCGATGTTCCAGTCGCCGCTCGCCCAGTTGCCGTCCATCGCGCAATTCTCGAAGGCGATGCGCACGCCCTTGTCGGCGGCGCGTTTCGCCAACGGCCCCCAGACTTCACGGAAACGCGGGAGGCTGTCGGTCAGCTTCTTGCCGCGGATGCGGCCGGTGAAGCCGCTGACCATGGACGTCCCGAACAGATGCGCATTGTCGATGACGGCCTCCCAAGCCGCGAGCACGCCGCGATCGACCTCGCCGCCTTCCAGCGGGTTGCCGAACACGCCGATCGACGACACGGTAACGTCGGCATCGCCGATCGCTTCGCGGATTTCGCCCGCCAGGCGCTTCAGGTCCTTGCCGTCCAGCGTCTGCCAGAAGAAAGGCTGGATGCTCTCGAAGCCGAGCGGCAGGATCTGCCTGACATAGGCGCCCGGGTCGTCGAGATTGGCCCGCACCATGGTGCCGATCCTGATGTCGAGAAGCGGATTTGCCATCATTGTGCTTCCTTGACGATTGCCACGCGCCGCCCGCTCTCCGCGCCCTCGATCGCGCCGAAGACCATGGCCAGGCTTTTGATGTTGTCGGCGCCGCGCGTCTCCGGCTCGGCGCCGGTCTCGATCGCGTGCATGAAATCCTTGATGATGCCGAGATGGCCGTCGACGCGGTCGGTCGGATCGAGCGGCGGTACTTCGATCGGCTGGGTCTTGTCGATGATACCGTCGCGGCCAGACGCAACCACCTCCGCCTTGAGCCCGTCATGGCCGTCCCACAGCACGCTGCCGCGCTCGGCGACGATGCGCCAGCTGCCTTCCCAGCTGGTGCGGAAGCCGTCCGCGCACCAGGAGCCGGCATAGGTGAACACCTTGCCGCCGCCGAGATCGAAGACGGCGCTCGCCGATGAGCCCTGCCGATACCAGGAACTGGCCGGCTCCCATTCCTGGCAGTAGACGCTGGCCGGTTCGCCGGCGACCATGTAGCGCGCGGCGTCGAAAGTGTGGATCGCCATGTCGAGCAGCAGCACGTGGCGCATCTCCTCGCGAAAGCCGCCGAAATGCGGCGCGACGAAGAAATCGGCGTGGATGCTGGTCGGCGCGCCGATGGCGCCGGAGTCTAGGAAGCGCCTGATGCGCCTGACATTGGCGACATAGCGGCGGTTCTGGACGACGGCATGGACGCGCCTGGCCTTGCGCGCCGCCTTGATGATGGCGCGCGCATTGTCCGGGCTGTCGGCCAGCGGCTTTTCGGTGAGCAAATGGCAATGATGGGCGAAGGCCGAAAGCGCGACTTCGCGGCGGGCAGCCGGGACCACGACATCGAATACGGCGTCGGGCTTGGTCTCATCGAGAACGGCGTCGAGGCTTGTGCTGACCACTGCATTGGAGAGCCCGTATTCGCGCGCCCTCGCTTGCGCCCGTTCGGCATCGAGATCGACAAGGCCGGCAATGGCGAGCCCGTCGATCCGCCTTGCGGCATCGAGCCAGTGCTTGCTCATGGCTCCGCACCCGACCAGGACGACCTTCATCATCCAGCACTCCTCCTCGGCTCGGCCCCTCCAGGCCGAGTGTCACGGCATCCGCGGCATCAACCGTAAACGTTTTTCCGTAAACGTTTACGAGAACACACCCGATGGCGTAGAATGTCAATCGGCTGCTTGTCGAAAATTGTCCCGAAGCCTTGGCCTGAGCGGCAGCCGGTGCTAGCCAAGGCAGGGGGAGAACCGTCCTTGGCGTCCAGCATCCACGACCTTGCGCGTCACCTGAACATTTCGATCGGCACCGTGTCGCGGGCGCTGAACGGCCGCGCCGACGTCAATGCCGACACCCGCCGGCGCGTGCTGGAAGCCGCCAAGCTGCTGAACTACGCGCCCAACCAGTCCGGCCGCAGCTTGCGGCAAGGCGCCACCCATTCCGTCGCCTTCATGCTGCAGCCGCATCCCGGTGACCAGCAATATGGCGAGCCGTTCTTCATCCCGTTCCTGACCGGCCTGCAGGCGCGGCTGGCCGAAAGCGGGCTCGACCTGATCGTGGTGATGGGCGCGCCTGGTGACTACCAGCAGGAGCGCCTGCGCCGCGTCGTCGAGACCCGCCGCGCCGACGCGGTGGTGCTGGCCTGGACCCGGCGCGAGGACGAACGCATCGACTATCTGACCGAGCGAGGCTTTCCCTTCGCAACGCTCGGCCGCAGCCGCTCGGGCGGCAAGTCCTACCCTTCGCTCGATCTCGATTTCGAGAAGGCGGGCAGCGACGCGGTCGACCGGCTGGTCGCGCGCGGCCATCGTCGCATCGCCGCCATCCGCCCGGCGCTCAACCTCAATTTCGGATATCTCTTCCTCGACGGCTATCGCAAGGCGCTGAAGCGGCACGGCATCGAGGTCGATCCCGGCCTGATCGCCGACGGCTTCATCAACGAGGCCGGCGGCTACCAAGTGACGCCGCGCGTCATGCTCTCCAAGGACCGACCGACGGCAATCATCTTCAACAACGACGCCATGGCGCTCGGCGGCTGCAAGGCACTGGCCGAGATGGGCATCCGGCCGGGCCACGACATCGCCGTGACCGTCATCGTCGACACGCCGCTCTGCCGCTATTTCTCGCCGACTCTGACAGCCTTCCGTCCATCGCTTGAGCCGATGGGCCGGAGACTGGCCGAGATGCTGCTCGCCTCGCTTCCCGCCTTCGCCGCCCCCGAAGGCACACGCATCATCCGCGAGGTTTGGCCGCTGGAGCTGGTCGTTCGGGAGAGCGATTGAGCGGAAGCGCTTTCCTTCTCCCCCTGTGGAAGAAGGAAAGAACCTCCGCCTGTCACGCAACCATCACGTTCACGTCCTAGACCGCTTGGCGGCCAGGGCTGGCCGCATCGTCGATGCCGCGCCTTTTTGAGCCACTGGCCGCTCTGCTCGTCAAAAGGGGATATCGATGAAACACCTTAACCGAACCGTCGCGCTCGGCGCGGCGCTTGCCCTGTTCACCGCCCTCACCCCGGCGCTCGCCGATGGCGTCGCCTATGTCAACAAGGGGCTGGTCGGCATCGGCCGCATCCCGGCCAGCCAGAAGGACAAGTTCGGCGAGACCTTCGGTTCAGGGTCCGGCATGGCGATCGACACCAAGTCCTGGGCGCGTGACGGCGCCGGCTACAAGGGCTCGCTCTGGCTGCTGCCGGACCGCGGTTACAATGTCGTCGGCACCACCGATTATCGCCCGCGCCTCAACACCATCTCGATCGAGCTGGCCCCGACTGCCCCCGGCGCGGCGCCCGCCGCCGGACAGGAACAGTCTGGCGTGAAAGCGACGCTCGCCGACACGATGCTGTTGACCGACGACAAGGGCGCCGACGCCACCGGCCTCGATCCGTTGAACGGCGTGCGCGAAGCCGCCGGCGACATGCCGATCCTGCCGCAGGCCGACAACGGCAAGCTGGCGTTGGATAACGAAGCGATCGCACGGCTGGCGGACGGCACGATGTTCATCTCCGACGAATATGGCCCCAACATCTACCGTTTTTCGGCCGACGGCCACCTGATGTCGGCGACGCAACCGCCCGCGGCCCTTGTGCCGATGCGCCACGGCAAGCCGAATTTCGCTTCCGACAACCCCGGCCTGGGCGCCGCCGAGCCCGATCCGAAGGACCCGGAGACCGGCCGCCAGAACAACCAGGGGCTCGAAGGCATGTCGATGACGCCCGACGGCAAGTTCCTGATCGCCGTGCTGCAGTCGGCGGCCCGCCAGGACGGCGGCGATTCCGGCTCGACCCGCCAGAACACCCGCGCGCTGGTCTATGATGCTTCCGACCTCGCCCACCTCAAGCTGGCGCACGAATATGTCGTGCCGCTGCCGGTGTTCAAGGATGCCAAAGGCAAGACCAAGGTGGCCGCGCAGAGCGAGATCGTCGCGCTCTCCGACAAGAGCTTCCTGATGCTGGCGCGCGACTCGGGCAACGGCCAGGGTCTCAAGGGCGACGAGTCGCTCTATCGCAAGATCGAGATCGTCGACCTTTCCGCCGCCACCGATACCGCCAACGGTCCGTTCGACCCGGCCGACAAGCCGGTCGCGCCGAAGGGCGTGCTCGACCCGTCGGTGACGCCGGCCAAGCTTACCTCGTTCATCGACATCAACGACAAGGGCGAGCTCGGCCGCTTCGGCCTGCACAATGGCGCTCCGAACGACAAGGACAACCTTTCGGAGAAGTGGGAGGCGATGTCGCTGGTCTCCGTGCTCGATCCAAAGCTGCCCGACGACTATTTCCTGTTCGTCGCCAACGACAACGACTTCCTCACTCAGGACGGCTTCCAGGTCGGCGCTTCGTACAAGGCCGAGGATGGAGCCGACGTCGACACCACCTTCCTCGTCTATCAGGTGACGCTCCCCGGCCTGTCTGGGAACACTGTCGCCGGCCAGTAGGCGCTGACGGGCGATTGCCCGTCATCCCACTGATCCTGAAAAGGATGCATGACCATCAGGCCTGCGATACCATCGCGGGCCTGATTCATTTTCGGTGCTGCCATGGATGACAAGAAGCCCACCCGCCGGCGGACCGGCGACCTGACCAGCGGCCCCATTCCGCGCACGCTGCTTCTGTTCGCCCTGCCGGTGCTGGGCTCCAACGTGCTGCAGTCGCTGAACGGCTCGATCAATGCCGTCTGGGTGGGGCGCTTCCTTGGCGAGGCGGCGCTGACGGCGACATCCAACGCCAATCTGGTGCTGTTCCTGATCCTTGGCACGGTGTTCGGTATCGGCATGGCGGCGACCATTCTGGTCGCGCAGTCCGTCGGCGCCCGCGATCTGCCGGAAGCCAAGCGCATCGTCGGCACCAGCGCCACCTTCTTCTTCCTGGTTTCCGTGGTGTTCGCGGTCTGCGGCTGGGTCTGGGTCGACGCCATCCTCACCGGGCTCGGCACGCCGGCGGATGCCTTGCCGCTGGCGCGCGCCTACCTGCGCATCATCTTTGTCGCCGTGCCGATGATGAACCTTTTGTCCTTCGTCATGACCGTGCTGCGTGGCGCCGGCGATTCGCGCACGCCGTTTGTCTTCATGGCGCTGGCGGTCGTGCTCGACGTCGTGCTCAATCCCCTGCTGATCCGCGGCATCGGCCCCTTCCCCGAGCTCGGCATCGCCGGCTCGGCGACTTCCACGCTCATAGGCCAGACGGTCAGCGTGATCGCCATCCTGATCGTGCTCTATGCCCGCAAACACCCGCTGCGGCTGGCGGGCGCCGATCTCGCCTTGCTCAGGCCCGACCCGGCCCTGCTGCGCATCGTCGTCTTCAAGGGCATCCCGATGGGCCTGCAGATGATCGTCATCTCGGCCGCGGCATTGACCGTGATGGGCATCGTCAATTCCTACGGCTCGCAGGTCGCCGCCGCTTACGGCATCGCAGCCCAACTCTGGACCTATATCCAGATGCCGGCTCTGGCGATCGGCGCCGCTGTCTCCTCGATGGCGGCGCAGAATGTCGGCGCCGGGCGCTGGGACCGCATCGGCAAGGTCGCGGCGTCCGGCGTCGGCTTCAACCTGGTGCTGACCGGCGCGCTGGTGGCGCTGCTTTTCGTCTTCGACCGCGCGGTGCTCAGCCTATTCCTCAGCAACGACAGCGCCGCGATCGACATCGCCGCCCACATCAACAGGATAGCGTCCTGGTCGTTCATCCTGTTCGGCATCACGATCGTGCTGTTCGCCACGGTGCGCGCCACCGGCGCCGTCATGCCGCCGCTCATCATCCTGATCATCTCGGTGTTGATCATTCGCACCGGCTTTGCCTATTCCATGCGCAGCGTCATCGGTCAGGAGGCGCTGTGGTGGAGCTTTCCGGCGGGCTCGATCGCTTCGCTGGTGCTGGCCGCCGCCTATTATCGCTTCGGCCGCTGGCGCACGATGCATATGATCGAGGATCGGCCGGCGGCGGGCGAGCCGCCCGACACCGGCCTTGGCGTGCCCCGCCAACGCGCGCAGCTCCTGCCGGAGACCGAATAGCCAAGACCTACCGTGCGTATCTGACGCCAAAGCCGAGCGCGACCAGCGAGAAGACGATGATCATGCCGGCAAAGGCCAGGCTTGCCACGGTGGCGCTCGCCAGGCTGGACAGGATGCCGATGCCGATCACCGGCAGCGCGTTGCCGCAGAAGCAGCAGATGAAGAAGGCCGACACCACCTCGGCGCGGCGGTCGGCCGGCGCGATCTGATTGACCACTTGCAGGCCGCCACGATAGCCTAGCGCCGCCGCCACGCCGCAGACCGCCGTCGCGGCGATCATGAGCGCCATCGAGGCGTAGACCTGCGCCGCCACGATCAGCGCCACGGCGGGGATCATCAGCGCCAGCGCCGCGAGCATGGTGGAGCGGCTGGAGAACCAGGCGGTGCCGACGATGGTGATGGCCGCCACGCTCGACAGCTCGAAGAAAAGCCCGCCGGCTTCGGCATGATTGGTCACGTGCAGCTGCTGCGCGAGAATGCTCGGCGCCAGCGCGGCATAGAAGCCGACCAGCGCCATGGCGCCGAAACCGGTCACCGCCGGCGCCACGAACTGCGCGCGGATACCGTCAGGCACCGAAAGCCGCGGCCGCAGCGGGACGTCGGAGAACCGTCCAGGCCTGGAGACGGTTTCCCGCGTGCGCCAGATCAGCAGGGTGACGAGCCCAAGCAGGACGAGATAGACGGCAAACGTCAGCCTGAGCGGCCATGGCGCGTATTGGGCGAGCACCCCCGCCACGAGCGCGCCGGCCCCGAGGCCGACAAAGTTGGTGCTGGTGGCGATGACGGCGGCGCGCGACTTGTCCTTGCCTTCGATCAGTTCGGCCAGCCACGCGGTGCCGGCGCCTGCGCCGACGCCGATGCCGAGCCCGCTCAGGATGCGGGCGATGTCGAGCCAGGCGAGGTCTTCGGCGAAGAGGAACGACAACGCGCTGACCACCGCAACAGCCATCGCGGCAAGTGCGGCGGGGCGGCGGCCGACGGCATCCGAGAGACGGCCGAAAAACAGCAGCGCCGCCAGATTGCCGACCACATAGACGGCATAGACCAGCGTCAGCGTGATCTGCGAAAAGCCGAATTCCTGCTTGTAGATCACGTAGAGCGGGGTCAGCGCGGTGCTGCCGGCAAAGAGCGCGGCGATCATGGCGGCGACGGCGGCCTTTGCGGCGGCCCCGTCAAGTTCATTCTCACGCGTCATGGTTTGAGCGTCGCTGGCCATCGGCACCTCCGGCGTTGCAAGCCCAACGCCTATGCAATGACG
The DNA here is from genome assembly GCF_006439595.1 of Mesorhizobium sp. B3-1-9. Lineage (NCBI taxonomy): Bacteria > Pseudomonadati > Pseudomonadota > Alphaproteobacteria > Hyphomicrobiales > Phyllobacteriaceae > Mesorhizobium > Mesorhizobium sp. B3-1-9. Next base: position 312,414 of record NZ_VFTJ01000005.1, read on the forward strand.
GCTGTTCCGGTTGCCGAACGCCCTCCTGACAATTCTGGCAGGATGGTCAGGCGCAAAATCCTCTCGTAACGTCCGTCAGCCACCGAGGGAGGAATCATGGGCAAGGGACGGGTCGAGGCATTTACCGATGGCGTCGTCGCCATCATCATCACCATCATGGTGCTGGACCTGAAAGTGCCGCACGGCGAGGATTTTTCAACACTTCTGCCGCAGTGGCCGATCTTCTTCTGCTACGTGCTCTCCTTCATCAATGTCGGCATCTACTGGAACAACCTGCACAACATGTTCCACACCGTGCAGCGCGTCGACGGACGCGTGCTATGGGCCAATCTCAACCTTCTGTTCTGGCTGTCGCTGATCCCGGTGACCACGGCGTTCATGGGAGAGAACCATTTCGCGGCTGCGCCGGTCGCCGTTTATGGCATCGACCTCGCGCTCTGCGCCGTCGCCTACACCATCCTGGTCATCAAACTTCGCCATCTGCATGGCGCCGACACGACCTTCGCCAAGGCCGTCGGCCACGACAAAAAAGGCAAGATCTCGCTGGCGCTCTATATCGTTGCCGTGCTGCTAAGCTTCTTCAACCAGTGGATCAGCGTGGCGATCTATGTGCTGGTGGCGACCGTCTGGTTCGCGCCGGACAAGCGCTTCGAGCGGTTGGTGGAGAAATAACGGCTATTTCCGCATCACTTTCAGCTTTTCCGCCACAGAGGCGGCAAGATCGGCATAGCGTTCCTCCAGCCTTTCTGCCGCCTTGATGATCGGGAAGTCATGGCCGAACTTCTCCAGCGCCAGCCGCAGCTTTTCGGCGAAATCCGCCTGCTTCTCCAGCGCCGCGAACAGCGTTTTCACCTGCGCCTCGCTGATGTCGGGATTGGCGAGCATCTTCGGCACCTCGCGACCCATCTGATCGCCGTTGACGGTTTGCTCTTTCAGGATTCCGATCCAGTCGGTCAAATGCCGAACTCCTTTTTGGGACACCATGCGCGGCGGGCGCCGCCATGGTCAACCCGTTGCGGCCATCGCCGTCAACCCGTTGCGGCTGTTGCCGTCAACCCGTTGCGGCTGTTGTTGCGGTCACATGCGGGACGAACCGGGCTTGCCTCGGCGACGTCCGGCGTTAAGTTCGGCCCGACCCTCATAAGGATGGAAACCATGACCAGCGACGCCCAGATCCAGATCGCCCTGCCCGCTTTCGCTTCCGGCAACGTCGCCGTCATCACTGGCGGCGCCAGCGGCATCGGCCTTGCCGCCGCAAAACGGTTCGCGGCGATGGGCATGAAGGTGGTGCTGGCCGATATCGGCGGCGTGCGCCTCGATCAGGCAAGAGAGGCGGTCGCGGCGATCGCCGGCGACGACGCCGTGCTCCCAATCCCCACCGACGTCTCCAGGGCGGAGGAGGTAGACCGGTTGGCGGATCTCGCCAACGGCGCCTTCGGCGCGGTGTCGGTGCTGATGAACAATGCCGGCGTCGGCAACAATCCGGGCAAGCCCTGGGAGAACCGCGACGCCTGGAAGCGGCTGCTCGACATCAATTTCTGGGGTGTCGTGCATGGCGTCGAGGCCTTCGCGCCGCGCATGCTCGCGGCGGGCAGGCCGGGCACGATCATCAACACCGGGTCGAAGCAAGGCATCACCACGCCACCCGGCAACCTCGCCTACAACGTCTCCAAGGCCGGCGTGAAGACTTTTACCGAAGGGCTGGCGCACGCGCTGCGCAACGAGCCGGGAGCCAAGGTGTCGGCGCATCTGCTGATCCCCGGCTTCACCTATACCGGCCTGACCGAAGGCGCGACGGAAAAGCCCGCCGGCGCCTGGACCGGCGAGCAGGTGATCGACTTCATGCTGGCATCGCTGATGGACGGCGACTTCTACATCCTGTGCCCAGACAACGAGGTGGCGCGGCCGACGGATGAAAAGCGCATGGCCTGGGCGATCGGCGACATCATCGAGAACCGCCCTGCTCTGTCGCGCTGGCATCCCGATCACAAGGACGCCTTCGCGGCCTTCATGGGCCGCTAAGCAATTCCAGGAAAAGTGCGTAGCGGTTTTCCGTCCGGAATTGCGCAAAAGCAAATATTTAGAGCGGTTCGACGTTTCTGCGAAACGCTCTAGCCGACCAGGCTCAGGCGGCTGCTTTCTTCTTGGAACCAGCCTTGCCCGCCACAGCCTTCTTCGCCGCCATCTCGGCAATCTTGCGGTCGTGCCGCTTGGCCGCCGCTTCGCATTTGTCGCGGATCTCCTCGACCTCCGATTCCGTCAGATGCTCGATGCCGATGAAGTGGTTCTGGGCGCGGCCGACCCGGATCAGCTCGTCGAGCTTGGCCTGGATCGCCGCGCCGTCACGGTTCTGCGTGTTCTGGATCAGGAATACCATCAGGAAGGTGATGATGGTGGTGCCGGTGTTGATGACCAGTTGCCAGGTGTCCGAAAAGCCGAACAGCGGGCCGGTTGCCGCCCAGACCACCACGATCAACACGCAGACGGCGAAAGTCGGCGGCATGCCGGCGAGATGTGCCACCCAATTGGCAACCCTTGTGAATAGTTTCTCTATCATCTGGATCCCACAACAGGCCGCATCGGCGCGGCGCTCACAGGAAACAGACAGCCGCGGCTTCCGGTTCCAAGTCGTTGGATTTTCTCGCATGCGTGCGTCCACAATCGGCTGCACGCGAAAGGCGCGAACAGGGGAAAACACACCTTATTTGTTTGTTTGCGATAGTGCCGGAGCAGGCCGAAAGCCTGTTCCTTCCGCTTCACGGCGGTTTACCTCCAGCCCCTTCCGCTGCGCCACCCCCGCATGGCGGAAGGGGCAACTATTCCCGAGAGCGAAGCGTAATACCCAAGTAGCGCCCCTCAGCGTCCTCTGGCGCTCCGCCGCTGGTTCGCCTTTAGAGGGTGCCGTCTTCCCAACGGTCGAGAAAGGCCTCGATCGGCACGGCCTGCATGTCGGGGATTGCGCTCGCCAGTTTCTCGGGCGTCCAGTCCCACCAGGCGAGCGCCTCGATGCGCGCCGCGACGGCGGCCGGGAACCGCTGGCGCAGCGGCTTGGCCGGAACGCCGGCGACGATCGTGTAAGGCGCGACGTCATGCGTCACCACGGCATTGGCGCCGATGACGGCGCCGTTGCCGATCGCGACGCCCGGCATGATGACCGCGCCGTGACCGATCCAGACATCATGGCCGATGCTCACCGATTTTGCCTGGCGCCGCGCGCGGAATTCGGTGTCAACACCCAGCCAGCGGAAATATTCGTTGGGGCGGTAGCTGACCTTGTGCTGCGTCAGCCGCTCGATCGGATGCTCGAGCGCGTTGATGCGGCTGTTGGCGGCGATCGAGCAGAACTTGCCGATCGTCGTGTAGATCGCCTCGGAATGGCGTTCGAAATAGGAAAAGTCGCCGACGCTCACTTCGCGCAGGATCACCCGCTCGCCGATCGAGGCATAGCGGCCGAGCTTGCACGCCTTCAACTCCGCGGTCGGATGGATGCGCGGCTCGGGATCCTTGAGGACGAGGTTTTCAGGGCGGTCCATGACGCGGCTTTACGCCGGCAGGGACGCTCCCGCAAGCGCGGCCTGTCCTCGGCGAGGCCTATCGGGACGCTATTGCGGCTTGCCCTTGGTCCAGACCACGTTCTGGCCGTAAAGCGGCACGGTCGTGACCGACATCTTCGCCGAGCCGTTCTGCACCTGGCGCGAATGCGACAGATAGATCAGAGTCTCGTTCTTCTTGTCGTAGATGCGGTTCACCACCTGCTTCTTCCAGATCAGGCTGAGGCCCTGCTTGAACACCTCTTCGCCGCCCTCGCTCATGTCGATGTCGCCGATGGTGATCGGCCCGGTCTGGCGGCAGGAGATCGAGGAATCGGAAGGATCCTCGAACCAGTTGCCCTTATGCAGCCGGTCGATGATGCTGCGGTCGAAATAGGCGACATGGCAGGTGACGCCGTCGACCTTCGGGTCCTTGATCGCGTCGATCATGATGTCGTTGCCGATCCAGTCGACGCCGACTTTACCCACTTCGTCAGCCATGGCCGCGCTGGCGCTCAGGGCAAGACAGGCAGCGAACAAGCCGATCAATTTTCGCAAGGAGGCCTCCTCGGTTCGGTTTTTGCCGATGTCAGGTGGGGCAGGATCGTGGCGTTTACAAGCCGATCGGCCTGTCCGGCCGCTTGCGGCAACGCGACATCTTTGCGCGCCCGGCGCCGACCCGCTAAGACTGTCGCCGAACCTGGCTTCCAGCCAAAGCAATGGACATTCACTGATGATGCGTTCAATCCTGGTCGGCATTCTCGTCCTGATGGCGGCGGGTATCGGCTGGCTGACATTCGACTGGTACCGGGGCCATTATGGCGGCGAGCCCTTTGGCGCGCCCTTCACGCTGGTCGACCAGAAAGGCGCGCCGATCACCGAAGCGGCGTTCAGAGGGCACCCGAGCGTCGTGTTCTTCGGCTTCACCCATTGCCCGGAAGTCTGCCCGACGACCCTGTTCGAGCTGGCCGGCTGGCTGAAGACGATGGGCGACAGCGGCAAGAACCTCAACGCCTATTTCGTCACCGTCGATCCGGAGCGTGACACGCCGCAGACGATGAACACCTATGTCAGCAACTTCTCCGACCGCATCACCGGCATCACCGGCGATCCGGACAAAGTGCATGCCATGGCCAAGGCCTTCGGCATCTACTGGAAGAAGGTCGACACAGGCGACGGCGACTACACGATGGACCATACGGCTTCGGTGCTGCTGCTCAACGCCAAGGGCGATTTCGCCGGCACCATCGCCTATGGCGAGAGCGCCGACACCGCTGTCGCCAAGCTGAAGCGCCTGGCAGCGGGCGGGCAAACATGATGAGCCAGATCCGGCTCCATCTCACTGCCAACAAGGTCGAGGCCGACCGCATCTTCGCGGCGCTCGACGCCGCTTTCGAGGATGACGGCCTGCCGATCGCCGTGCTGGAGCTCGACGAGGACAACGACATCCACGAAGTGTCGCTCTATGCCGATGGCGACGTCGATCCCGTCGAAGCGCGGGTCAAGGATCTCCTCGCCGGTCTCGGACTGCCGAAGCCCGTCGCGCGCGAGGTCCTTCCCGACGTGGACTGGGTGTCGCGCTCGCTGGAAGGCTTGAAGCCGGTGTGCGCCGGCCGCTTCCTGGTCCACGGCTCGCACGACCGCGCCAAGCGCCACGCCGGCGACCTCGCCATCGAGATCGAGGCCGGCCTTGCCTTCGGCACCGGCCATCACGGCACCACCGCCGGCTGCCTCGAAATGCTGGAGCAGGTGGTGCTGCGCGAGCGGCCGCGCAACGCGCTCGACCTCGGCACCGGCAGCGCGGTGCTCGCCATCGCGCTCGCCAAGCTCGCGCATATCCCGGTGCTGGCGACCGACATCGATCCGGTCGCCATCCGCGTCGCCGCCGCCAATGCCCGCCTCAACCATGTCAAGGCGCTGGTCGAGACGGTGACGGCGGCCGGCTTCCACAATCCGATCTTCGCCAGGCGCGCGCCTTTCGACCTCATCGTCGCCAACATCCTGGCCCGGCCGCTGATGCGGCTGGCGCCGGAGATGGCCAAGCACATCAGGCTCGGCGGTTCGCTGGTGCTCTCCGGCATCCTCGACCGGCAGCGCGACGCGGTGATCTCGGCCTATGTCGGCCAAGCCTTCCGCCACGTCCGCACGCTACATCGCGAGGGCTGGGTGACCATCCACCTCAAGCGCTGAGCCTGGCAAAATCCAGCCTGTCTGGCCCTGCCGAAATCGATTCCGGTTTGAGGGTCTATGCGCTACGCTCTCGGCTCGCATTCGAGGGAGACGCCAAAAATGTTCCAGACCTTTGATTCCGCTGGCGATCCGGCCGTCGGCAAGCCGCGCGTGGCGCTGCTGCGGCGATGGCTGTCCGAGAACGGCCTCGACGGCTTCATTGTCCCCCGCGCCGACGAGCATCAGGGCGAATATGTCGCCGACCGTTCGGCGCGGCTGAAATGGCTGACCGGTTTTTCCGGTTCGGCCGGTGTCGCCATAATCCTGCGCGACCGCGCCTTCATCTTCGTCGACGGCCGCTACACGCTGCAGGTGCGCAACGAGGTCGACCTTTCGATCTTCACCATCGAGAGCCTCATCGACAATCCGCCGGCCGCCTGGATCAAGGACAATCTCGGCAAGGGCGCGAGGCTCGGCTTCGACCCCTGGCTGCATACGATCGGCGAGATCAAGGCGCTGAAGGCATCAGCCGAGCAGTCCGGCGCTACTCTGGTGCCGCTCGACAAGAATCCCATCGACATCATCTGGAAGGACCAGCCGGAGCCGCCGCGCGCGCCTGTCGAGATCCATCCACAAAACCTCGCCGGCGAGCTCGCCAAGGACAAGCTGGCTCGGCTGGCGGGCGCGATCGGAAAGGACGGCGCCACCCACGCAGTGCTGACCGATCCCTCTTCGATAGCCTGGGCCTTCAACATCCGTGGCGGCGACGTGCCGCATACGCCGCTGGCACTCGGCTTCGCCATCCTGGCCGCCGACGGCAAGCATCAGATCTTCATGGACCAGCGTAAATTCCCACGCCAGGTCGCGGCCTACCTCACGCAGTTGGCTGACCTGCACGATCCAGGCGAATTCGAAGCCGCGATCATCGAGCTCGCCAAGGCCGGCGCGAAAATCGCGCTCGATCCCGTGCTGGCGGCGGACAAGCTGAGGATGCTGGTCGAGGACAATGGCGGCACCGTCGTGTTGGCCGCCGACCCGGCGCGCATACCGCGTGCCACCAAGAGCCAGGCCGAGATCGCCGGCAGCCGCGCCGCGCATCGCCGCGACGGCGCCGCGGTCGCCAAGCTGCTCTGCTGGCTGGATCGCCAGAAGCCCGGCTCGCTGGACGAAATCGCCGTCGTCACCAAGCTCGAGGAAGTGCGCCGCCAGACCGGCGAGGAAACGCAGATGCCGCTGCGCGACGTCTCCTTCGACACGATTTCCGGCGCCGGCCCGAACGGCGCGATCATGCATTACCGCGTCTCGCGCGCCACCAGCCGCAAGCTTGAAAGCGGCGAACTGTTCCTGCTCGATTCCGGCGGCCAGTATCAGGACGGCACCACCGACATCACCCGCACCGTGCCGATCGGCCAGCCGACCGAGGAGATGCGCGAACGCTTCACCCTCGTGCTGAAGGGCATGATCGGCATCTCGACGTTGCGTTTCCCTGCCGGCACCCGTGGCTCGGAGATCGACGCCGTCGCCCGCGTGGCGCTGTGGAAGCATGGCTGCGACTTCGCCCACGGCACCGGCCACGGCGTCGGCTCCTACCTTGCCGTGCATGAAGGGCCGCAGCGCATCGCCCGCACCGGCACCGAGAAATTGCTGGCCGGCATGATGCTGTCCAACGAGCCGGGCTATTACAAGGAAGGCGCCTACGGCATCCGCATCGAGAACCTGATCCTGGTGACGCCTGCGGAGCAGATCGAAGGCGGCGACACCGCCATGCACGGCTTCGAGACGCTGACCCTGGCGCCGATCGACAAGCGGCTCATCCGCAGCGACCTGCTGCATCGGGACGAGCTGCAATGGCTCGACCGGTATCACGCCTGGGTTCTGGCCGAGATCGGCCCGATGGTCGACGGCGAAACGCTGGCCTGGCTGGAAAAAGCCACCGCGCCGCTGCCGCACGACGCGAAGATTTGAGAACAGCCTCTTTCTCCCCCGTTCACGGGAAGAAATGCCCGGTTCACCCTCCGTAGCTGCGACGCAGCTGCTGCGGAGGACGGGCAGGGCAATGAGGGGTGGCGCCAGCCACTGAGGATGGAAAGCTATCCGACGAACTGGCGCGCCAGGATCAACACCGCCGCGCCGGCCAAAAACATCGCCATCAGGCCGCCGCGCAGCGATACCAGCACGGTGACGATCAGCGCCGCCCATTCGGCCGGTCCGGCATGCAGCAGTTCCGGCGCGACGAGCGTCGTCAGCACCGCCGCCGGCACGGCGTTGAGCCCGGCCTCGACGCGCGGATGGATGGTCTCGAAGCGCGAGATGACAAGATGGCCGCCGACACGGGTCAGATAGGTGGCGACGGCGCCGGCGAGGATGATCCAGAAGGTCGTGCTCATGGCCGCTTGCCCACGCCGCTGTGGTGTGGCGGCAGGATCACCGCCAGGAGGACGCCGGCGACCGCGCCGATCGAGACATGCCAGGGCGAGCCGACGGTTCTGTAGGCGATGATCGAGGCGACGACGCTGGCGGCGACGACGGGTGCCCAGAGTGGCCGCTTGCGGAAGCCAAGCACTAGGCCGAGGAAATAGATCGGCAGCAGGAAATCGATGCCCAGCGCATGCGTATCCGGGATCATCTTGCCGAACACAGCACCCAAGCCGCTTTCGATCACCCAGAACACGTAGACCGGCAGGCCGAGACCCAGATACCAGACGAAACCGACGGGACGGCCGGACTCGGCCCTTGCCTCCGCGATGGCATATTGCGGGTCGGTCAGCATGAAGTAGCCGAGCGCCTGCCGCAGCACGGGCCAATGCGCGATACGCCTGCCGATGCCGGCCGAATAGAGCACATGGCGGAAATTCACCGCGAAGATCGACAGCACGATCAGCCATGGCGCGACATGCTGGCCGAACAATTCGATGCCGACCATCTGGCTGGCGCCGCCATAGATCATGGCGCTCATCAGAAAGGCTTCGAGCACGGAGAAACCATTGTCGACGGCGATCGCGCCGAACAGGATCGCGAACGGCGCCGAGGCGACGACGACCGGCATCGACAATCGCACGCCGTCCCAGAAATCGCCGCCGGTCCTGCCCCCGGAGATTGCTTCCGCCGCCATCAGCCGCTCCTTAAGCATGTCGCCCAGAAGTGCGCAGCGGTTCTGGGACAACGACATGCATCAACCAAAGACTTAACGCGCGTCGCCTGAATCCGCTCAACGAGACGCGCTTTAAGAGCGGCCTCATTTAGGGAGCGTCGCCTTGCTTGTCACACCAATTCGCTTGACCCAGCGATCAGCGGAACTGATCGCTGGCGTTGCAAAGCGTTGGAAGTTCTCCACGCCTCAGCTGCCGAAATAGCGCTGCCATTCGAAGTCGGTGACGTGCGACGCCTGCCAAGGGATTTTTTGTCCGCCCCTATTGTCGAACGATCGCGCCCTGGCGCAGAGATAGTATCGGGCCTTGCAGCAAAAACCGAGGGGAAATGAATGGTCGTCTATGATTTCACCGGCAGGCATGCGGTCGTCACCGGAGCGGGCGGCGGCATGGGCGAAGCGATCGCGCTGGCGCTGCTCGATGCCGGCGCCTCCGTCACCGCCATCGATATCAAGCCACGCCCAGCCTCGCTTGCCGCCTATGACGACAGGTTGACCTTCGCGCAGGGTGATTTGACCGACGCCGCTTTCGTCGAACAGGTCATCGGCACCGCCGGCCGCGAGCGCGGCGGCATCGACTATCTCGCCAATGTCGCCGGTGTGCTGTGGTTCGGCCGCGACAAGTCTGCGCTCGATATGGACCTCGATGTCTGGGACCAGGTCTTCAACATCAATTTGAAATCCTTCGTGCACACCGCACGCGCCGTCGTTCCTTACATGCGTTCCGGCGGCCGCGGCGGCGCCATGGTGCATTTCTCCACCATCCAGTGGTATCGCGGCGACCCGAACCCGCAGGACGCCTATCAGGCCTCGAAGGCCGGCGTGTGCGCGCTGTCCAAGTCGCTCGCCATGCAGCTTGCCGGCGAACGCATCCGCTCGAACGCGATATGCCCCGGCATGGCGCTGACGCCGCTGCAGGCGCGCTGGGACACCGAGGAGAAGCGCGCCGCCGTGGCGAGCTATGCGCCGCTCGGCCGCATCGGCACGCCGCAGGACATGGCAAACGCGGCGCTGTTCCTGTTCTCGGATGCCGCGAGCTACATCACGGGTATCGAACTCGCCGTCGACGGCGGCCTGCTGATGCGGATGTAAACCCTGACGGCCGCCGGACGACGGCGTCAAGCCGCCACGGCCGTGCCCTGGATCGCCCTGCCCCAGTCGAGCAGCGGCCTGGCGCCAAGCGTGAAATCGACGAGATCGTCGACCAGCGCCGGCGAATGGATCGTCGACGGATCGATGTCGTGCCGGACGACGAAATGCCGGTTGCGCACCGCCTGGGCGAGATCCTCGTCGCCGACATCCTCGAAACCGCGCGGCGCGCGCTTCAGGCGGTCTTCAGCATCGAGTGCCAGGCCGGCCTTCTCGAGCGACGAGACCATGCCGCGGAACGCGGCCGGCTTGGTCACGATCGCCTTGCGCATCGCCTGCAGCAGCTCGGGCGCCGGCTGCCACCAGGCCACACCGGCAAAGCAGCGCTCCAGCCCGATATGCACATAGAAGACCCCTTGCGACATCTTGCTGCCGTCGGGCGAGAGGATCGCCGACAGGTGCCGGTTGTAGGGCCGCTTGTCCTTTGCGAAGCGCACGTCGCGATTGATGCGGAAGAGCGATTTCTTGCGGTCGCCGCGCAGACCGAGCTTGGCCGCCTCGAATCGCTCGCTGAGCGCCTCGACCAAATCGCAGAACGGCCCGTGCAGCTCGCTGTCGAAGAGTTCGCGGTTTTCCTGGAACCACTCGCGGCTCTGGTGGAAGTCGAGCGCCTTGAAGAACGGAATGGCCTTCTGCCCAAAACCCTTGAACGCGCCAGTCATCAGCCGGCCCTACCGATGCGCTGCAGCCAGGTATCCTCGTCGATCACCTCGATGCCGAGGTCGCTCGCAGTTTTCAGCTTCGAGCCGGCGCCCGGACCCGCCACCACCAGGTCGGTCTTGGCGGAAACCGAGCCCGCGACCTTGGCGCCGAGCCGCTCCGCCATCGCCTTGGCTTCGGATCGCGTCATCTTTTCCAGCGAGCCGGTGAACACCACCGTCTTGCCGGAGACTTCGCTGCCGGCCGAGATTTCCATGACGTAGGGTTTCGGATGAACCTGCGCGAGCAAGGCATCCAGCACATCGTCATTGCGCTCATTGCCGAAGAAGTCGCGCAACGCGTTGATCACCGTGTCGCCGATGCCGTTGATCGACGGGAAGACGGTGTGCGGATCCTCCGCCTTCGCCGTCTCCTTGCCGACGCGGATCAATTCCTCGATGGTCGAGAACTGGCGGGCAAGCACGGCCGCGGTCGTCTCGCCGATATGGCGGATGCCGAGCGCGAAGATGAAGCGGTCGAGCTCCGGCTCGCGGCGCGCGTCGATGGCCGAAAACAGCTTGTCGAGGCCTTCATAGTTGCGCTCCTCGACGCTGCGCACATTCTTGCGCGTCTTGCCCGAGGCTTCCTCGCGCAGCCGAGCCTGCTCCTCGCGCCGCTCGGCCAGCGCCTTGGTGACGGCCGGGCGGCGATCCTTCAGCGTGAAGATGTCGGCGGCCGTCTTCACCAGCCCCGAATTGAAGAAGAGGTCGATGTTTTCCGCGCCCAAGCCCTCGATATCGAGCGCGCCGCGCGACACGAAGTGGCGCAGCCTCTCCACGGCCTGCGCGGCGCAGATCAGCTCGCCGGTGCAGCGCCGCCGCGAATCCTCCTTGCCCGTCTTCTCGTTGATCTCGCGCGTCGCCGGCGAGCCGCAGACCGGGCAGGTATGCGGGAATTCATAAGGCACCGCGCCGGCCGGCCGCTTGTCGATGACGACGCTGACGATCTGCGGGATGACGTCGCCTGCCCGCTGGATGACCACCGTGTCGCCGTTGCGCACGTCGATACCGTCGCGGATCGGCTGGCCGTTGCTGTCGAAACCCTTGATGTAGTCTTCGTTGTGCAGCGTGACGTTCTCGACCACCACGCCGCCGACTGTGACCGGCGCCAGCCGCGCCACCGGCGCCAGCGTGCCGGTACGGCCGACCTGGATGTCGATCTTCTCGACCGTCGTCATCGCCTGCTCGGCCGGGAATTTGTGGGCGACCGCCCAGCGCGGCTCGCCGGTGACGAAACCCCAGCGGCGTTGCAGCTCCAACTGGTCGACCTTGTAGACGACGCCATCGATGTCGTAGCCCAACGAGGAGCGCTGCTCCTCGATGCGATGGTAGTGCGCGATGAGTTCGTCGATCGACTTCGCCCGCACCATCAGCGGGCTGACCTTGAACCCCCACTCGGCGAATTTCTGCACCGAATCGTACTGGGTGGGAGCCGGATCCGCCGTCGTATAGCCCCAGGCATAGGCGAAGAATTTCAGATTGCGGCTGGCGGTGACCGACGGGTCCTTCTGGCGGAGCGATCCGGCAGCCGTATTGCGCGGATTGACGTAATCTTGGCCGCCGACGGCCGCCGAGCGCTGCTTCAGCGCCTCGAATTCGGCATAGGTCATGTAGACTTCGCCGCGGATTTCGATCGTCTCCGGCCAGCCCGACCCCTTCAGCGTCTTCGGGATGTCGGCAATCGTCTTCAGATTGGCGGTGATGTCCTCGCCGACGGCGCCGTCGCCACGCGTCGCGCCCTGCACGAACACGCCGTTCTCGTAACGCAGTGAAGCCGACAGCCCGTCGATCTTCGGCTCGGCGGTGAAGGCGATATCGAGATCCTTGTCGCGGTCGAAGAAACGCCGGCCGCGCTCGATGAAATCGGCAACGTCCTGGTCGGTATAGGCCTTGGCGAGGCTGAGCATCGGCACCGCGTGCCGCACCTTGGTAAAGCCCTCCGCGGGCGCGGCGCCAACCCGCAGCGACGGCGAATCCTCACGTATCAGGCCAGGAAAATGCTCTTCAAGAGCGAGGTTGCGCCGCCGCAGCGTGTCATATTCGGCATCGGTGATCGTCGGTGCATCCTCGGCATGATAGCGCCGGTCATGTTCGGCGATCTCCGCCGCCAGCCGCTTCAGCTCCTCCGCGGCCTCGCCTTCGGTCAGCGATTCGACTGGTTTTTCCGACATGCATTGATCCCTGGATTGTGGCGCGCCACTATAAATCAGGATTCGCTGCGAGGGAGTCGGGTTGCGAAGAAATCATTGCTGAACAGCGGGATGCAGCCATCTGCTGACTCAGCCTGCCAGCGTCCAGAAATCTTAAGCCGCGGCGGTATTCTCGCGCAGCAACCGCTCCGCGGCGGCGCGGGCCTCGTCGGTGATGGTGGCGCCGGCCAGCATGCGCGCGATTTCTTCCTGGCGCGCGGCGCGGTCCATTTCGACAATACCGGTGGCCACACGCTCCTTGCCGCCGGATTTCGAGATCAGGAAATGCGTCGCGGCGCGTGCCGCGACCTGCGGCGCATGTGTGACCGAAAGCACCTGCACCCGCTTCGACAACCGCGCCAGCCGCTGGCCGATGGCGTCGGCCACCGCGCCGCCGACACCGGTATCGATTTCGTCGAACACCAGGGTCGGCGCCGAGCCGCGATCGGCAAGCGCCACCTTCAGTGCCAAAAGGAAGCGCGAGAGCTCGCCGCCCGAGGCGACTTTCATCATCGGCCCCGGCCGGGTGCCTGGATTGGTCCGCACCCAGAATTCGACCTGGTCGATGCCTTCTTCCATGCGGCTTTCGGCATCGCTTCCCATCTCAACGATGAACTCGGCCCGCTCGAGCTTGAGCGCCGGCAGTTCCGCCATCACCGCCTTGGTCAGTCCCCCAGCCGCCGCATGGCGCAGCGACGAAAGCTGCGCCGCGGAAATATCGTAGGCCTCGCGCGCCGCGGCGGCCTGCTTGGCCAGCGCGTGCAGCCGTTCCTCGCCGGCATCGAGATCGGCAAGATCGGCCACCATCGTGTCGCGCAGTTGCGCCAGATCGTCGACCGCGACACTGTGCTTGCGAGAGGCGGCGCGCAGCGCAAACAGACGCTCTTCCGCCTTCTCCAGACGCTGCGGATCATATTCGGTGGCACGAAGCGCTGCTTCCACGCCAGACTGCGCGGCGTCGAGCGAGATCATCGCTTCATCGAGCGATTTGACCACATCGTCGAGCAGGCCGGGCGCTTCGCTGGACTTGCGCTGCAGTCGCCGCAACAGGCTGGCGAGCTGCGGCAAGGGCGAGGACGGCCCCGACAGCACATCCTGCGCATCATGGATTTCGGTGGCGATCTTTTCGACGCGCATCATCGTCGCGCGCAATTCCGCAAGCTCCGTTTCTTCGCCCGGCTGCGGGTCGAGCTTTGCGAGCTCGGCGACGGAAGCGCGCAGATAATCGGCCTCGCGCGCCGCCGCCTCGACCTTGGCACGATGCCGCGAAAGCTCCTGCTCGCAGTTTCGCCAGTACCGCCAGGCTTCGCCCGTGCCGCGCACGGCGCCCAGATGGCCGCCGAAACTGTCCAGCAATTCACGATGCGCGCCGGGATCGACCAGCGCCCGCTCATCATGCTGGCCGTGGATCTCAACCAGCGCGCGGCCGACATCGCGCATCAGGGTGACGCTGGAGGGCTGGTCGTTGACGAAGACGCGGGTGCGGCCATCGGCCGTCTGCACGCGGCGCAGGATGATGTCGCCATCGTCCTCGATATCGTTTCCGGCGAGCAACGCGCGTGCCGGATGGTTGCGCGGCACGTCGAACACGGCGATGACCTGGCCTTGCGCGGCGCCATGGCGGACGAGCGAGGCATCGCCGCGGGCGCCAAGCGCCAGCGACAACGCATCGAGCAGGATGGATTTGCCGGCGCCGGTTTCGCCGGTCAGCACCGAAAGCCCAGGCAGGAAGTCGATATCCAGCTTCTCGATCAGGACGATATCGCGGATCGACAGTCTGGACAGCATCGCAAGCTTCAGGCGCCGGTGATCAGCTTCCCGGCCTTGGAAATCCACGACCCGGCATTTTCGCGCGGTTCAAGCCCGTTGCTCTGCAGGAGCTTGTAGGAATCCTTGTACCACGAGCTGTCCGGATAATTGTGGCCGAGCACCGCCGCGGCCGTCTGCGCTTCCGAGGTCAGGCCCATCGCATAGTAGGACTCGGTCAGCCGCGCGAGCGCCTCCTCGACATGGCGGGTGTTGGAATAGTTTTCGACCACGGTGCGGAACCGCTTCACTGCGGCGATGTATTCGCGGCGCTCGAGATAGTAGCGGCCGATCTGCATCTCCTTGCCGGCGAGCTGGTCGTTGGCGAAGCGGATCTTGTCCTTGGCGTCGCCGACATATTCCGAGTTCGGCCAGCGCGTCACCAGATCCTGCATGGTCTGGATGGTCTGGCGCGCTTCCTTCTGGTCCTGGGTGACGTCCTTGATCTGCCGATAGTAGCAGAGGCCGATGATGTACTGCGCGTAAGCCGCGTCGTCGGTCGAGGGATAGAGGGTCAGGTAGCGCTTGGCCGAACCGATCGCCTCGTCATAATTGCCGGCGCGGTAGTCGGCGAAAGCGCCCATCACCATCGATTTGCGGGCGAATTCGGAATAGGGATGCTGGCGGTCGACCGCGTCGAACTTCTTGCTCGCCTCGTCGAGGCGGCCGGCATTCATGTTGGCCAGGCCCTGGTTGTAGAGAACGTCGGCCGGCTCGGTCTGGTCGACATAGGTCGCCAGGTTGACATCCTTCTCGGAGGACATGCAGGCCGACAGCACGAGCGCGGGAGCAATCACCGACAGCGCCAGCAAAACACCCCGACGCGGCGTTGCCGATTGACCAACTCGCGAAAAAAACATGTTTGGATTCCGCCCCTTCGGCGTCGTTTCGGTCCGGGCCGAAGCCTTAAACCATTATCCCCTTGCCCGGCAACGCTATGTCCGGCCAATCGCACATTTTTGTGGCAAGCCCACGCTATGGCCAAAGCCGCGCGTTTTGGCACCCCTGTGATGCAGCCATGCAACACAAGCCTGACCACAAACCCAGAAAACGGTTAAAAATCAGATCACCCAGGGTGCGTAGACCGGCCGGCTGACGGCGATCATCTCGGCGACGCGGCCGCGCTCGCGGCGCCTCGTTTCGACGATCTCGAAGGCCGTGTGGTCGGAAAGCAGCCGGCGTAGCGCCGAGGCGTTCATCCGGTGGCCGCCGCGATAGGAGCGGAAGCAGCCGATGAAGCGCGCGCCGGCCAGCGCCAGGTCGCCCATCGCATCGAGCGTCTTGTGGCGGGCGAATTCGTTGGGATAGCGCAGCCCGCCGACATTGATGACGCGGTTGTCGTCGCCGATGACCAGCGAGTTTTCCAGCGAGGAGCCAAGCGCGTAGCCGGCGGCCCAAAGCCGCTCGACGTCTTTCATGAAGCCGAAGGTTCGCGCCCGCGCGATGTCGCGGCGGAAGATGTCGGGATTGATGTCGGAAGCGAATTGCTGGCGGCCGATCGCCGGGCTCTCGAAATCGATCTCGATCTCGAATCGCGTGCCGTCATAGGGGCGGAACTCCGCCCAGGACGCACCGGCTTCCACCCGCACCGGCTTGACGACGCGGATGTAGCGACGCTTCACCGCCAGCGTCTCGATACCGGCCTGGTCGATGGCTTCGACGAAGGCCATGGCGCTGCCATCGAGGATAGGGACTTCCGAACCGTCGATTTCTATGATGAGGTTGTCGATGCCAAGACCGAACACGGTGGCCATCAGATGCTCGACGGTGCCGATATGCTCGCCGGTCGGATCGCCAAGCATGGTGCAGAGATCCGTGGCGCCGACTTCGGCGACCAGGGCGCGGAATTCTCGGGCTTCGCCGCCGTTCGAAAGATGGAAGACGATGCCCGTGTCGGCGTCGGCCGGCAGGAAATGAACGGTGACGGTTTTGCCGCTATGAACGCCGATGCCAGCCAGCCTCGCGCGCGATTTCACTGTCGTCTGATAGTCGTGCAAGAGTAACCCCATACGCCCAAAATGCCTGCGTCCGCTCCATCGGCCTTGGGTATCTTGCAGCCAGTCGAATGGTCTGGCGCTCGCACAAAGGCGGCAAAATAGTCAAGAGCATGCGGCTCTGTGTGATCGGCAGGCAGGCTACTCCCCGAATCCCGGCAAACCGACTTTAGTCCGTGGCGAAGATAATGGCCCGCTTTGGAGACTCCAAATCACGGTTTCTTTCCCCGTGTAACTGCGGGACTGTGTCAGAAGCAGCTCATAAGCCGCTGTTTTCAATTAATTTTATAAAAGCAACAGGCAGACGATACCTCGTCTGCCTGTTAACAACCGTTATACATCGTTAACGATCGGCGGCCCGTATCGACGATCGGCGGTCCGCCGTATTGTTAGTTGGCCTGGCGGCGCAGGAAAGCCGGGATTTCCAGCTGGTCGTCTTCCTGGACAGTGCGGGCCTGCGGTGTCAGCCGGCCCTGATCGTCGAGCTGGCCGCGACGCGGCGCGTAGAGCTGCGGATCCTGGCTGGCGAGACGGCGCATCTCGGGCGCGGCCTGGCGCAGCTTCGGCTCGCGCGGCTGCGCCGGCTGGAGCCGGGCCGGCTCTTCCTCGCGGCGGGTCAGGCCGTTGGTCAGCCGCTTGATCAGCCCCATCGGACCGCTGTTCTCATGGTCCGCCGGACGGGCCTTGGCTTCGACTTCAGCCCTTACCACCGGCGGAAAGTCCTCCACGCGCGGCATGCGCTGCGGGGCAGCGGCCATCGGCTGCGGCATCTCGCGCTGCGGCGCGGGCTGCTGCATGACCTGCTGCGGTACCACCGGCTGCGGCTGCGGCTGGGCCGGCGGGGCCTGGAAGATCTTGCTCTGCGGCCGGAAGTCGTCGACCGGCGCGGGGCGCGGCTGTGCCATGGCGGCAGCATTCGCCTCGGCAAGCTGGATCGCCTCGGCGACCGGATCGGCCGCGCGCGGCTCATAGGCCTGCGGCTGAACCGGCGCGGGACGGATTTCGGCAACCGGAGCCGCCGCCGGGCGGGCGGCCGGCTTCTGCGGCGCGCGGATCGAGATCGGCGCAGCCGCGATTTCGGCCGCCGACTTGTCGATGCCGGTGGCCACGACCGACACGCGGATCACGCCTTCCAGCTCTTCGTCGAAGGTGGCGCCCAGGATGATATTGGCGTCCTGGTCGACCTCCTCGCGGATGCGGGTCGCTGCCTCGTCGACTTCGAACAGGGTGAGGTCGCGGCCGCCGGTGATCGAGATCAGCAGGCCCTTGGCGCCCTTCATCGAGGTCTCGTCGAGCAGCGGATTGGCGATCGCGGCTTCCGCGGCGGCCATCGCGCGGCCCTCGCCCGAAGCCTCGCCCGTGCCCATCATCGCCTTGCCCATCTCGCGCATCACCGAACGGACGTCGGCGAAGTCGAGATTGATCAGGCCTTCCTTGACCATCAGGTCGGTGATGCAGGCGACGCCCGAATAGAGCACCTGGTCGGCCATGGCGAAGGCATCGGCGAAGGTGGTCTTGTCATTGGCCAGCCGGAACAGGTTCTGGTTGGGGATGACGATCAGGGTGTCGACGCATTTCTGCAGTTCCTCGATGCCCATGTCGGCCGTCTTCATGCGGCGCTGGCCTTCGAAATGGAACGGCTTGGTGACGACGCCAACGGTGAGGATGCCCTTCTCGCGCGCCGCGCGGGCAACGACCGGAGCAGCGCCCGTGCCGGTGCCGCCGCCCATGCCGGCGGTGACGAAGCACATATGGGTGTTGGAGAGATGATCGATGATCTCGTCGATGCACTCTTCCGCCGCCGCGCGGCCGACTTCCGGCTGCGAGCCGGCGCCGAGGCCCTCGGTGACATGCGCGCCGAGCTGGATCAGCCGCTCGGCCTTCGACATGGTCAACGCCTGCGCGTCGGTGTTGGCCACCACGAACTCGACGCCGCGCAGGCCGGCTGTGATCATGTTGTTCACGGCATTGCCGCCGCCGCCGCCGACACCGAACACGGTGATACGGGGCTTAAGCTCGGTGATGTCCGGCTTCTGCAGATTGATGGTCATTGTCTCCGTCCTTTGCCTTTCCCGCCGCCTCGCCGCTGCGGCCGCCTATGGGGCTGTCCCCGTCAAATTAAAAACTGTCTCTCAACCACTGACTCATGCGATGCAGTTTTCCGCCCGTCCCGGTCATCCTGAAACCGGAAAGTCCTTTCGCCGAATGGCTCTCGAAGCTCGCCATCTGCGGATAGATCATCAGTCCGACCGGGGTCGAGAACGCCGGTCCCTTGGCCGCCTCAGGCAGGCCCGCGACGCCGAGCGGCCGGCCGATGCGCACATTGCGCCCGAGGATGCGGCGCGCCGCTTCCGGCAGGCCGGCGAGCTGGCTGGCGCCACCGGTGAGCACGACGCGCTTGCCGACGGCATTGCCGTAGCCGGACTTGTTCAGCCGGTCGCGCAAAAGCTCCAGTGTCTCGTCGATGCGGGCGCGGATGATGCGCGTCATCACCGAGCGCGGAATCTGCAGCGGCACATCGCCTTCCTCGCCGATCGGCTGGATCGAGACGAGGTCGCGGTCGTCGGCGCTGCCGGGCAGCGCCGAGCCATGCATGACCTTCAGCCGCTCCGCGGCATCGAGCGAGGTCGACAGGCCCTTGGCCATGTCGAGCGTCACATGGTTGCCGCCGATGGCGATGGCGTCGCCATGAACGAACTTGCCTTCCGAGAACACCGAAATGGTCGTCGTGCCGCCGCCCATATCGATGCAGGCGGCGCCCATTTCGAGCTCGTCGTCGACCAGCGAGGCAAGTCCGCTGGCATAGGGCGTCGCCACCATCCGCTCGACCGACAGGTGCGAGCGGTTGATGCAAAGCTCGAGGTTGCGCATCGGCGCGGCATCGCCAGTCAAGACATGCATGTCGACGCCAAGCGCATCGCCCACCATGCCGCGCGGGTCGCGTATGCCGCGCTCGCCATCGAGCGAGAAACCGACGGGCAGCGAATGGATCACCTCGCGCTCGGCCCGCAGCGCCTGCTTGGCACCGGCGGCGAGCACCCGCTTGATGTCGACTTCCTCGACCTGATGACCGCCGAGATTGATCGTCGCCGAAAAGGCTTCGCTCTTCAGCCGGCCGGCCGTCATGTTGACGATGAGGGAATCGACCGTGAGCCCGGCCATGCGCTCGGCCGCATCGACGGCAAGCCGGATGGCATGCTCGGCGCGATCGAGATCCACCACCACGCCGGACTTCACGCCTTGCGACTTCTGGTGGCCGATGCCGATCACCTGGATGCGATGCGAACGCCCACGCAGAAGCTTGCCGTCCTCGTTCGGCTTGAGCTTCGCCACGACACAGCAAACCTTGCTGGACCCGACATCGAGCACCGTGAGCGTGCCCGACCGGCGCGAAGAAGCGTCACCGCTGCCGCCAAGCCAGCTCATATCTTTCTCTCCACCTTGCGCTTGGCCAGGTTCTTCGGCTTTTCGCCGAGCGCGGCTTCACGCTGCGTCGCCGCTTCCGGCGAAAGCTCCACGACCAGCCGGTCGGGGAGCCGCATGTCGACGGCGGCGATGTCACGGGTCAGCAACCCGTTGTCATGGTCGAGCTTGACGAGTTCGGCGATCGCCTGGTCCTCGCCGTCTTCCGGCAGCTTGATCGTGATGCCGTTCTCAAGCCTCAGGTCCCAGCGGCGCTCGCCGACACGGATGTAACCTTTGACCCGCGCCGCCAGCGCGGGGTAGCGCTCGATCTTGGCGAGAAAGGCCGGCGCCATCGCCGGCGCGCCCGTGCCGATAATCAGCGGGAGCAGCGCTTGCTTGCCACCCGAAAACGGCGCGATCATCTCGCCCGACCGTTCGATGACAGAAACCGAGGTGCCCTGCTGCCAAAGCGCGAAGGGCTGGCGCTCCTCGATGCGCACTTCCAGCGTATGCGGGTAGATCTTGCGCACAGCGGCACCCTCGACCCATGGCAGCGTCGCGATGCGCTCGCGCGCAGCCTCGGCATCGAAGCCGATCAGCGAGGTCCAGCCGTCGAGGCCCAGCCGGTCCAGCACATCGATCTCGGACGTCTGGCGATTGCCAACCACCTTGACCTGGTCGACGGCAAAACCGGTGCGGGCCGTGATGCCCTGCACGATGCTGTCGGTGTAGCCGCCAAGATAGGCGCCATAGGCGCTGCTGGATGCGATCAACGCGGCGGAAAGGATCGCCGCCGAAAAGCGCGGCGCCTCATACTCGCCACCGCACATGCGCGCCAGCACGCGCATCGGCCGGCGGAGCTGACGGGGCAATACGAAACGGTCGAACGACAGCGACATGCCGAACAGCGCGAAACCAGCCGCGCCACCGCCATTACCCTGTCCCCACCTCAACGCAGACACGAAGCGTCCTCCACCATCCAACTCAACAAATCGCCGAACGAGTGCCCCGCTTGCGCGGCGATTTCAGGCACCAGAGACGTCGGCGTCATGCCCGGCTGAGTGTTGACCTCGAGCCAGACAACCTCGCCGTTTTCGGAGTGACGGTCGTCGTAACGGAAGTCCGATCGGGAAACGCCCCGGCAACCAATGGCAAGATGAGCCTTGAGCGCCAGTGTCTGTATTTTTTGGTAAATATTCGGTGAAATTTTAGCAGGGATTTCGTGTTTTGATCCGCCGGGAACATATTTTGAATCGTAGTCGTAGAAGGAATGCCCGGTCGGAATGATCTCGCAGACGCCGAGCGCCACGTCGCCCATCACCGCGCAGGTCAATTCGCGCCCATGGATGTAGCGCTCGACCATGACGGTCTCGCCATATTGCCATTCGGTCGAACCGATCACCTGAGGCGGATGCGACTGCCCCTCATGCACGATGACCACGCCGAAGCTCGATCCCTCATTGACCGGCTTGACCACATAAGGCGGCCTCATCGGATGCTTGTTCTGGACGGCGAAGCGGTTGACCACCTTGGATTCCGCAACCGGAATGCCGGACGCCTTGGCAATCTTCTTGGCCAGTTCCTTGTTCATGGCCAGCGCCGAAGCGAGCACGCCCGAATGGGTGTAGGGAATTCCGAGATATTCGAGAATTCCCTGAATGGTGCCGTCCTCGCCGAACGGACCATGCAGCGCATTGAAGGCGACGTCGGGTTTGAGCTCGGCAAGCACAGACCCGACATCGCGCGAAACATCGACACGGGTGACCTGATAGCCTTCATTCTCGAGCGCATCCGCACACGCCTTCCCCGAGGACAGAGACACGGGCCGCTCCGAGGAGAATCCACCCAGGAGGACAGCCACATGCTTGTTCTTCATTCCCGTCATCCCCTCTCACGCCGGGTCTGCAACCGATATTCCCACCGTATTTCCAAACATTGAGTCCGAGTCTTCCGGCAGGTTGCCCCCCCAGACGGAAAACGCGGATTCACGCGTCGAACGACTCAAATCAGGAAACGCTTTAGGGCAGAGAATCAGAGAGTCGATTCGCTGGCAAGTGCCTATGATTCCGAGAGATTCACTTTCCGCGAAAACAGCCGCAAAAAGTGAATTGTGAGTCTTTAAGGCAACGGTTTGCGGCCATTTCAGACTGCTGGAAGTTCAAGTATCACATGAACTTCCGCCCAAGCTAAAGAAGCTGCCCGAGGAACTCCTGCACGGCGTGGCCCGGCCTGAAATTGCCGAGGCGCTTGATCTCCCAATGCAGCCGGATGCCGGAATTCTCGAGCACCCGCGCCCGCACCGTCTCGCCGAGATATTCGAGGTCGTAGCCGGTGGCCGTGCCGGTGTTGATCATGAAGTTGCAATGCATCGGCGACATCTGCGCGCCGCCGATCATCAGCCCGCGGCAGCCCGCCTTGTCGATTTCCTTCCAGGCCGAGGTGCCTTCCGGATTCTTGAAGGTCGAGCCGCCGGTTTTCTCGCGGATCGGCTGCACCGTCTCGCGGTGGTTCTGCACGGCATCCATCGCGGTCTTGATCGCGGCCTTGTCTTCCGGAAACCCTTCGAAAATAGCTGAGGTGAAGATCAGGCCGGAAGGCGCGGATGAGTGGCGATAGGCATAGCCCATATCGTCAGTGAGCAACGTATGGAGATTGCCCTTGCGGTCCAGCGCCCTCACCTCGACGACCCGCTCGCGGGTCTCGACGCCGTTGGCGCCGGCGTTCATCCTGAGCGCGCCGCCAATGGCGCCGGGGATGCCGTGGTAGAAATGGAAGCCGCCGATACCGGCCTCGTGGGCAACCGCTGCGAGGCGCTTGTCGGGCGTAGCAGCGCCCGCCTTGATGCCGATCGACGAAACAACTTCGGCCTCACCAAAACCCTTGGCCGAGAGCCTGATGACGAAGCCCGGAATGCCGCCGTCGCGCACCAGAAGGTTCGAGCCGACGCCTACCACCGTGACCGGCACCTCTTCCGGCACCGCGCGCAGGAAGGCCGCCAGGTCTTCCTCGTCGGCCGGCTGGAACAGCGCCTCGGCCAGGCCGCCGGCCCGGAACCAGGTGATCTTGTCCATCTCCGCGTTCGGCATGATACGGCCGCGCAGGCCGGAAAGCTTGTCGCCGAGCTTGTCGATCAGGTCCTGGCCACGCATCATGAGGGCATCCCACCCAGTTCCTTGGGCAGCGCATAGGCCCATTGCGTGATGTTGCCGGCGCCGAGGAAGACGACAAGGTCGCCGGGCTTGGCAAGCTCGCGAATGAGTGGCGCGATCGCCGCCGCGCCATCGATATAGCGCGCGTCGCGATGGCCGCCCGAGCGGATGCGCGACACCAGCGCGTCGGAGGTCACGCCTTCGATGGGCTCTTCGCCTGCCGCATAGACCGGCGCCACCATCACTGTGTCGGCGTCGTTGAAGCAGACAGAGAATTCCTCGAAGAGATCGTGCAGGCGGGTGAAGCGATGCGGCTGCGCGATGGCGATCACACGCCCCTTGGTCGCGCTGCGCGCGGCCTTCAGCACCGCCGCGATCTCGACCGGATGGTGACCGTAATCGTCGAACACCTCGACGCCGTTCCACGAACCGGTATGGGTGAAGCGCCGCTTGACGCCGGCGAAGGACGACAGGCCCTTCTTGATCGCCTCGGCCGAGAGACCAAGCTCATGCGCGACGGCGATCGCCGCCGTCGCGTTGGAGACGTTGTGCTGGCCCGGCATCGGCAGATGCAGGTCCTTTATCGAAGTCGTGCCCCGCCCCTTGCGATCGCGGATCACGACATCGAATTCGGAGATCGCGCCCTGCATCCGGTGGTTGGTGAAGCGCACATCGGCCTGCGCGTTCTCGCCATAGGTGATGACGCGCCGGTCCTCGATGCGGCCGACCAGCGCCTGCACTTCCGGGTGGTCGGTGCACATCACGCCGAAGCCGTAGAACGGGACGTTCTCGACGAACTGGCGGAAGGCCTCGCGCACCTTGTCGAAGCTGCCATAGTGGTCGAGATGCTCGGGATCGATGTTGGTGACGACGGCGATGTCGGCCGGCAGCTTCAGGAAGGTGCCGTCGCTCTCGTCGGCTTCGACCACCATCCACTCACCATCGCCCATGCGCGCATTGGTGCCGTAGGCGTTGATGATGCCGCCGTTGATGACGGTCGGGTCGAGCCCGCCGGCCTCGAGCAGCGTCGCCACCATGGAGGTGGTCGTCGTCTTGCCATGCGTGCCGCCGATGGCAACGGCCTGACGGAAGCGCATCAGTTCGGCCAGCATCTCGGCTCGGCGGACGATCGGCAGCAACTTTTCGCGCGCGGCTTTCAGTTCCGGGTTGGATTTCTTGATAGCGGTCGAAACGACCACGACTTCGGCGTCGCCGAGATTCTCGGCCTTGTGGCCGACGAAGCATTCGATGCCCTTGTCGCGCAGCCGCTGCACATTGGCGCCGTCGGTCTGGTCGGACCCTTGCACCTTGTAGCCGAGATTGTGCAGCACCTCGGCGATGCCGCTCATGCCGATGCCGCCGATGCCGATGAAATGCACAAGGCCGATCGTCTGCGGCATCTTCATGCGCGCGTCCTCCTGTAGTCCGAAACCGTTTTGCCGGACGCAATAGCCTCTGTCAGATCGGCGAGCAACTGCGCCGCGTTCGGTTTCCCGGCCGAGCGGGCGGCGGCGGCCATGGTCGCCAGCCGGTTCGGAGCCTTCATCAGCCCACCGACCAACTCGGCGATCCGCTCCGCCGACAGCGTCGATTGCGGGTGGAGTTCGGCCCCGCCGGCGGCGGCAAGGGCCGCGGCATTCGCCGCCTGGTCGTGATCGAGCGCATGCGGATAAGGCACCAGCAGCGCCGGCCGGCCGATGACGGCGATTTCCGAAACCGTCGAGGCGCCGGAGCGCGACATCACCAGATGCGCCGCCCCCATGCGCGCCGCCATGTCGGTGAAGAAGGGCGAAACCTGGACGTCGACGCCGAGTTCGGCATAGGCGGCCTTCACCCGCGCCACATCCTCGGCGCGCGCCTGCTGGGTGATCGCCAGCCGTTTGCGCAGGTCTTGCGGCAAAAGCGCGATCGCTGCTGGAACCGCATCGGAAAAGAACTGCGCGCCCTGGCTGCCGCCGAACACCAGGAAACGGAACGGCTCGCCCTCGTTCGGTACCACGTAAGGCGTCTTCGCTGCCTCGAGGACCTGCGGCCTGACCGGATTGCCGGTGGTCACCGTCTTTGCGCCGTCAGCGCTGGCGCCCTCCGGCAGGAAGCCGCCGGCAA
Source organism: Mesorhizobium sp. B3-1-9 (assembly GCF_006439595.1). NCBI lineage: Bacteria > Pseudomonadati > Pseudomonadota > Alphaproteobacteria > Hyphomicrobiales > Phyllobacteriaceae > Mesorhizobium > Mesorhizobium sp. B3-1-9. Next base: position 337,757 of record NZ_VFTJ01000005.1, read on the forward strand.
TCGCATCGACGCGGCTGGCAAGCGCCTTGTTGGCGCGGCCCATGACGGCGTTCTGCTCATGGATCAGCGTCGGCACTCTTCGCCTTGTCGCCGCATAGAGCGGCGGCAGCGTCGGATAGCCGCCGAAGCCGACGACCGCCTCCGGCTTGATCCTGGCGATGATCCTTCCCGCTTCGCGCACGCCCTGCCAGATTTTCCAGAAGGCCGAGATCACCGCGACCGGATTCCTCGATCCCAGCGTCGCCGAGGCGATCGCGTGGATGTCGGCGGCCGGAAACTGGCCGGAATAACGCTCGGCGCGACGGTCGGTGGCGAGATGCACCTTCCAGCCGCGTTCGATCAGCTCATGCGCCAGCGCCTCGGCCGGAAACAGATGTCCGCCCGTTCCGCCGGCTGCAAGCAGGATCACACCCTTTGCCATCCTGCCTCATTCCGCCGGCATTGCGCGCTGCGAGAGGACGAAGCCCATCTGCTTGCGCTTTTCCGGACGCTTGCGCGTCAATGCGAGCACCATGCCCATCGAGACGGCGATGGCGATCTGCGAGGAGCCGCCATAGGAGATGAAGGGCAGCGTCATGCCCTTGGCCGGCATCAGCTGCAGGTTCACGCACATGTTGATGGCCGATTGCAGGCCGAAGACGGTGACGAGGCCGCCAACCGCGTAGCGGGTGAAATCATCCTGCTCCTTGAGCGCGATGCTCAAGCCGCGCAGCACGATGAAGGCGAAGATCGACATGATGAAGAAGCACATGATGAGGCCGAACTCCTCGCCCGCGACCGAGAAGACGAAGTCGGTATGAGCATCCGGAACAATGCGCTTGACGGTTCCTTCGCCCGGCCCAACGCCGAACCAACTGCCGTTGATGAGTGCCTCGCGGCCCATGTCGACCTGGAAGGTATCGCCTTCGCCGGTCAGAAACTTGTCAATGCGCAAGGCAACGTGCGGGAACACCGAATAGGCCGCGAACAGGCCGCTCGCCCCGATGACGCCGAGGGCCATGATCCACAGCCACGGCAGGCCGGCCATGAAGAACATGACACCCCATGTGCCGGTCACCAGCATGGTCTGGCCGAGGTCGGGCTGAGCGACCAGGAGAGAGACCACCAGCACAAGCAGCAGGAGGGCGAACAGGTTGCCGGGAATATCGGGCTGGCGCTTATGCTCGGCAAAGAGCCAGGCGCAGATGACGACGAAGGCCGGCTTCAGGAATTCGGATGGCTGAATGGAAAGCCCGGCGAGCGACACCCAGCGCCGCGCCCCCTTCACCTCGACGCCGACGTAGAGCACCGCCACCATCAGCACCAGCATGATGCAGAGCATCACCAGCGACATGCGCCGTATCTGCCGCGCCTCCAGGAAGGAGACCGCAAGCATGACGATCAGCGCCGGGATGGTGAAGATGACCTGTCTGGTGGCGAAGTGAAAGCTGTCGAGGCCGATACGCTCGGCCACCGCGGGGCTCGCCGCGAAGGACAAGATAATGCCAAGCCCCATCAGCGACAGGAACGCGGCCAGGAACCAGCGATCGATCGTCCACCACCAGGTTGCGACAGGACTTTTGTCGAGACGGCTTTGCATCAACGTGGCCCTCCGATGGGTTTCACACCATCTATAGCAGTCGCAGCTTGCCTGAAGGCTTCGCCGCGAACTTCGAAATTCTTGAACTGGTCGAAACTGGCGCAAGCCGGCGAAAGCAGCACCACGGCCTCGCCGCCGGTGTCCTTTGCCGCGTCGGCGGCGGCATGCTCCACCGCCGCCGCCAGCGTTCCGGATATCTCGTAAGGCACCGTCTCGCCGAGCGTCGCCGCAAAGGCGGGCGCCGCCTCGCCGATCAGATAGGCCTTGGCGATGCGCGGGAAGAAGCCGCGCAGCGGCTCGATGCCGCCTTCCTTGGGCAGGCCGCCGGCGATCCAGTAGATACGGTTGGCGAAGCTCGACAGCGCGGGCGCTGCCGCATCGGCATTGGTCGCCTTGGAATCGTTGACGAACAGCACATGGTCCTTGCGGCCGACCTGCTCCATGCGGTGCGCCAGCCCGGGGAAGCTTTCGAGCCCGGCCTGGATCTCGCCGAGATCGAGCCCGACCTTCAGGCAGGCGACAACGGCGGCCAGCGCATTCTGCGCATTGTGCTGGCCGCGCAGCGAGCCGATGCCTTCGAGGAAGGCGACGCGGCTGTAGCGGCCATGCACGGCTTCCATCAGATTGGTGCCGTCGGCGAAATAGCCGTCGGTCAGTGGCAGGCGCTTGGAAATGCGGATGACCTGCCGGCCGGCGCGCTCCAGGCGGTCGGCGATCTGGGCGCACCAGGAATCGTCGACGCCGATGATCGCGGTGTCTGAGCCGGCGACCAGCCTTTCCTTGATCGAGGCGTAATGCGCCATCGTGCCATGCCGGTCGAGATGGTCCGGCGTCAGGTTGAGCAGGATGCCGGCGGTCGGATTGATCGAGGGCGCGAGATCGATCTGGTAGGACGAGCACTCGACCACATAATGCCGTGTCGGCTCGGGCGGATCGAGCGTCATGATGGCACGGCCGATATTGCCGCCCATCTGCGTGTCGCGGCCCGCCGATTTCAGGATATGCGCCGTCAGCGCCGTCGTCGTGGACTTGCCGTTGGTGCCGGTTATCGCGATGAAAGGTGCTGCCGGCGCGCGGCTGATGCGCTCGCGGCAGAACAGCTCGATATCGCCGATGACCTCGACGCCGGCGCCGCGCGCCAGCTCCACCGTCCAATGCGGCTTGGGATGCGTCAGCGGTACCCCTGGCGACAAAACGAAGGCGGCGAAGTGCTGCCAGTCGGCGGTGTGCAGATCGCCGGTCGCAATCCCCGCGGCCGCCGCCTTGGCGACGCTGTCCGGATTGTCGTCCCACGCCAGCACCTCGGCGCCCCCCGCGATCAGCGCATGCGCGGTGGCGATCCCCGAGCCGCCAAGCCCGAAGAGCGAAACGCGTTTGCCTGAAAAGGAAAAGGCGGGGACCAAGCGGTGTCCTATCTCAGCTTGAGGGTGGAGAGGCCGACCAGCGCCAGGATGACGGCAATGATCCAGAAGCGGATCACCACCTGGCTTTCGGTCCAGCCGAGCTTTTCGAAATGGTGATGGATCGGCGCCATCAGGAAAACGCGCTTGCCGGTCATCTTGAAGTAGCCGACCTGGATGATGACCGACAGGATCTCGACCACGAACAGGCCGCCGACGATGACCAGCACGATCTCGTGCTTGGTGGCGACCGCGATGGTGCCGATCAGGCCGCCCATCGCCAGCGAGCCGGTGTCGCCCATGAAGATCGCGGCCGGCGGCGCGTTGAACCAGAGGAAGCCAAGGCCCGCGCCGATCACCGCGCCGAGCACGACGGCGAGCTCGCCGGTGCCGGGAACGAAGTGGATCTGCAGATATTCGGCGAAGACCGCGTTGCCCGAAAGATAGGCGATGACGCCGAAGGACGCCGCCGCGATCATGATCGGCACGATCGCCAGACCGTCGAGGCCGTCGGTCAGGTTCACCGCATTGCCGGCGCCGACGATGACGAAGCAGGAGAACGGGATGAAGAACCAGCCGAGGTTGATGAGGAATTCCTTGGCGAAGGGGAAGGTCAGCGACGACGAGAACGGCGCCTGGCCGTTGTGCATGATCACCCACGCGGCGATTGCCGCGACGATGAACTCGATCGCCAGCCTCGCTTTGCCGGAGAAGCCCAGATGCGACTGCTTGGTGACCTTGAGATAGTCGTCGTAAAAGCCGATCGAGCCGAAGCCGACGGTGACCAGCAGCACCACCCAGACATAGATGCTGGACAGGTTAGCCCATAAGAGCGACGAACCGATGATGCCGGACAGGATCATCAGCCCGCCCATGGTCGGCGTTCCGGCCTTCTTGAAATGGGTCTGCGGGCCATCGGCGCGGATCGGCTGGCCCTTGCCTTGCCGCAGGCGCAGCGAATTGATGATCGTCGGCCCGAAGATGAAGACGATCAGCGCCGACGTGATCAGCGCGCCGCCGGTGCGAAAAGTGATGTAGCGGAAGACGTTGAAGAACGAGATTTTGTCCGCGAAATCGACGAGCAATGTGAACATGGTTTTTCCGTCCCCCGGAGCCCGACCTAGGTCGGCTTAATATTTGTGGCTTCCGCCGGAAATTTGCCGAGCAACGCCTCGACCAGCTTTGAAAACCCGATGCCTTTCGATGATTTGACCATCACCACGTCGCCGGGCCTGAGCGCGGAGATCACGATCGGCTTCAGTTCTTCCGCTTCCGATCGATACTCGGTTGCGATGTCTGACGGCAGGACGTCGGCCAGCGCCTGCATTTCCGGCCCGCCGAGAAAGACGTTGCGCGTGCCCGTGCCGACGATCAGCCCGGCAAGCGCCGCGTGGAGCTTGGCCGAATGGCTGCCGAGCTCCAGCATGTCTCCGAGCACCGCGATGCGCCGGCCCTCGCCCGAGACAGGCGTAGCGTTGAGCAGCGCCATGGCCGCCGCCATCGACGCCGGATTGGCGTTGTAGCTTTCGTCGATCAGCGTGATCGGCCCGTTGGGATGATGCAGGACATGGCGCCGGCCCCGCCCGCGCTCGGCCGAAAGATCCGCAAGCGCGGCCGCGACCTTGTCGAGGTCTGCACCGACCAGTTGCGCGGCGCCGAGCACCGCCAGCACGTTCTGCACGATGTGGCGGCCAGGCGCCCCGACACGGGCGGTCAGATCCTTCTTGCCGAGCTTGACGGCGATGTCGGAATGGTCGGCATGAAGCTCGCAACCGACAAGGCGGAAGGCCGAACGGGGATTTTCGCCGAAGCCGAAGACATGCTCGACTCCCGCCTCTTTCGCCATTTTCCCGAGCAGCTTCCAGCGTGGATCGTCGCGGTTGAGCAGCGCGGCGCCGCCGGGCTCGATCCCCTCGAAAATCTCGGCCTTGGCCGTGGCGATCTCGTCGAGGTTCTTGAAGAAGCCGAGATGGGCGGCGGCGATGATCGTCACGATGGCGACATGCGGCCTGACCATCTTGACCAGCGGCCTGATCTCGCCCGGATGGTTCATGCCGATCTCGAAGACCGCGTAGTCGCAGTCCTGCGGCATGCGCGCCAGCGTCAGCGGCACGCCCCAATGGTTGTTGAATGACTGCGCCGAGGCGTGCACCTTGCCAACCGCCGACAGCACATGGCGCAGCGCTTCCTTGGTGGTCGTCTTGCCGGCCGAGCCCGTGACCGCGATGATCCTGGCCTTCGAGCGGGCTCGGGCGGCCACACCGAGCTTCTCGAGAGCCGCAAGCACGTCCTGCACGACGATCATCGGCGCCGTCAGCCGACCGAGCGAGGGCAGCTTGCCCTCGGCGACGACCAGAACGGCCGCTCCGGCCTTGACCGCGGCTGTCGCGAAATCATGGCCGTCCATCGCTTCGCCCTTGATGGCGAAGAAGGCGTTTCCTGGTTCCAGGCTGCGGCTGTCGATCGAAATGCCGGTGATGCCCTCCGGCAGCGAGCCGATCGGCCTGCCGCCCATGGCTTCGACCAGCGCTTCCGACGTCCACAGCAAACTCATGCGACGCGCTCCTTGAGCGCCTCGCGCACTTCCTCATGGTCGGAGAAGTGGAAGGTTTCGGTGCCGACGGTCTGGCCCTCCTCATGCCCCTTGCCGGCGACGATAAGCGTGTCGCCGGCGCGAAGCATCGCAACCGCCTCGTGGATTGCCTTGCGGCGATCGCCGATCTCGATGGCGCCCGGCGCCGCTGCGAGGATCGCCGCGCGGATCGTTTCGGGCACTTCCGTGCGCGGGTTGTCGTCGGTGACGATGACGATATCGGCGAGCCGCGTCGCGATCTCGCCCATGATCGGCCTTTTTCCCCGATCGCGGTCGCCGCCGCAGCCGAACACCACGACGACGCGGCCCGTGGTGAAAGGCCGGACCGAGGTCAGCACATTCTCCAGCGCATCGGGCTTGTGCGCGTAGTCGACATAGACGGGGGCGCCGGCGGCGGTGGTGCCGACGAGGTCGAGCCGGCCCGGAGCGCCCTGCAATTTTTCCAGTGCCGCCAGGGCCTTGCTTGCCGGCGTTCCGGTCGAGATGGCAAGGCCCGCCGAGACCAGCGCGTTGGCGATCTGGAAATCGCCGGCCAATGGCAGGTCGACCTCGTGCAGCACGCCGTCCGCCACGACCTCGGCGCGCTGGCGATGGCGCTCATGCTCGACCCGCTTGAGTGTCAGGAAATCGCCATGGCGACCGACGGTCAACACCTTCAGGCCCGCCGCCTTTGTGGCCCTGATCGTGGGCTCCGACCACGGGTCGTCGGCAAAGACGATGGCGGGCGCGCCCTTCGGCAGCAGCGTGTCGAACAGGCGCAGCTTGGCGCGGTGATAATCCTCGACCGTCGGATGATAATCCATGTGGTCGCGGCCGAGATTGGTGAAAGCGCCGGCCGCCAGCTTCACCCCGTCGAGGCGGCGCTGGTCGAGACCGTGGCTCGAGGCTTCCATCGAGGCGTGGGTGACGCCTGCATCCGCCAGTTCCTTGAGCAGTCGGTGCAGCGCCACCGGATCGGGCGTCGTCAGTGAGCCATATTCGTTGCGGCCGGGCGCAACGACACCGGTCGTACCGATCGAGGCGGCGGCAAAACCCGCCTGCTCCCAAATCTGGCGGGTGAAGGCGGCGACGGATGTCTTGCCGGCGGTGCCGGTGACGGCAACCATGGTCTGCGGCTGGCGCCCGAAGAAGCGCGCCGCGCTGAGCGCCAGCGCCAGGCGCGGATCATCGACGGCGAGAACCGGGATCGACAGGCCTGAAACGGTCGTGCCCCGGCCGGTGACGATCGCCGCAGCGCCTCGGGCCGCGGCATCGGCCGCATAGGTCGAACCGTCGGCCTTGCTGCCGGCAAGGGCGAAGAAGACGACGCCGGTCTTGACCGAGCGGGAATCGGAGGAAAGTCCGGTCACCTCCAGATCGCGGGAAGCTGTTCCCTCGACAGGTAGGACACCGGCTAGATCTTTTAGATGCATTGAGTCCCGTTCACCGCAACAAAATAGCGCGCAGTTGCCGGCGCGCCGCAAGAATCACTGATAGGAAACCAGCGTTGCACCATTTTCATGGCTGAAATCTGGCTTCACGCCAAGCATGGCCGCTGAGCGCCTGATGATGTTGCCGGCCATAACCCCCGCATTGTTGGCGGCGACGTCGGTCATCCCGGGCTTTTCAGGATGCGGGGCGTCGGCGATTGTGAACACCAGAAATTGCGGATCGTCCATCGGGAAGGCGGCGACGAAGGTGTTGAAATTCAAGTCCTTGGAGTAGCGGCCGTTGATGACCTTCTCGGCCGTTCCGGTCTTGCCGCCAACGCGGTAACCGGGGACCCTGGCATTTCTGGCCGAGCCCTTCTCGGCGTTCAGCGTATAGAGATAGCGCATGCCTTCGACCGTCTTGTCGCTGACCACCTTCTTGGCCACCGCCATTGCATCCTGCTCGCTGCGCACCAGGAATGTCGGCTCGATCAGATAGCCCTGCATCAGCGCCGCGCAGCCGACGGCAGCCTGCAGAGGCGTCGTCGACACGCCATGGCCGAAGGCGATGGTGAACGAGTTGACCTGTTTCCAGACCTTCGGTTCGGTCGGGCGGGCGACTTCCGGCAGTTCGGTCTGCATCCTGTCCAGAATGCCGAGGCGGTGCAGGAATTCGCGGTGCCCCTCGATGCCGACCAGTTCGGCCTCCCTGGCCGACCCGATATTGGACGAATAGAGGAACACTTCCGGCAGCGACAGCACCCGGTTCTTGCCATGGAAATCGTGGATGGCCTGATGGCCGACCCGGATCGGATGTGACGCGTCGAAGCGGCTGTTCATCGTCGCCTTGCCCGAATCGAGCGTCATGGCCGAGGTGAAGCTCTTGAAGGTCGAGCCCATCTCGTAGAGACCGGCCGACATACGGTTCAGCCGGTCTTTTTCTTGGGCGTTGTAAGGATTGTTCGGGTCGAAGTCCGGCACCGAGGCCATGGCCATCACTTCGCCCGTCTTGATGTTCAGCACGACGGCGCCGGCACCCAGTGCGCGATAGCGCTCTAGGCCGGCGGCAATCTCGTCGCGCACCACATGCTGGACGCGCAGATCGATCGAAAGCTTGACCGGCTTGAGATCCTTGGCCACCGCGAGCCCCGACGCCTGCAGGTCGCTCAGCCCCTGCTCGTCGATATACTTCTCCATGCCGGAGATGCCCTGGTTGTCGATGTTGGTGAGGCCGACGATGTAGGACGAGGTCTCGCCGCTCGGATAGAAGCGGCGCTTTTCGGTGCGGAAGCCGAGGCCGGGGACACCCAGCGCCATGATGTCGGATTGCTGCTTCGGCGTCAGCTGCCGCTGCAGCCAGACGAAGCCGGCGCCGCTCTTGAGCTTGCGATAAGTCTGCTCGTAATCGATCTCCGGCAACACGGTCGACAATTTCTCGATCGCTTCGTCGGCGTCGACGATGCGGCGAGGCTCGGCAAACAGCGACGCCGTCTTGATGTCGGTCGCCAGCACCTCGCCATTGCGATCCACGATATCCGGACGCGATGCTGTGACCCGGTTCTCCGGGCCGCCGGAAAGATCGGGATTCTGCATGCCGAGATAGACGAGCCTGCCGGCAATGGTCGAATAGATGGTGAAGAACACCGCCATCGTCATGACGATGCGCGTCCTTGCCTTGCCGCCAGTCGCCTTGCGCGCGGCGTCGACGACGATCGAGCCATCCTCAGCCTGCTTCTTCCGGCGCTTCAGCAGGTCGCCGATCCTTGGAAGCCCACCGATCATTGAACGGTGCTCCCGGTGACCACCGGATCCTTGTCTTCAGATGGCTCCTTCCCGGAATTGTCGGCCATGCCGCCAAGCCGCTGCGAGGAGAGGTCCTCGATGGTCAGGGGTTTCACGGGGATGTCGTCGAGGCTGCCGATCTGGTGCGCGTTGACCGGTTCGAGCCCGAGCTGGCTCTTATAGACATCGGCAAGCTTCTGCAGCCGCGACGGCTGGGTGAGCAGGCTCCAGTCCGCCTTGAGGAGATCGATCGTCTCTTCCTCGTAGTGGATCTGCGCCTGGATCTTCTGCACAGCCGCCTGTTGTTCTTCGGCTTCGCGCTTCGTCTTGTAGGTCAGGGCGGCGGCCGAGACCATGACGGCGATCAGGACTATGTCGCTGGTACGAAACACGTGCTCACCTCTCTCCCGGCCGCTCGACGGCGGGAAGCTTTGGAAGGCCGAAAATCGAAAAGTCGCCGGCGCGCGCTGGGGCATCGGTGCGTATCGCCGCGCGCAGCCTGGCCGAGCGCGCGCGCGGATTGGCCTCCGTCTCGGCCTCTCCCGGCGTCACGCCGCCGCCGGCCTTGCGGAAGGTGGCAATGCGCACGGGCGCGTCGGGCATATGTCGCGAGCCGCTGGCTGCTTCGGAACGGTCGGCGATGAAGCGCTTGACGATGCGGTCTTCCAGCGAATGGAACGTCACCACGGCGAGCCGTCCGCCGGGTTTCAGCGCCCGCTCGGCGGCCAGCAGCGCTCTTGCCAGCTCGCCAAGCTCATCATTGACGAAGATGCGCAGCGCCTGGAAGACGCGCGTGGCCGGATGGATCTTGTCCTTCGGCCCTCTTCCGATATGCGTTTCGATGGCGTCGGCGAGATCGAGCGTGCGCTCGAAAGGCCTCTTCTCGCGCCGGCTTTCGATCATGCGCGCGATGCGGCCGGCATGGCGCTCCTCGCCGAGAAAGCCGAAGATACGCGCAAGGTCGCCCGCCTTGAAGGTGTTGACGACATCGGCGGCGGAGAGACCCGCCTGCGCCATGCGCATGTCGAGCGGCCCGTCGGCGCGAAACGAAAAGCCGCGCTCGGCTTGGTCGAGTTGCATGGAGGAAACGCCGATGTCGAGCACCACGCCATCGGCGCTCTCGACATGCTCGTCCAGCGTCGAGAACGGCGCCTGGACAAGTCTCAGCCTGCCGCCGGCCTGTCGTTCGAGCGCCCTGCCCGCCGCGATTGCGTCCGGGTCGCGGTCGATGGCAACGACGGAAGCGCCGCGATCGAGGATGGCGCTGGTGTAGCCGCCGGCGCCGAATGTCCCGTCGACGATCGTCTCGCCGGCCTTCGGCGCAAGCGCGTCGAGCACCTCGGCAAGGAGGACCGGAATGTGACGGGCCAGTCCGCCAACGGCGTGAGGGTCATCGCCGTGGCCAGCCATCATTCCGATCGCTCCCCGGGCTTCGTCCCCTGCCGAAGCTGCAAAAGCCTGGCCCGCGCCTGCGCCCCATAGACGGCAAGCCGTCCCGGCTCCCAGACTTGAAAGAAATTGCCGCGGCCGACAAAGGCCACCTCGTTCGAGATGCCCGTGTGCTCGCGGATGAAATCGGTCATGGTGATGCGGCCGTCCTGGTCCAGCTTCAGAAACGTCCCGTCGCCATGGCAGAAGAACGACATGTCGTCCGCCGTCTGCAGGAACGGGTCCTCCAGCGCGATCCGCTGCTCGTAGCGGTCGAGCAGGTCGAGCCCACCGACATCCATCGCCGACAGGTCCAGGCAGCGCAGCGCGTAGAGTTCCGAATAGCCGCGTTTCTGCACCACGGCGCGGAAATGCGCCGGAACGGACACCCGTCCCTTCGCATCGATCCTGCTCACCGTGTTCGACAGAAACCGGTCCAATAGACTCTACAGCCGCTGGCGCCGCTGCACCCCTCATGTTGTTCTCCGCGCCCTCGCCGCGCTTGCGGCAAATCGCTTCATTCACCGGGGCGAAAACCGACAAACGCACAGCCGCCGCGGCTGCCCGATTGGCGTACGCTTCACCCTGACGCGGAACGAAAGCTTGATGATGCGAATGGGATATCATGGGGCACTATGGGCGTCAACGGGAATAGGTATCACAAACACGCGGACCACAACCAGAAAGCGCAGGCTGAAGGCACGTCTCGTCTTTATCGTCTATTAAGCCTAACGAAGCGTTTAGAGCCCTCTGGCCCAAAAAGACGCGGCTTGATGCGCACAGCCGGCGCGCATAGCGTCGGTTGAGGTTTTCTGCCCTAACCAAGGATCCAACTGATGTCCGACACTGCGAAGTCACGCGCCGCGACACTTGCCCATCTGCGCAGCGCCGATTTCGCCAAGGGCGATCCTATCCCCTTGCCGCTGACCATGGCTTCGATCTTCCACGCGCCGGGCGACGCGACCGGCTTCGATCAATACGGCCGCTTCAGCAACCCGACCTGGCATGCGCTCGAGCATGCGCTTGGCCATCTGGAAGATGCGCAATGCGTCGCCTTCCCGTCGGGAATGGCCGCGATTTCCGCGGCTTTCTTCGCGCTCGTCAAATCGGGCGACCGCATCCTCTTGCCTTCGGATGGCTATCACACGACGCGGGCCTTGGCCGAGCGTTTCCTGAAACCGCTCGGCGTCGCCTATGACGAGAGGCCGACGGCAAGCATGCTCGATGGCGGCTTCGCCGGCTACCGGGCGGTCTTCGTCGAAAGTCCGTCGAACCCGCGACTGGACATTTGCGACATCACCGCCGTCGCCAAGGCCGTGCATGCGCAAGGAGGCACCTTGGTCGTCGACAACACGACCATGACGCCCTTCGGCCAGCGCCCGCTTGATCTTGGCGCCGACATCGTGGTCTCTGCCGACACCAAGGCGATCAATGGCCATTCCGACGTGCTCTTCGGCCATGTCGCCAGCCGCGATCCCGACATTGTCGCCAGGGTGAAGGATTGGCGCGAGACGGCCGGCGGCATCCCCGGTCCGTTCGAGGCCTGGCTCGTACATCGCGGCCTCGAAACGCTGGAAGTGCGTTTCGACCGCATGTGCTCGTCGGCCGAAACGATCGCACGCCGGCTGAAGGACCATCGCGCCGTCAGCTGCCTGCGCTTTCCGGGACTCGAAGGCGATGCCTCGCACAATCTGGCGCGCGCCCAGATGGAGCGCTTCGGCTTCCTGATTTCCTTTGAACTCGCCTCCGAAGAACAGGCCGAGGCGTTCATCGACGGCTGTCGGCTTATCGAAGCGGCAACGTCCTTCGGCGGCGTGCACACATCGGCGGAGCGGCGCTCGAAACGCGGCGATGCCGTGCCGCCCGGCTTCGTTCGCCTGGCGATCGGCTGCGAGCCGGTCGAGGAACTGTGGCAGGCGATCGAGGCGTCGCTGGACAAGATTGCAAGCTGAGCAGATCTGTCACGGGTTCACATCATCCGCTTCGATCTTGCGTCGACCGTGTAATACGCGGACAATCTCGATCGCATCGTGATCGACCCGGTACAAGGTAAGGTATTCGCCAACCACCAGATGGCGGATACCGGGCGCGATATCGTCGCGTGGAGCACCTGAAAAAGGATGCGGGCCGAGCAAGCTCCACCTCCTCTCCATGGCGTCTACGAACCGGACCGCGGCATTGGGACTATGGCTGGCGATGTAGTCGCCGATGTCTTCGAGATCGACCGCCGCTTGAGGAAGCAGCCGATATCTCACTCTTCGAAGCCTTTCGCTTCAGCCATCTTGCGATATTTGGCACGCGCTCGTTCGATGACCGACGGACCGTCGAGGGCCGGCCCGCTGTCGATCCCCTCCTGCACCAGTTTCCGCAGCTCTTCGACGCTGTAGCCGAGCAGATCGCGCCGCTCCTTCCATTGCCTGAGCGCATCGCGGATCACTTCGCTGGCCGAGGCGTATTCGCCAGCCGCGACCACATCGTCAACCGCGGCTGCCAGCTCCGGCGAAAGTGTGATGCTGCGTTTGTCGACCTGGCCCATGATGCGCTCCTGTTCCTCCTTCAAGGTACGATTTAATCGCACCAGCTTCAAGGAACAGGTCATCGCGTTCAGGGCGATTGCGCCTCACCTTGAATCAAAAGGCACGCCTTCCGGCGTAACCTTCTGATTTCGTGCCGCTACCGCGATTTGAAAAATGCCAGCTGGCCTGTAAGCCGGGTTCTGTATGGCCCTCGCCTTGCGGCGAGAACGTGGCGGCCATTCATCTTGGGCGCATGTTGCCATGCGCCTCACGCAACCTACCCGGACGGTGGGCCGGAAACAGCCCTCGAAGGTTTCCCCTCGCACCGCCCCTATTCGGTTTTGCTCCCGGTGGGGTTTGCCCTGCCGCTTCTGTTGCCAGTCGCGCGGTGGGCTCTTACCCCACCCTTTCACCCTTGCCCCGGCAATGCCGTGGCGGTTTGCTTTCTGTGGCACTTTCCCTGGGGTCGCCCCCGCCGGCCGTTAGCCGGCACCGTGTCTCCATGGAGCCCGGACTTTCCTCACCCGCAACCTTTCGGTTCTCGCGGGTGCGGCCGCCCAGCCAGCTGGCAAGCGCGTATAAAGGGATTCCCGCCCGAAAACGCAAACGAAAAAGCGCCCGGATGCGCGGCGGTCTGGGACAACGACGTGCATGAAGCCGACACGCATTGCCCAAATCCACTTCGGTGGGCCGGCTTAAGCCGGCGAACCCAGCGCCGCCATCTGCACCTTCACCTTGCTGCAATAAGCGGCCGAAACCGGATTCATCCGCCTGGCGCCGTGACCGGCATTGTATTTCAGGATTGTGCCGCAGGTGGTGCCGCCGCCGAGACCCTGCGCCATCGCAAGATACTTCATGCCGAATTTGATGTTGGTGTCGGGATCGAACAGTCCCTTGGTCGAACCGGTATAACCCATCATGCGCGCCGTGGCCGGCTTGATCTGCATGAGGCCGATCTCGCCGGCGCTGCCGACCATGCTCGGCCTATAGTTGCTTTCGATCTTGATGACGGCTTTGGCCAGCGACACCGGCACGCCGTAGCTTGCGGCATAGCGGGCAACGATCGCCGAATATTGGCCCCCGCCGGCCGCGGCGGGCGCCGCCAGGGCGATCTTGCCGGTGTTGATAGAAGCGGTCGTGGTGAGATCGATCGCCTTTCTGCCGCGTTTGGCACGCTTAGCCGTCGATTTCCTCGCCTTGGTCGCGGCGGCTTTCTGCACCTTTGCCGGGGCTCTCTTGATCTTTGGCGTTTTGCTGCCCGGTGCAGCCTTGGTCGTCGTGGGGGCAGCGGCAAGGCCATTGTCCGCCCGAAGGCTTAGAGGGGCGCTGCTTGCCGGATTGAAGGCAAAACTTATCACTCCGGCAGCAACAGCTGCCGCTACAACGGTCAATTTTTGCATGTAGTCCTGTTCTGTTAGAACCGCGCGAAGAATTTCGCGCAGTTGTGCCAATTCAACATCGGATCATCCGGGGGATAGATGCCCAACGACTTGCGGGAGAGGCATTTGAAGGCGGAATTGGCGGCAATGAAGGCGACGCAATTCACTTTAAATGACAGATTGTAATTTAAGGAACTTATCGCGACCCTTTGGCGGGGGCTGCCTTTACGGAAGCGAGGAGCCTTTCCAGCGTGCGGAGCGTCGAATTGTCCGCTGCACCATCCACCAGCCGCCGCCGGAAATGTCGCTGGAAGGCCGCTACCACGATTTCCGTCTGCTTGTCGTAGACACCCGACATCTCGACGCCATAGCCATAGAGCGCCAGCATCGACTGCAGCGCCTCGACATCGGCGCCGGTATCGCCAGCATTGAGTGCGGCGCCGGGCTTTATCGGCGCCGCCGGCACGAGGTGGCCGACGCCCGCCACGAATAGCGCCTTCCACGGAAATTTTTCGCCAGGGTCGACCTTGCGGCCCGGGGCCACGTCCGAATGCGCGAGCACCCTCGCCGCGGGGATCGAATAACGGCCCACGATGCCCGCGCACAACTCGACCACGGCATCGATCTGTCGCTTCGGAAAAGCCTTGTAGCCCAGCGAATGCCCGGGGTTGACGATCTCGATGCCGACCGAACAGGAGTTGATGTCGGTACGCCCGAGCCAGGAACTCTTGCCGGCATGCCACGCCCGATCGCTCTCGCGCACCATCTGGACGATGCGGCCGTCCTCATGAACGAGATAATGCGAAGACACTTCGCTCGCCGGATCGCATAGCCACGCCTCGGCGCCGGCCCCGCTTGCCATGCCGGTATAATGCAGCACGATCATGTCGGGTCGAAGCGTCTCACGGCGTGGACCGAAATTCGGCGACACCCGGACCTCGGCGCCTGGCTGGTCGGGCAGGAACCCGCTCATACGTGTCTGAGGCCCCGCTCGATCATCTCGTAGGCGGCGTTGATCGCCGCGACCCTGGTGGTGGCGATCTTGATGAATTCCTGCGGCAAGCCGCGTGCGATCAGCCTGTCGGGATGATTGTCCGAGACGAGCTTGCGGTAGCGTTTCCTGATCTCCTCGAACGGCTTGCCGCGCTCGATGCCCAGAACGACATAAGGGTCGGCGGCGCCGAGATCGACGTGCCGCGACAGGATCGCTTCGTAATGCGCCTCGTCGATCCGGAAGATCTCGGCGATGCGATGCAGGAACTGGCCCTCATGCTCATGAATGAGGCCATCCGCCTTGGCGATATGGAACAGGCCGTCGAGGATATCTTCCAGCATCATGCAGTTGGCATGGCCGGACCCGCAGAGCTGCGCCATGCGCTGGGCATAGATCTCGAAGCCGGCGACGTCCTGCTTGGCGATGTCGTAAAGCCGCGCCACGTTGCGTGTCTCGCTCGGCGGCACTTCGAAGATTTCCTGGAAGGCGCGCACCTCATCCTGCGTGACGATGCCGTCGGCCTTGGCCATCTTGGCCGAGAGCGCGATCATGGCCACGGAGAAGGCCACGCGCCGGCGCAGGTCCGGATCGCCCGAAAACACGGTGCGCACGGCTTCCACGACATCCGCGACGCCCGAGGACGCCGACGACGAAACACGAGCGATGAAGTCGCCAAGACGGTCCCAAATCGACATGCCGGCTTCATAGTGCGAACCGGGCGGTTCTATCAAGCCTGGACGATGCCGCAGGCGATCCGCTGCGCGGGATCGAGGGAAAAAGGGAAGGCCGGCAAGGCCGGCCTTCCTCGATATTGTCTGTCAGGCTCTTACTGCGCAGGCGCGGCAGGAGCCGGATTTGTTGCCGGAGCCGGTTCAGCGGGCTTCGAAGCGTCGGGCGAAGCCGGCTTCATGGGCTGCTCGTTGGCCGGCGGATTGGTGCTTTGCGTGGTGGTATTGTCGGTGCCGGTGCCACTGTCGCTGCAAGCCGCGACCCCCAGCAGGGCGAGCGCCGAAACAGACGCCAGAATGAGCTTCTTCATGATATCTCTCCTTCAACAGACGCTCACATTTCGGTGAGCGGTCGCAAGAGAAATGCATCAGCAGGCCCGCCGGTTTCGTAACGTTGCATTTCCATGTGTAACATCAACTTGCGATTGCTGGCGCCGAAATCCCGAACTAACAGAACATACGCTCGAAGACATGATGGATAAGCAAAATGCCGGCAGCCGTGGGGACTGGGAAATGGGACTTCTGGATCGACCGCGGTGGCACCTTCACCGACGTCATCGGCCGTGACCCGCAAGGCCGGCTGCATCCCCGAAAACTCCTGTCCGAAAATCCCGAGGCCTATGCGGACGCCGCCATCCAGGGCATCCGCGACCTGTTGGGGTTGAAAACCGGCGCCGCCATTTCCGCAGACGCGATCGGCGACGTCAAAATGGGCACGACCGTTGCCACCAATGCACTGCTCGAGCGCAAGGGCGACCGCGTCCTGCTGCTCATCAGCAAGGGTTTTCGCGACGCCTTGCGCATCGCTTACCAGGCGCGGCCGGACATCTTCGCCAAGGAGATCATCCTGCCGGAGCAGCTTTACGAGCGCGTCATCGAGATCGACGAGCGCGTGCGCGCCGACGGCTGCGTCGAGCGCCTGCTCGACATCGCGGCCTGCCGCCCGGCGATCGAACAGGCCAAGGCCGACGGCATCGACGCGGTCGCCATCGTCTTCATGCATGCCTGGAAATATCCGGATCACGAAAAGGCCGTGGCCAAGGTTTGCCGCAAGATCGGCTTCAGCCAGATTTCGGTCTCTCATGAGGTCTCGCCGCTCATCAAGCTGGTCGGCCGCGGCGACACCACCGTGGTCGACGCCTATCTGTCGCCGATCCTGTCGCGCTATGTGCAGCGGGTAGCCGGCGAACTTGGCGCCGGACCGCGCCTGATGTTCATGATGTCGTCGGGCGGTCTTACCGCCGCCGACCTGTTCCAGGGCAAGGACGCGCTGCTTTCGGGACCGGCCGGCGGGGTCGTCGGCATGGTCGAGACGGCGAAGCTCGCCGGCTTCGAAAAGGTCATCGGCTTCGACATGGGCGGCACTTCGACCGACGTCGCACATTATGACGGCGAATACGAACGCGCCTTCGACACCGAGGTCGCCGGCGTGCGCATCCGCGCGCCGATGATGCGCATCCACACCGTCGCCGCCGGAGGCGGCTCGATCCTGCACTATGAAGCGGGTCGCTTCCGCGTCGGTCCGGATTCCGCCGGCGCCAATCCCGGCCCCGCCGCCTATCGGCGCGGCGGTCCGCTTGCCGTCACCGACGCCAACGTCATGCTCGGCAAATTGCAGCCCGATTTCTTCCCGGCGATCTTTGGCGCGGGCCAGGACCAGCCGCTCGATGTCGGCACGGTTGGCGAAAAATTCGCCGCACTTGCCGCCGAAATCGGCGACGGCCGGACGCCTGAGGCGGTGGCCGAAGGTTTCGTCACTATCGCCGTCGAGAACATGGCCAACGCCATCAAGAAGATCTCGGTGCAGCGCGGCTACGACGTCACCGAGTATCTCCTCAACTGCTTCGGCGGCGCCGGCGGTCAGCATGCTTGCCTGGTTGCCGATGCGCTCGGCATGGAAGCCGTGCTCATCCACCCCTTCTCGGGGCTGCTTTCCGCTTATGGCATCGGCCTCTCGTCGGTCTTCGCCTCGCGCCAGCAGGCGCTGCTGGAGCCGCTCGCGGACGCATCCAGGCCGGCGATCGAAAATCTCATAGGCGCCCTGCGCGGAGTTGTGGTCGCCGAACTTGTGTCTCAGGGCATCGCCGAGAGCGGGATTACCGCCAGGCCAATCCTCCAGATCCGCTACGATGGCACCGACACGGCTCTGCCGGTGAATTTCGAGCACGGCTCGATCCTGCGGGCGAAGGACGATTTCGAGGCCGCGCACAAGGCGCAGTTCGGGTTCGTCTATGAAAACAAGCCGATGATTATCGAGGCTGTAGGGGTGGAGGGCAGCGATGCCGGCGGCGCGGGCCGCGCGGAAACCGAAGCGGAGTTGCAGGATCTTGCCGTTGTTCCTTCCGAGAAGCGGAAAATATTCGCCGAAGGCGAATGGCGCGAGGCCGGCGTCTTTCGTCGCGAAGCCCTTAGGCAGGGCAACAAGGTTGCCGGCCCAGCCCTGATCATCGAACCCAACCAGACCGTTGTTGTCGAACCGGGCTGGCAGGCCGAGATCACCGCAAAGGACCATATTCTCCTGCGCCGAACGAGCAAGAAACGACGGCAGGCCGCACTCGGAACCGAGGCCGATCCGGTGATGCTTGAGGTCTTCAACAACCTCTTCATGTCGATCGCCGAGCAGATGGGCGTGACGCTGCAGAACACCGCCTATTCCGTCAACATCAAGGAACGGCTCGATTTTTCCTGCGCCGTGTTCGACCGCCATGGCGCACTGGTCGCCAATGCGCCGCACATGCCGGTGCATCTGGGCTCCATGGACCGCTCGGTCGAAACCGTCATCCGCCTGAATTCGGCCGACATCCATCCCGGCGACGTCTTCGCCCTCAACGCGCCCTATAATGGCGGAACGCATTTGCCCGACATCACCGTGGTGACGCCTGTCTTCGACGATGCGCGCAAGGAGATCCTGTTCTGGGCTGCCTCGCGCGGCCATCACGCCGATGTCGGCGGCACCGCGCCCGGCTCGATGACGCCGCTTGCGACTACGGTCGATGAGGAAGGCGTGCTGTTCGACAATTTCCGCATCGTCGACCGCGGCCGCTTCCGCGAGACGGAGCTGGAGACGCTGCTGACCGACCACCCCTACCCCGCGCGCAATCCGGCCCAGAACATCGCCGACCTGAAGGCACAGATCGCCGCCAACGAAAAAGGCGTGGCGGAGCTGCGCAAGATGGTCGCGCATTTCGGGCTCGACGTCGTCGAGGCCTATATGGGCCATGTCCAGGACAATGCCGCCGAGAGCGTGCGCCGCGTGATCGAGCGGCTCCCCGACAGCGCGGCGTACGAATACCCCACCGACACCGGCCAGGTGATCAGGGTGAAGATCACCGTCGACCGGCAAAAACGCGAGGCGACCGTCGATTTCACCGGCACGTCGCCGGTGATGAAGAACAACTTCAACGCGCCGGAGCCCGTCGCCCGCGCCGCCGTGCTCTACGCCTTCCGCGTCATGGTCGAGGACATGATCCCGATGAATGCCGGGTGCCTGAGGCCGATCAACATCGTCATCCCCGAAGGCTCGATGCTGAAGCCCGCCTACCCGGCCGCCGTTGTCGCCGGCAATGTCGAGACCTCGCAGCACGTCACCAATGCGCTGTTCGGCGCGATGGGTGCGATTGCCAACGCGCAAGGCACGATGAACAACCTCACCTTCGGCAATAAGAAATACCAGTATTACGAGACGATCTGCTCCGGCTCGCCGGCCGGCCGGATGAATTCGGGACGCGGCTTTGCCGGCACGTCCGGTGTCCATACCCACATGACCAATTCGCGCCTCACCGACCCCGAGGTGCTCGAACTTCGCTTCCCCGTGGTATTGGAGGACTTCCACATCCGCGAGGGCTCCGGCGGCAAGGGCAAGTGGAACGCCGGCGACGGCACCAGGCGCACCATCCGCTTCCTCGAAAAGATGGAATGCGCGATCCTGTCCTCGCACCGCAACCGGCCGCCCCAGGGCCTCGACGGCGGCGGCGATGGCGAGGCGGGCTCGACCAAGGTCAGGCGCAATGACGGATCGGTCGACATCTTGAAGGCCTGCGACCAAACCACGCTCGATGCCGGCGAGACCGTCATCGTCACCACGCCGACGCCGGGAGCATTCGGAAAAGCGTGAAATCAACGTCAGCTTGCCGTCAACAGGCTGTCACCTGCCTGTCATGCCGCTGCGCTACCCGCTTGCGCCAACGCAAACGGGGAATCACCTTTCCATGTCGGACGTATCCGGAGAACTCGTTTATCGTCGAGGCAAGGAAGTCGGAAAGGCGGTCTACCAGAACCGGGCATTGTCGAAGGACGGCATTTCCGAGCGGTTGTTCGCCTTTCTGTTCTCCGGCCTCGTCTATCCGCAGATCTGGGAAGACCCGGATGTCGACATGGAGGCCATGCAGCTCGGCGCGGGCCACCGCATCGTCACAATCGCCTCGGGCGGCTGCAACATTCTGGCCTACCTGACCCGCTCGCCGGCCAGGATCGATGCCGTCGATCTCAATGCCGCGCACATCGCGCTGAACCGCATGAAGCTGGAAGCGGTGCGCCACCTGCCGTCGCAGGGCGATCTCTTCCGCTTCTTCGGCGCCGCCGGCACCAGCCACAATTCCGACGCCTATGATCGCTTCATCGCGCCGCATCTCGATGCGGTCAGCCGCCACTACTGGGAGCGCCGCAGCTGGCGCGGTCGCCGCCGCATCTCGGTCTTCGACCGCAACTTCTACCAGACCGGCCTGCTCGGCCTCTTCATCGCCATGGGCCATCGCGTCGGAAAGCTGTTCGGTGTCGACCCGGCCGGCATCATGAAGGCCGAGAACATCGGCGAGCAGCGCCGTTTCTTCAACGAGGAGCTAGCGCCTGTTTTCGACAAGAAGCTGTTGCGCTGGGCGACGTCGCGCAAAGCTTCGCTGTTCGGCCTCGGCATCCCGCCGGCCCAGTACGATTCGCTGATCACCTCCGGCGACGGTTCGATGGCGAGCGTGCTCAAGGCGCGCCTGGAAAAGCTCGCCTGCGACTTCCCGCTCAAGAACAACTATTTTGCCTGGCAGGCCTTTGCCCGACGTTATCCGCAACCCGGCGAGGCGGCGCTGCCTGCCTATCTGGAACAGAGCAACTACAAGACGATCCGCGACAACATCGACCGCGTCGCCATCCACCACGCCAACCTGATCAAGTTCCTGGGTGCCAAGGACGCAGGCAGCGTCGACCGCTTCGTGCTGCTCGACGCGCAGGACTGGATGACCGACGACCTGCTCAACGCACTGTGGACCGAGATCACCCGCACGGCTTCGGCCGGCGCCCGCGTCATCTTCCGCACCGCGGCCGAGCCCAGCCTGCTGCCCGGCCGCGTCTCCAGTTCGCTTCTCGACCAGTGGACCTACGAGGGCGATGCCTCGCGCGAATTCTCCGCAAAGGACCGCTCGGCGATCTATGGCGGCTTCCACCTCTACGTGAAGCGCGCCGCATGAGCACGACGGAGCTGCCTGCCAGCCATGCCGAACTGATGGACGGCGTCTACCGCTGGCAGCGCCACATCTACGACCTGACCCGCAAATACTACCTGCTCGGCCGCGATCGGCTGATCGACGGGCTGGACGTGCCGCAAGGCGGCACCGTGCTGGAGCTCGGCTGCGGCACCGGCCGCAACATCGTGCTCGCCGCCCGCCGCTACCCGGACGCCCGCTTCTTCGGTTTGGATATCTCGACCGAGATGCTGGAGACGGCGAACACGACCGTCGCTCGCGAAGGTCTCACGGACAAGGTCAACCTCGCACGCGGCGACGCCACCGATTTCGACGCCAAGGCTCTTTTCGGCATCGAGCATTTCGACCGGGTCTTCGTCTCCTATTCGCTGTCGATGATCCCCCGCTGGGAGAATACCGTATCGGCTGCCCTCGCCGCGCTTGCACCCGGCGGCTCGCTCCATGTCGTCGATTTCGGCCAGCAGGAAGGCCTGCCACGCTGGTTCAGGGCGTTGCTGCGCGGCTGGCTGCGGAAATTCCATGTCACGCCGCGCGCCTCGCTGCGCGACGTGCTTGAATCGGAATCCGAGCGCACCGGCGCAACCTTCCGTTTCAGAACGCTTTATCGCGGCTATGCCTGGCTGGCGGTGATCAAGATCGCCCACTGAATTTCGCAATTTGAGGCGCCTGTGGCTGTATCGAACGCAATTAACTGAACAATTGCACCCATGACCCAAGGAGTGGTACACTGACCCTGCTTGGAAACATGTGATGATCGTTGGATTTAGAGATGGATGGCTGCGAGCCTTCTTCGTGGATGATACCCACTCCCGCAACATTCCGTCCGATCTCGAAAGCCGCTTGTTTCGCAAGCTCCAGATGATCGACGACGCTGCTACCGACCAGGATTTGCGAGTGCCGCCCAGCAACCACTTCGAAAAGCTGCGCGGCAATCTCGAAGGCTTTCATTCCATACGGGTCAACAAGCAATGGCGGTTGGTTTTCCGCTGGGATGGCGGCCGGGGTGAGGCGTCGGAGATCTACTTGGACGACCACAGCTATAGTGAGGTGAGACATGTTGATGACCGCACGCAAGCCCGCAACGGTTGGCGAAATCCTCACGGAGGAGTTCATGCACCCGCTCGGCCTGACGCAGGCCGCTTTGGCCGAGGCGATGGGAGTCCCGCGCAAGCATGTGAACGAATTGTGCAACGATCGCCGCAGCATTACCGCAGCGACCGCGCTCATTTTGGCGCGGGTGTTCGGCAACAGCCCGGATTTCTGGCTGAACGTCCAGCGCCGCAGCGATCTTTGGCAAGTCATGAACTCGCCTGACGAGCGGGCGCGCGTGGATCGCGCCAAACCTTTGCCGACCGCCGCATAGAGGCCGGCGATTGACCGCCACGCCTCTAATGGAGCGCTTTTGCGAGCGCCCCAACCATCGCTTGTGGACGATAACCGAACTTGGCCGGCGTCAATCCAAGCCGCACCACCACCAACTGCTCCGACGGAATGATCGCCACCGTCTGGCCGTCATGGCCCTCCATCCAATAGGTGTCCTTGGGCAGGCCTGCAGCGACGCCTGCGCCGGGATTTTCCTCATCGCCCGGGCCTTCGATCCAAACCTGGCCTTTGCCGTACACCTTTGAAGCCGGCGCGGGCTCGCGCATCCAGTCGACGAAACCGGCAGGCAGGATCTGGTTTCCGTTCCAGACGCCCCCTTGCAGCAGGAACTGGCCGAAGCGTGCCCAGTCATGCGCCGTGGCGTAGAGATAGGACGAGCCGACGAAAGTCCCCTGCTCGTCGGTCTCGAGCACCGCGCTGTGCATGCCGAGCGGCTCGAACAGCGCCGTGCGCGGCCAGGCCAGCGCCTTGGCCTTGTCGCCGACCGCGTCCTGCCACAGGCGCGACAGCATCACCGCGGTGCCGCTCGAATAGGAAAACACCTTGCCGACCTCGCCGCTCAGCGACTTGGCCTCGGCGAAGCCTGCCATGTCCGGCTCGAGATAGAGCATGCGCGTCACGTCGGCGACGTCGCCATAATCCTCGTTGAATTCGAGCCCGCTCGACATCGCCATCATGTCGGCAAGGCTGATGGCGGCGCGCCCATCGGCCTTCCACGGCGCGAACAGGCCGTTCTTGTCGACAGCCATCTTGCCGTCCTTGACCAGCGTGCCGACGATCGCGGCATTCACCGTCTTGGTCATCGACCAGCCGAGCAGCGGCGTCTTGGCCGAAAAGCCCTCGCCATAACGCTCGGCGATGACGCGCCCGTTTTTCACCACAACGATCGCTCGCATACCCGTGCCGGCCATGGCGGCATCGTCGACGATCTTCGCCACGTCCGGATTCTGGGAAGCGTCCACGCGCTCGCCATCGGGCCAAAGCGCGTCCGGCTGCGCCGGCGTGGAGGCCGCGGCGCGCAGCGACGTCTGCCTTGCCTTGCCGGTGTCACCATCGGGAAGCGACGCGCAGCCGACACCGTCACGCTCGACCGCGACGCTCTTGCCCAGAACCCAGAACAGGCCGGCCGAAACCAGCCCCCTCTCCTTGTCGACGGAGACCTTCATCAGCTTGAGCAGCGGATGGCCCGGCGCCTGCACGTCGACAGCCAGCACCTGCTTGGCGTCGCGGCCGGCGATGAACACGTTCGAGCACACGATCTTGGCCGAATAGCCGGAACCGACGCGGATGAGTTCCGGCGGGGCGAAATAAAGCCAGGCAACGAGCGCGACCACGGCCAGGATCACAAGGCCAAGCAGCCATTTGATGAACTTCACGACAGCCCGCATCATTTCCGCCCTTTGGAGTCTATGGCTCGATTTATGTCATCGATTTGCCGCCATTGCTTCCGCAAAATCATCGGTGTTGTCGAGCGCCGTCAATGGATTATCAACCATGTTCGGCGATCAACGAGGAGCCGGATAGTCTCGTGGGGCGACAATCCGGAAGGGGCTTGCGCAAGCGACCACCACCAGTGAAGGACCCATCAGCGGCCGGCTGAACCCGGCTTGGGAAATGCCATGCGCCGTCTTGCGGCCATCCTGATGCTTACGCTGCTGGGCGCTTGCTCCACGGTGGACGATCTTTCGCCATTGTCGCCGTCTACGCAGACGGTGGCCGTGCGAGCGCCCAAGTTCGAGGACTCAAAGCCGCATGAATGGGACAGCGGCGCGCCGTGGAATTACGTCATCCACGGCACGGATGTCTCCAAATACCAGACCTCGGTCGACTGGCCGACAGCCAGAGCCAGCGGCATTTCCTTCGCCTTCATCAAGGCGACCGAAGGCGGCGACCGCTTCGACGAATATTTCAACGAGCACTGGTCGCGCACCAGGGCCGCCGGAGTTCCGCGCGCGGCCTATCATTTCTTCTATTTCTGCACGCCGGCCGAAACCCAGGCGCGCTGGTTCATCGCCAATGTCCCAAGGGACCCGTCGGCGATGCCGCCGGTGCTCGACATGGAGTGGAACCCGAAATCGCCGACCTGCAGGCTGCGCCCCGATCCGGCCACTGTGCGCAGCGAAATGACCGTCTTCCTGCAAATGGTCGAGCGCCATTACGGCAAGAAGCCGATCATCTACACCTCGCTCGACTTCTTCGACGACAACCAACTGGCGACATTCCGCGGCTATCCCTACTGGCTGCGCTCGGTCGCAGGCCATCCGCGCGAGAAATACGGCAGCCACCCCTTCACCTTCTGGCAGTACACCGGAACCGGCATCGTGCCCGGCATGACCGGCAAATCCGACATCAACGTCTTCAACGGCTCGGAAGCCGCCTGGAAGAAGTGGCTGCGGCAGAACACCCGTTGACATCGGCCGCCCCGCCTGCTTTTCGACACGGCGGGCGGCGAAACATGCAACCGCTGGTAATCCGGAGCGGCGTACTCACGCGAGTGCCTGGCGCGGCTCCTGGGCTTTGAAATCCTCGCATGCGCCTGTCCGATCCCGTCCGGGGTCACGATGGGGCCATGCGCCGGTCTCGAGAGGAAAGCGATGCGATTGCGCGTTGAAATCCTGGCGGCGCTCTTTGTCGGCGCGCTTGCACTGCCCGCGGCGGCGCAGGAATGCGGCGGCGATTTCGAGACCTGGAAGCAGGGCGTGGCGGCCGAAGCCAAGGCCGCCGGCGTCGGCGCCGTCGGCCTCGACGCGCTGGAGGACGCCACCATCGACGAGCGGGCGCTGGCGCGCGACCGCGCCCAGGGCGTCTTCACCCAGACTTTCACCGAATTCTCCAACCGCATGATTTCGGCCTACCGCCTGAAGCAGGGCGCGGCCAATCTGAAGAAATATGCCGAGGTCTTCGACCGCGCCGACAAGGAGTTCGGCGTCCAGCCGGCCATCATCGCCGCCTTCTGGGGGCTGGAGACCGACTTCGGCGCCGTGCAGGGCGACTTCCATACGCTGAATGCCCTGGTGACGCTCTCGCATGACTGCCGCCGCCCGCAGCTTTTCCGGCAGCAATTGGTGCCGCTGCTGACGCTTATCGACCGCGGCGTGCTGCCGGCTGACGTCAAGGGCGCCTGGGCCGGCGAGATCGGCCAGACGCAGATCCTGCCGACCGACTATCTGGCCGAGGGCGTCGATGGCGATGGCGACGGCAAGGTCGATCTCAGGGGTAGCGTGCCGGACGTCATCATGACGACCGCCAACAAGGTCATGTCGCGCGGCTGGAAGCGCGACCAGCCCTGGATCCAGGAAGTGCGCGTTCCCGACGACATGCCCTGGGATCAGACTGGCCGCACCAACAAGCTGCCGCTGTCGCAATGGGCGCAATGGGGCGTGACCAACCCGAACGGCACGCCGCTCGTCGACAACGGACTGAAAGCCGGCCTGGCGCTGCCGATGGGCCGCAAGGGGCCTGCCTTCCTGGCCTACGACAATTTCGACGTCTACCTGGAATGGAACCAGTCCTTCACCTACGCGCTGACCGCGGCCGTGCTTGCCACGCGCCTTGCCGGCGCGCCGCAATTCGACCCGCGTATGCCCGAGCAGGGCCTGAGCGGCGACCAGATGAAGGCGCTGCAGACCAAGCTCGAGGCAAAGGGATACGACGTGGGCACGGTCGACGGCATCCTGGGCACCAACACGCGCGAAGCTGTCCGCAAGGAGCAGACGCGGCTCGGGTTGCCGGTCGATGGTTGGCCGACGCCGGAATTGCTGGCGAAATTGTGAGAATAATGAATAGTGAATAGTGAATAGTGAATAGTGAATAGTGAATAGTGAATAGTGAATAGTGAATAGTGAATAGTGAATAGTAGGAAAATCACCCATATATGAGTGAGGTCAATCCGAATTACTACTCACTACTCACTACTCACTACTCACTACTCACTACTCACTACTCACTACTACTCACTACTCACTATTCCCCATTCATCAATCCGCCATCGTCTCCAAACTCGCAAAGCCTTGCGGCGCGTCGCCTTCGTCGAACGGCGTCGTCACCTCGACGAAAGTGTCTGGATAGAACCCATTGAAACGCGTCCTGAGCGACAGCGAGTAAGCGCCGATATGGCCGATCTCGATCCAGTCGCCGGTGTCGACCGTTTCCGGCAGCCAGAATGGTCGCGACAGAATGTCGACGGAATCGCAGGTCGCGCCGCAGACCTTGAACGGCACGATGTTTTTTTCCGCGCCGTTGCGCGTGCGGATCGCCGGATCGGGGATGAAGCGCGCCGGCAGGGTGATCTTGCCGGTCCATGAATCCGACAGCGAGGCCCAGATGCCATCATTGATGTAGAGACGCTTGCCCTTGCGCAACAGCACCCGCACGATCAGCGACAGGCAGCGCGCCACGATCACGCGGCCGGGCTCGGCCACCAAGGGCATCTGGTCGAACTGATACTCTTTCAGATCGCCGGCAAGCCGCGACATCAGTTGGCCGAGCGACGGCATCTCGACCTGCTTGCGATTGGGATCGTGGCCGTATTCGGCGGGGAAGCCGCCGCCCACATCGAGCCCGGCAATGTCGAAGGTCAAGCGGTTGCGCACCCAGTCGGCCGAGGCGAGCGCCCGCTCATAGGTATCGGGATCCTCGATCTGGCTGCCGACATGGAAGCAGAGCCCCACCCTGTAGCCGGTGCGGTTCAGCCGCTCGGCAAGCTCGACCGCGTTGGCCGGCCCGGCGCCGAATTTCTTCGACAATTCGTAAGCCGCATGGCCCTTGGTCTGGATGCGCACGAAGACGGTGATGGCTCCCGGGTCGATATCGAGCGCCCGCACAACGCGCGTAAGCTTGGTGATCTCGTCTTCATGGTCGAGCGAGATCACCCGGATGCCGTATTTCTCCAGCGCCAGCTTGATGTCCGACTGCGCCTTGACCGGATGCATGTAGAGCATCTCGGCATCCGCCGAGACCGCGCGCACGGCGGCGAACTCGCCCGGCGAAGCGACGTCGAAAGTGCTGACGCCGGCCTCGACCAATGTCTTCAGCACGATCTGCTCGCCATTGGTCTTCACCGCATAGGCGGTCTTGCCGGGGAACATCCCCATGAACTGCAAGGCGTCCGCCTTCAGCACCTGCGGGCGGAAACAGTAGACCGGGTCGTCCGGACGAAGCGCCAGTGCCGCCTCACGGGCATTTTCGAATCGCTGCATGGACGAATCCTCAGGTCTGAAGCGCGCACAATTAATCCTAGCTAGCTGCCAAAGAAAACAGTTCTATGTCTCGCCATCGCGCGCGGCCGGCCGCACATTTTTGCCGACGCTAAACCACCGGTCAGGTTTCGGGTGGCCCTTGCCGCCGAACCCGATATCGGTTGTTGAGATGACGGGCTGAACTTGCGACCGGCCCGGGGAGGAACAGGACATGTCGATTACGGCCGGCGCCGCGCCGACGCGCGGACCGATGGCGCTCAAGGATTGGGCGCAGCTTCTCCTGCTCGGCGCGATCTGGGGCGGCTCGTTCTTCTTTGCCCGCATCGCAGTGTCGGAAATCCACCCACTGGCGCTGGTGCTGTTCCGCGTCGCCATCGCCGCGGCAGCGCTTCAGCTCTATCTGGCGGTCCGTGGCCCTTCGTTCCGGCTCGCCTTCCCGCATGCCGGCCTGTTCTTCCTGCTGGCGCTCACCAACAATGTCGTGCCGTTCTCGCTGATTTTCGCCGGCCAGACGCAGCTCGGCGCCGGCATCGCCTCGGTGCTCAATGCGACGACGCCGTTCTGGACGCTGATCCTGGCCAATGCGCTCACCACCGACGAGAAGCTGTCCTGGAACAAGCTGGCCGGCATCGCGCTCGGTGTCGCCGGCACCGCGGTGATGATCGGACCTGGCCTGCTTGCCGGGCTTGGCGGACCGGTCTGGGCCAAGTTCGCATTGATCGGCGCGTCGCTCTCCTACGCCGTCGCCCTGATGATCGCGCGCCGCTTCAAGGGCGTGCCTTCGCCGGTCATCGCCACCGGGCAACTGACCGCATCGACCATCATCATGATCCCCATCGTGCTGATTGCCTATGGTCCGGCGGGATTGTTCTCGGCCTCGCCGCCCGTCTGGGCCGCGGTGCTGGGCCTGGCGCTGCTGTCCACCGCCTTTGCCTACATCCTCTATTTCAACCTCGTCGCCTCGGCCGGCGCCACCAATGCCTCGCTGGTGACGTTGATCGTACCGGTCAGCGCGATGCTGCTCGGCTTCCTCTTCCTCGGCGAGCGGCTGGCGCTGTTCGAGGTCGGTGGCATGACGCTGATCGGACTCGGCCTCATCACCATCGATGGGCGATTGTTCGGCAAATGGTAGCGGTGTCATGCCACACCGCCGCCACAATTTATTCACAACCCCTGAGCCGGCTTTTGCCGAAGAGTTTCAACGGCTAATGGCAAATCCCCGGTCGCAAATTCCACAATCATGTCGCATTGCAGCACGTTTTCCGCTTGCCTGTGGCACAAATGACCCTAGACTCCTGCCATAGCTCTGAAGAGGAGGCTATGACATGGGACTGACGAGGCCGATCAACGCTTTGATGATTTGTGCCGCATTCGCATTCATCGGTGCCCTTATCATAGGCGTTCTTCCCTGACCCGCCAAAGCCGGGAAGACCAGCACCGAGAATAGTCCAAACAGTTCGAAAAGGCCGGGTTCTACCCGGCCTTTTCCGTTTCCGCCGGGCTCAAGCCGCGGCCGAACCGGCCGCCTCCGCCTCATGCGAGCGGATGCCGATCATGTGGCAGACGGCAAAGACGAGATCGGCACGGTTCATCGTGTAGAAATGGAAGTCGCCGACGCCGCGCTCGACAAGGTCGAGCACCTGTTCGGCCGCCACGGCCGAAGCCACCAGCGCGTGCGTCTGCGGGTCGTTCTCCAGCCCTTCGAAGCGCTCGGCGAGCCATGCCGGCACCAGCGCCCCGCAGCGCGACGAGAAATTGGCGACCTGGGTGAAATTGTGCACCGGCAGGATGCCCGGCACGATCGGGATGTAGATGCCGGCGCGGCGCGCCCGCTCGACATAGCGCTCGTAAAGATCGTTGTCGAAGAAGAACTGGGTGATCGCCCGCGTCGCGCCATTGTCGACCTTGCGCTTCAGCATGTCGATGTCGGTGGCGAAGTCAGGGCTTTCCGGATGCTTCTCCGGATAGGCCGAGACCGAGATGTCGAAATCGCCGACGCTCTTCAGCGCACCGACCAGTTCGGCGCCATTGGCGTAGCCGTCGGAATGCGGACGGCAGCTTGTCCCCACACCGGCCGCCGGATCGCCGCGCAGCGCCACGAAGCGTTTGACGCCCATGTCGGCGAACTCGCGGATGACCGTGTCGACCTGATCGCGGGCGGCATCGACGCAGGTCATATGCGCCGCGGGCGTCAGCGACGTCTCGTTGAGGATGCGCTTGACCGTGCGCGCCGTGCGTGAGCGGGTCGAGCCGCCGGCGCCATAGGTCACCGAGACGAATTTCGGCTTGAGCGGCTCCAACCTTGTGACCGTGTCCCAGAGCCTCACTTCCATCTCGTCGGTTTTCGGCGGGAAGAATTCGAACGAAACCCGGACCTTGTCGCCGATGTCGGGACGGCGGGAAAAGCGGAACTGGTTCATCAGGCTGTTTCCCTCACTGGCAAGGAATCGTTGGATGGATCGGCGATCAGCAGCCGGCGGTCGCGGCCGAGCCAGAGCTTGACGGTGAGCCTTGCCTCGTTGCCGCCACGCGGCTCGAATTCCTGGCTGTCCTCGAGGTCGAGGCCGGCCTCCCCGAACCATTCCGAAATCTGCCGGTCGGAAAAGCCGAGCCGCATGTGAGCGTGCTGGTCGCGCAGGAATTCAAGCGCGTGTGGCGCGAAGTCGACGACGATCAGCCGGCCCGATGGCCGCAGCAGCCTCGCCGCTTCGGCGATCGCGCGGGCCGGATCGTCGAGATAGTGCAGCACCTGGTGGATGGTGACGAGGTCGAAGGCGTTGCGCTCGACCGGCGGCGAGAAGATATCGCCCTGGCGCACCTGTGCATTGGCGATACCGGCCTTGTCGAGATTGGCGCGCGCCACGGTCAGCATCTCGCGCGACATGTCGATGCCGACGCCGCGCCGGTAGAGCGGCGCGAAGATTTCGAGCAGCCGGCCGGTGCCGGTGCCGAGATCGAGCATCGACTGGAACGGCCGCTTGCCGACAAGCTTTATGAGCGCCGCTTCCACCGCCCGATCCGGTACATGCAGTGAGCGGATATGATCCCAACTCGCGGCATTCTCGGAGAAATATTCGGCTGCCCGGTCCTGCCTTTTGCGCTTCACCGCCGCCAAACGCTCGAGATCGCGCACCACCTGCGGATCGGCCTCTCTTATGGCCGAGACCAGACGCTGTACGAAATCGCGCGAATTATCCGTATCGGTCAGCCTGAAGAAGGCCCAGGACCCTTCCTGGTAGCGGCCGATCAGCCCGGCATCGAGCAGCAGCTTCAGATGACGCGAGACCCGCGGCTGCGACTGTCCAAGGATCTCCGTGAGGTCGGAGACGGTAAGATCGCCGCGCGAAAGCAGCACCAGGATGCGCAGCCGGCTGGATTCGGCCGCCGCCTTCAATGTATCTACCATTGTGTCGAGCGAGACATGCATGAGCGGGTTCTCGTTGAAAGATATAAAGATATGTTTATGTCGATTTTGAAACCCTGGCAAGCGCTATGTCGCTTCCGGACAAGAAAATGGCGCAGCCGCGATTCGCGCCGGGCAAGCGGTTCTTCCGCGGGATGAACAGGATGTTTGAGACGCGCCAAGGCGAAACGCTTCTTGCGGCCGACCCGGCGGAGCTGCGGCCGGACGGTCATGTCGTCTTCATCGGCCGCATTGTCTCGCCCTGGGCGGTCCGCGAGGAGTGCCCGAAGAACATGCGCGCCGCCCGCGAAACCAGGCGGCCCGCGACAATCCTGATCGACGAGCCCTATCGCCCGGGGCTGCAAAACCTGGAACGCGCCAGCCACATCGTCATCCTGTCCTGGCTCCATCACGCGCCGCGGAATCTGATTGTGCAAAAACCGCGCCATGCGGCTGAACCGAAAGGCGTTTTCTCGCTGCGTTCCCCTGCCCGGCCGAACCCTGTCGGCCTGCATGTGGCGAAGCTCGTCGCTTTCGACATCGAGGCCGGCCGGATCGAGATCGACGCCATCGATGTGCTCGACGGCACGCCGGTCATCGACATCAAGCCCTACTACGCCTCGACCGATGCGTTCCCCGAGGCGACCATCGCCGGGCGCGACGAGAAATGAGCGCCCCCACCGGCCGCCGCCGCGCGATTGCCAAGGCGCTGACCGCACTGTTGCCGCTCGCCCCTTACGCCGACATGGAAAAGATCCGCGCCGACGCCGGTTCGGTGCATATGAAGAGCTTGCCGCCGACGATCGCGGTGTGGCTGGCCGCCATCGCCCATATCCGCCATGTCCACACCGATTACGAAAAGCTTCTGGCCGAAGGCTATGATCGGGATTCGGCGCGCTTCTTCGTCATCGAGCAGACCAATATGGTGCTGACCCGCTGGCGGGCAACGCGGCTGCTCGAGGAAGACGACGAGGACGAGTGAGGTCGGCGCGATCACCGGACGTCTGATCGTGCTCTATCCCTGACCCTGCCGCCAAATAAATCCGGCAGCGCCTCTGGAAAAACGCCCAAGGCGCCGTACATGCAGCAAACGGAGCATCCTCCGTTTGCATCCGGAATACACCGTCACCACAGCAATTCCAGGGAAAGCGCGTAGCGGTTTCCGCCCGGAATTACACAAAAACAACGACTTGGAGTGGCTCGGCGATCCTGAGAGGCGCCGCACGACTCCAGGGCAAGGATCACAGATCATGACTGATAAGGTTTGGTTCATCACCGGATCGTCGAAGGGTTTTGGCCGCGTCTGGGCCGAGGCCGCGCTCGCCCGTGGCGACCACGTCGCCGCCACCGCCCGCGATGCCGGCACGCTTGCCGGTCTCGTCGAGAAATATGGCGGCAACGTCGCCGCCATTGAGCTCGACGTCACCGACAAACAAGCGGTCGACGCCGCGATTTCCGAAGCGCACAAGCGTTTCGGCCGGCTCGACGTCGTCATCAACAATGCAGGCTACGGCCATTTCGGCGCCATCGAGGAAGTCACCGAGCAGGAAGCGCGCGACCAGATCGAGACCAACGTCTTCGGCGCGCTTTGGGTGACGCAAGCCGCGCTGCCCATCATGCGGGCGCAGCGTTCCGGCCACATCATCCAGATCTCCTCGATCGGCGGCGTCAACGCCTTCGCCTCGATCGGCCTTTACCACGCCTCGAAATGGGCGCTGGAAGCCTTCAGTCAGTCGCTCAGCCTCGAAGTCGCGGAGTTCGGCATCCATGTGACCTTGGTTGAGCCAGGCGGTTTCTCGACGGACTGGGCGGGGCCGTCGGCCAAGGTCTCCAAGCCGCTGGATGTCTATGAGCCGGTTCGTGCGGCGATGGCCGAGCGCCGCAGCCGTTCCGCGGCCGGCGATCCGCAGGCGACCGGCCCGGCGATGCTGGCGATCGTCGATGCCGCCGAGCCGCCGCTCAGGGTCTTCTTCGGCGATGGCGGCCTGCCGATGATCAGGCAGGAATACGCCAGCCGCATCGCCACCTGGGAAAAGTGGGACCATGTCTCGGTGATGGCGCAGGGCGGCAACAAGAACCGGAAGAGCTAACACTCTTTGGCAGTACCTAAGCCCGCCGAGGCATGTTGAGATTCAGGTCAGGGCGAGTCGAGAACGGTGGGTTCCGAGAACCGGCCTACGCCGGCCGTAGCCTTCGTAGCGCGGAGACCCTCATGAGAGCTTCGGCCGGCGAAGGCCGGAACGGAGCGTGCGTTTGGGCACGTGAGACCGGAAGCGCAGGAAACTGCCGTTCGCAGGCCGACCTCACCTGAATATCAGCATGCCTCAAGCCGGGTAAATCCACTGCTCCGGCACCCGCACCGAGATCTCCTCGCCGGCCCTGATGACGCCCGGCTTCTCGACCCAGGCGACAAGGCCGCGCAGCCGTTTCGCCTCCTTGGGAAAGAGCAGCGCGGTGGCATTGTGATCCGCGGCGCCGACATGCTCGGCGATCGACTGTCCGGCAACGCGGCAGGGCTTGTTCTGCCCGTCGACCTTGAGCGTCACCCCGCCCTTGAAGAACAGCAACGAGCCGGCCGGCAGCATCGAAAGCTGCGGCACGCCTTCGACCAGGAGGTTGGCGCCGATCCACTCCGGCTTGATCTCATCGAGCCCCATGCGCTGGGCGACGATGGCAAGCTCGTCCGCCGCGACGAGCGACAATTGCCGCTCGTTGCGCATCTCGGTGCCGCGCGGGTACCAGGGCTCGCGTCCGCCGGAACGCCGCGTCGTTCCGCCATGGAAGTCGCCCGCGATACCGTCGAAGCCGAGCCGCAACTCCTCGACCACCCTCGTTTCGAAATGATCGTGCGGAGCGGCATAGAGCGCCGCTGCCTTTGCCGTCAGCTTGCGGCCCGGCACGATGTCGACCGCCGGTTCCGCTACGGGAAAAAGTTCCAGGTTCGTTTCCTGCATGCCGCTGGTCTAATGATGCCGAAGAATGCGGTCCAGTCGAAAGCGCTGATGATCCGATCACGCCGCTTGATGGTGATCACGATTTTCTTACCGCAAATCCCTTTCGCCAGTCGCCGCAAGCCGCGATGCTGCCGCGACGGCTGCATGGACGGTCACGCGCGCAATCGGGAAGGTTCGATCATGCAGGTTGGACAAGCTGTCGCCGCACTCTGGCTGTTCTGGCTGGTTTCCTGGCTTCTTGCCGCCTCCTGGGCCGACCCCGCGCAAAAGCGCGCGGATCTCAAGTCGGAGGCACGCTACCGGGTCCTTTGGCTGGCCGGTACCGTCCTGCTGTTCGTGCCGGCGCACGGCTATGTCGGCCGGCTTCGGCTCTGGACGCCGACGCTCGCCGGAGCCTGGATCTGCGTCGCCCTGATCGCCATCGGCATCGCCTTCGCCTGGTGGGCACGGCTGCATCTCGGCCGGCTGTGGTCGGCCAACGTCACCGCCAAGGCCGATCATCGCGTCGTCGATACCGGCCCCTA
This sequence comes from Mesorhizobium sp. B3-1-9, assembly GCF_006439595.1. Taxonomy (NCBI): domain Bacteria; kingdom Pseudomonadati; phylum Pseudomonadota; class Alphaproteobacteria; order Hyphomicrobiales; family Phyllobacteriaceae; genus Mesorhizobium; species Mesorhizobium sp. B3-1-9. Next base: position 372,498 of record NZ_VFTJ01000005.1, read on the forward strand.
TGGCCTGGTCCGCCATCCGATCTATACCGGACTGCTGCTGTCCGTCCTCGCCACCATGGCGGTCAAGGGCACGGTCTGGGGCATTGCCGGCGCCGCCCTGTTGCTCGTCGGCGTCGTCGTCAAGGCGAGGCTGGAAGAGAGCTTCCTGCGCGGCGAGCTTGGCCCGGCCTATGACGATTACGCCAGGCGCGTGCCGATGCTGGTGCCTTTCGCACCCGCCTGATCGCCGGTTACAGCATTCTCAACAGCGCGCCGCCGATCGAATAGCCGGCGCCGAAGGCGCAGATCAGTCCGAAATCGCCGGCCTTCATGTCGGCATGGTTCTCCGACAGCGCCACGATGGCGCCGGCGCCGGCCGTGTTGCCGAGCCGCTCAAGCACCATCGGCGCGCGATCATGGTCGACGTCGTGGCCGAAGGACAATTTCAGGATCATCGCATTCATGCGCGCATTGGCCTGGTGCAGCCAGAAGCGCCGGATGCCTTCCGGCGTCAGCCCGTGCTCGGCCAGGAATTCGACGATGAATTTCTGGCCGGCGACGGTGACTTCCTTGAACACCTTGTTGCCGACCTGCTTGATCAGGTTGCCTTCCAGGTTGATCATGTAGGGATCGTCCTGGGCCGTGCGCGTGTGGTAGCCGAGATTGGTGCGGATGTTGTTCGACATCTGCGTCCAGGTGCGCGTGTCGAGCACCTCGAAACGCCCCGGCCGCTTTTCGCCTTGCGCCAGTCCTTCGACGACCATGGCGACCGAGGCGTCGCCGAAGATGAAATGCGTCTGTCGGTCGCGGAAGTTGAGATGGCCGGTGATGATTTCGGGCGTCGACACCAGGATGCGCTTGTGTGCCCCCGCCCTCACCAGGTTGACGGCGACATGCAGCGCCGCAGCGGCGGAGGAGCAGCCAAGCCCCATGTCGAAGCCGGCGCCCTTGGTGCCAAGCGCCTCCTGCATCTCGATGGCGATGGCTGGATAGGGCCGCTGGTGATGCGAGGCCGAGCAGATCACCAGGTCGATGTCGGATCCGTCGACCCCGGCATGGGCAAGCGCCTTCCTGGCCGAGGCGATGCCGAACTCCGCCTCCAATGACAGCGCGTCGTCCGGCCGTGCCGGAATGCGCGGCGACATGCGGGTCGGATCGAGGATGCCCTCGCGCTCGACGACATGGCGGCTCTTCACACCCGAGGCGTGCACGATGAAGTCGCTGTCCGATTTCTGCAAAAGCGGCTCGCCGGTGTCGGCGCGGCGCGCATTCTCGGTGTCGACCCAACTGTTGAAGCTTTCGACCAGCTCTTCATTGGTGATGACGGGTTCAGGGATTTCGGCGCCGATGCCGCTGATGATGACGCGATGCATGTCCAATCCGTCCGAGGGGGCGGCAAGTTGTGCCGAGGCGAGGCGCTACACTTGTCGCATTTGCCCGGTTTATTCCAGCTTAATTCGACAACCACCGCTGGCATTCAGGTGGTAGATGCTCAAGCGCGCTTGGCGACGATGAAGATGCGCGGGAAGCGCAGCAGCACCTTGCCGTTCGCCGTTTTCGGATAGGCCTTGGCGATCTTCGCCGTGTAGCTGTCGAGGAACACCTTCTTCTCATCCGCATCGAGCGGATCGAGGAACGGCTTCAGCCCCGTCGCCTTGACCCATTCGACGATCGCTTCGGCATCGGCCAGCGGATGGTTGTAGATGGTGTGCCAGATGTCGAGTCGGTCGACGAGCGGCGACAGAAGATCGTAGTAGAAAGACACCGGCGGCAGCGGCGCGCGTGCCGCGCCCTCGAGCTTCGCCGAGAACCGCATCTCGGCCGCGGTTTCGCGCATCAGTTGGTGCGAAGGCTCGCCGAGATTATCGGGCATCTGGATGGCGAGGGCGCCGCCGGGCGCAAGCAATCCAGTCAGCCGCTGGAACACCACCGGATGCTCCGGCAGCCACTGGAAAACGGCGTTGGCGAAGATGACGTCGACGGGATGCTCGGGCTGCCATCCGGCGGCATCCGCCAGCTCGAAATTGACATTCGGCAGCCGCGCCCGCGCCTTCTCGATCATGTCCGGCGAGGTGTCGAAGCCGCTCACCTGGGCATCCGGCCAGCGCTCGACCAGAAGCTCGGTCGAGTTGCCGGGACCGCAGCCGATATCGGAGACGCGGCGCGGAAAATCGACCGGCACCTGCGCCACCAGGTCCCGCGCCGGCCGCGTGCGCTCGTCCGCGAACTTCAGATATTGGGCGGCGGACCAGTCAGCCATGTGAGAACCTTGCTTTGTTCGCCGCCCTTGGGGACTGATCCTACCGCGTCAGGCGCTTGTGCGTCATGCGGTGCGGGGCCGCCGCTTCGGCGCCCAGGCGGCGCAGCTTGTCCTTCTCATACTCCTCGAAATTGCCTTCGAACCATTCGACATGCGCGTTGCCCTCGAAGGCCAGCATGTGGGTCGCCATACGATCAAGGAACATGCGATCGTGGCTGATGATGACGGCGCAACCGGCATAGGCCTCGAGCGCGTCTTCCAGCGCACCCAGCGTTTCGGTGTCGAGGTCGTTGGTCGGCTCGTCGAGCAGCAGAACATTGCCGCCGCCTTTCAGCATCTTGGCCAGATGCACGCGGTTGCGCTGGCCGCCCGACAGGTTGCCGACCTTCTGCTGTTGGTCGCCGCCACGGAAGTTGAACGACGAGCAATAGGCGCGGCTGTTGATCTCGTGCTTGCCGAGCTTGATGATTTCGGCGCCGCCGGAAATTTCTTCCCATACGGTTTTGCTGCCATCGAGCGCGTCGCGGCTCTGGTCGACATAGCCGAGCTTGACCGTCTCGCCGATGCGCACGGTGCCCGCATCCGGCTTTTCCTGACCGGTGAAGGTCTTGAACAGCGTCGTCTTGCCGGCGCCGTTCGGGCCGATGACGCCGACGATACCGCCCGGCGGCAGCCTGAACGACAGGTTCTCGATCAAAAGCTCGTCGCCGAAGCCCTTGTTGAGGCCTTCGACCTCGATGACGACGTTGCCGAGACGCTCGCTCGACGGGATGACGATCTGCGTGTCGGTCGGCTTGCGGTTCTGCGACTGCTCGACCAACTCCTCATAGGCCTTGATACGCGCCTTGGACTTGGTCTGACGCGCCTTGGGTGAGGACTGGATCCACTCGCGCTCGCGCCAGATCGACTTCTGGCGGGCGTCGTCCTCGCGGCCTTCCTGGATCAGGCGCTTGGCCTTGGCGTCGAGATATTTGGTGTAGTTGCCCTCGTAGGGAATGCCACGGCCGCGATCGAGCTCGAGGATCCAGCCGGTCACGTTGTCCAGGAAGTAGCGGTCGTGGGTGATGATCAGCACCGAGCCCGGATAATCGCGCAGGTGCTTTTCCAGCCACGCCGTGGTCTCGGCGTCGAGATGGTTGGTCGGTTCGTCGAGCAGCAGCAGATCCGGCTGGCGCAACAGAAGCTGGCAAAGCGCGACGCGGCGGCGCTCGCCGCCTGAAAGGTTCGTCACCTCGGAATCGCCTGGCGGGCACTGCAGCGCGTCCATCGCCATCTCGACCTGCTGCTCGAGGTCCCACAGGTTCAGGCGATCCATCTCGTCCTGGAGCTTGGCCGACTCATCGGCCGTCTCGTCGGAATAGTTCATCATCAGTTCGTTGTAGCGCTCGATGATGGCCGTCTTCCTGGCGACGCCTTCCATGACGTTTTCCATCACGGTCTTGTTTGGATCGAGTTGCGGCTCCTGAGGGAGATAGCCGACGGTTGCGCCCTCGGCCAGCCACGCCTCGCCCTGGAACTCCTTGTCGAGCCCGGCCATGATGCGCAGGATCGTCGACTTGCCCGAGCCGTTGGGGCCGAGAATGCCGATCTTGGCGTCCGGATAGAAGGACAGGTGAACGTTATCGAGCACCTTCTTGGTGCCATAGGCCTTCGACAGGCCTGACATGTGATAGATGAACTGGCGAGCCACGCGCGCTTTCCCTGGAAACTGAAGTGTCAAGGTGAATGGGGGTTGCGCGCTATGTAGGCGATGAAGCGACGAACGGCAATCGCTTTCGGCACGCCGGCGGCCAAACGGTGCGCATTCGCCGGTTTGCGCTCCCGACTCCGCCCCCAGCTTTTCGCCGCCGCCAGCCATAGCGTGAAATCAGTGGTTAACCATTCGCCTTCAAAACGCTAATAGGTTGGGAAATCGCGGCCGTGCCGCGGTTTCGGGGAAGATCGGATCGACGACGTGCTGAACGGTATCCTGCTCCTTGCCGAAGCGGTTCTGTATTTCGGCGCCATGGTCACGCTTTTCCGCTTCCGGCGCCGCATCGGCCTTGGCGTGTTCATCTGCGCGCTCGGCGTCATGCATTTCCTCGAGACCTATCTCGCCAGCGTCTTCTATGTCGCGCTGCCCTTTGGCCTGGTCTCGCCAGGTTCAGCCGTGCTGTTTTCCGGCAAGCTGGTCATGCTGCTTCTGCTCTACATGAAGGAGGATGCCGCAACGGTCCGCCAGCCGATCTACGGACTTTTGCTCGGCAACGCCTTGATGATCGGCCTGGTGCTGATCCTGCGCCTGCACGCCGTTTCTCCGCTTCCCGACGGCAGAATGCCCAACATCGGCTTCATCGACGAGATGGGCTGGCTGATGGTGTGGGGCACCTCGTTGCTGTTCGTCGACGCCATCCTGATCATCCTGCTCTACGAGAAGCTCGGCGCCTATCTGCGCGCGAGGCCGTTCTTGCGCATCCTCGCATCGGTCGCCTGCGTGCTCACCTTCGACCAGGCCGGCTTCTTCACGGCGCTGCATTTCGTCGCCGGCGCGCCGATCGAGGTCTTCTTCGGCGGCTGGTTGGCCAAGATGGGCGCCGCACTTGCCTATAGCGGCATGCTCGTCGCCTATCTCAAATGGGTCGAGGACAGCGACATCGCCGTTCCGCGCGGCCTGTCCGACATCTTCGACACGCTCACCTATCGCGAGCGCTATGAAGCGCTGATCAAATATGTCGGCCGCGACGGCCTCACCGGCCTGCTGCATCGGGGCAGTTTCGACGCCGACGGCGAGTCCGCCGTGTCGGCCGCCATCAGAATCGGCAAGCCGCTCAGCCTGCTCATCGTCGACGTCGACCATTTCAAGTCGATCAACGACCGCTTCGGCCATGCCGAGGGCGACAAGGTGCTGAAATCGATGGCTGTGCTGCTTGCCGAGACCGTCGGCGGCAACGATCAGGTGTTCCGGATCGGGGGCGAGGAGTTCGCCGTGCTGACGCAACAGTCGCACGCGCCCGCCAGGCTGCTCGGCGAGACCATCAGGAACGCCACTAAGACCTCGGCACACACCACCCGCTTCAACATCACCGTGAGTGCCGGCGTCTCCACCGTCGGCGAGACGACGCGCTGCCTCGGCGACATCTTCGCGCTGGCCGACCAGCGCCTCTATAAGGCCAAGCTGAGCGGCCGCGACCGTGTGGTCGGCGAGCCCGGCAGCGAGGCGATCATCCTGCAGGCGGCCCCAAGGTCAGCCTAACCAAGATCGGCCTGGACCTGGGAATTCCGCCTACTGGAATCCGATCGCGTCGACCGCGCCCTTCGGGCAACCGGCCTTGGCTGTCGGCGCGGAGGCCATCAAGAGATCGGTGAGCTTGCTGTCGGGACCGACCGGGCCGGACAGGCCGAGCGTGATCTCGCCGATCAGGCGCCGCCCACTTGACGGGTCGACCAGGCAGGACACGCGCACGCGGTCGCCTGCGCCGGGACCGAAGGCTTCGTTGAAGGCGCCGCGGATCTGGTCCGAGGTCAATTGCTTGCCGATGTTCTTGTTGAAGAGGTCGCGCACCGGCGAGGCGTTCACCGCCCGCATCAGGTTGAGCGCGTCGGAGAAATAGTCCTGCTGGCTCTTGCCGTAGCAAGTACCATGCTTGATCCATTCGTGGCGCTCGAGCTTGGAAGCCGTGCCTGGCATCACCTGGTCGAGCTCGGCACGCGTCTTTGCGTCGAGATCGACCGGTGGCAGGTCTCCCCAATGCGACGGATTGTCATTGGCCTTGTCGCTCGCCGAGACCTGGCAATAGAAATTGCCGTTCGGCTGCGGCCACAGCCCATGCAGCGTGAAATGCGAGGCATCGAACTCGTTCGGGCTCTGTGCCTTGCATTCGGGCTTGCTCGCCTTGGTCTCGCAGAAAGCCGGCTGCCAGCTCAGCGCAAAGACATATTCGGGTTTTCCGGAGGCAGACGATGACGGCTTGGTCTGGCCGGAAGGCGCCGGCGTGACCGACGCGCCGCCGCCGGTGACATGGCCGCAGCTGATCTTCACCCAGCGCCGCTCGGGATCGGCACCCGGCACCTGAATGAGGTAGTGCGTGGGCTCGTCCTTGTTGCCGGCAAGCAGCTCGTAGCTCTTGCCGGCCTCGGTCGAGACATTGCCGGGGTTCTTGCCGCTCTTGATGGCCTGCGTCGCCGGACAGGCGCTGTCGGCCACGAAGGTGCCGCTCATCCTCACGTCGGCATGCGCCACCCCGACACCGGCGAAAGCCAGCATCATCGAACCCCACAACGCCCAAACCCGCATCCCGCTCTCCCGGCGATCATTGAACCGTATTGGATTCGTCACACTAGAACAGCCGACGTGTCGGAATTGCGATCTTTTTCGTCGCGCGAAAAAACTATCCCCAGCTGAGCGCTTGCAATCCGCGCGCCCGCAAGCTGCCCGATCGCCTTGGCGATGTGACGGATTGCCGGCGTAGCATCTCGGCAAGCGCGCTCATCCTCTTGACGCCGGCAAACGCCTCGCCCAACAGTCGCCGAGGGAGCGAGACATGCCATTCGACAAGCAGATGAGGCTGGCTTCACCGACGGGGGCCGAGCTCAACCTTTATGTGAAAGAAGCCGCCGGAAATCCGCGCGCCGTGGTCCAGATCAACCATGGCCTGGCCGAGCATGCCGCGCGTTACGCCCGCTTTGCCGATTTCCTGGGGCCGCGCGGATTCCACGTCTATGCCCATGACCATCGCGGCCATGGCGCGACGAAGGCTCCCGGCGCGCCGCTCGGCAAATTCGCCGACGGCGACGGCATCACCAAGGTGATCGCCGACGTCGATGCCGTTCACGACCTGATCGCGGCCGAGCATCCGGGATTGCCGGTCATCATCTTCGGCCATTCGCTCGGCGCCTCGGTCGCGCTGAACTTTGTTCTGCGTCACTCCGAGCGTGTCCATGCCGCAGCGATCTGGAACGGCAATTTCTCGCAAGGCCTGCTCGGGCAATTGGCGCTGCTCATCCTCGGCTGGGAGCGGATGCGGCTGGGTTCCGACGTGCCGTCTCGCCTTTTGCCTAAGCTCACCTTCCAGGCTTGGGGCAAGGCGGTGCCCGACCACCGGACCTTGTTCGACTGGCTGTCGCGCGACCCGGTCGAGGTCGACAAATATATCGCCGATCCGCTCTGCGGCTGGGATGCATCGGTCTCAATGTGGCGCGATGTGGTCACCATGGCGCTTCATGGCGGCAAGGACCAGAGCTTTGCCGGCGTCCGGCGCGATCTCTTCGTCAACCTTGTCGGCGGCGAAAAGGACCCCGCGTCGGACGACGGCAAGGCCGTCCATCACCTAGCAAAGCGCATGCGAGCATTGGGTTTTTCGAATCTGGTTTCAAAGGTTTATCCGGAAACCCGCCATGAAAGCCTGAACGAGATCAACCGCGACTCCGTCATGAATGATTTCGCCGCTTGGGCCGACGGCGTGCTGAAATCCTGATCCGGCGTGGCCTATCGTATGGGTCGTGACACGGCCGGTGCGTGTTGCTAGAGCCTGCGTTTCGTTAGAACACGGTGATCCATGACCGCCCCTCCGCTGAAAGGCATCCGCGTTATCGAACTTGCCCGCATCCTGGCCGGCCCCTGGGCCGGGCAATTGCTGGCCGATCTCGGCGCCGATGTCATCAAGGTCGAGAGCCCCGATGGCGGCGACGATACCCGCAAATGGGGTCCGCCCTTCGTCATGAGCCATGACGGCGAGAACCTTTCGGCCGCTTATTATCACTCCTGCAATCGCGGCAAACGCTCTATCGCCGTCGATTTCTCCAAGCCCGAGGGTGCCGAGACGCTGCGCAGGCTGATCGCCACGGCCGACGTGCTGATCGAGAACTTCAAGCTCGGCGGCCTGAAGAAATACGGCCTCGACTACGAAAGCCTGAAGGCGATCAATCCGCGGCTTGTCTATTGCTCGATCACAGGCTTCGGCCAGGATGGACCCTACGCGCCCCGCGCGGGTTACGATTTCATCATCCAGGCCATGGCCGGCATGATGTCGATCACCGGCGAGCCCGGCCGTGAGCCGCAGAAGGCCGGCGTCGCCATCTCGGATCTCTTCACCGGCCTCTATTCGGTGATCGCCATCCAGGCAGCACTTCGCCATGCCGAAAAGACCGGCGAGGGCCAGCATGTCGACATGGCGCTCTACGACAGCCAGATTTCGGCGCTCGGCAACCAGAACCTCAACTATCTGGTCTCGAGCAAGTCGCCGGTGCAGATGGGCAATGCGCATATGAACATCGCCCCCTACGAAGTCCTGCCGGTGAGGGACGGCCACATCATCCTCGCGGTCGGCAATGACGGGCAGTTCGGCAAGTTCTGCGCCGCCGTCGGCATCGCCGATCTGCCCGCCAATCCGGATTTCGCCACCAACCCTGCCCGCGTCGTCAACCGCGTGAAGCTGCGCGAGCGGATCGTCGAGGCGCTGGCGGCGTTCGATCGCGATCCGTTGCTGGCGAAGCTGGAAGCCGCCGGCGTGCCGGCGAGCCCGATCAACACGATCGGCCAGATGTTCGCCGATCCGCAGACCATCGCGCGCGGCATGCGGCTCGACCTCGACGACGGCCACGGCAATCGCCTGCCCTCGGTGCGCGCGCCGATGGTAATGTCGGGCACGCCGCTCGTCTATGAGCGCCCTTCGCCGCGCCTTGGCGAGCACACGGACGAAATCCTTGCCGAACTGGAGAGAGCAAAATGAAGACCGGCGGACAACTGATCGTCGAGGCGCTGGAAGCCAACGGCACCGACCGCATCTTCTGCGTTCCGGGCGAATCCTATCTCGCGGTGCTCGACGCGCTGCATGACTCTTCGATCCGCACCATCGTCTGCCGCCAGGAAGGGGGTGCCGCGATGATGGCCGACTGCCAGGGACGGCTGACCGGCAAGGCCGGCATCTGCTTCGTCACTCGCGGCCCCGGCGCGACCAATGCCTCGGCCGGTATCCACATCGCCATGCAGGATTCGGTGCCGCTGATCATGTTCATCGGCCAGGTCGCCAGCCACGCCAAGGAGCGCGAGGCCTTCCAGGAGGTCGACTACAAGCGCTTCTTCGGCGACATCGCCAAATGGGTGGTCGAGATCGACGATGCCGCGCGCATCCCCGAATTCGTCACCCGCGCCTTCGCGGTCGCGACCTCCGGCCGCCCGGGCCCGGTGGTCATCTCGCTACCGGAAGACATGCTGACCAGCGAGGTCGAGGCTCCGGAAGCGCTGCCGCATACGCCTGTCGAGACGCGTCCAGGCGAGGCCGAGCTCGATGCGCTGGAGATGTTGCTGAGCAATGCCAAGCGTCCTTTCGTCATTCTGGGCGGCACGCGCTGGAACGAGGAAGCCGTGGCGCATATGCGCACGATCGCCGAGACCTGGTCGCTGCCGGTCGGCTGCTCCTTCCGCCGCCAGATGCTGTTCGACCATCTCCATCCGAACTACGCCGGCGATGTCGGCATCGGCATCAATCCGAAGCTGGCGGAGCGGATCAAGCAGGCCGATGTCGTGCTCTTGCTCGGTGGCCGCCTGGGCGAGATGCCGTCTTCCGACTACACGCTGCTGAAGAGCCCCTACCCCGACCAGGCGCTGGTGCATGTCCATGCCGATACCGGCGAACTCGGCCGCGTCTACCGGCCGACAGTGGCGATCAACGCTTCGCCCGCCGCCTTCGTCGAGGCTTTCGCCAAGCGCAGGCCAACGGCCAAGCCCACCTGGGCGGCCGAAACGGAAAATGCGCACGCCGCCTATCTCGAATGGTCAACGCCGCCCCAGACCGGTCCGGGCGCCGTCCAGATGGGCCCGATCATAGACTATCTGGGAAAGGTTCTGCCGGAGGATGCCATCCTCACCAACGGCGCCGGCAACTACGCCACCTGGGTGCATCGCTTCTACCGCTCCCGCCGCTTCGGCACGCAGGCGGCGCCCACGTCCGGCTCGATGGGCTACGGCACGCCGGCCGCGGTCGCCGCCAAATCGCTGTTTCCGGATCGCACCGTGGTTGCCTTCGCCGGCGACGGCTGCTTCCTGATGAACGGCCAGGAGTTCGCGACGGCTGTCCAGTATGACCTGCCGATCGTCGTGATCGTCGTCAACAACGGCATTTACGGCACGATCCGCATGCATCAGGAGCGGGAATATCCAAGCCGCGTCGTCGCCACAGACCTCAAGAACCCGGACTTCGCGGCGCTGGCCCGCGCCTATGGCGGCCATGGCGAAACGGTCGAAAGGACCGCCGACTTCGCGCCCGCCTTCGAGCGCGCGCGCGCCAGCGGCAAGCCGGCGATCGTCGAGATCAAGCTCGATCCCGAGGCGATCACGCCGACCCGCACGCTGACGCAAATCCGTGAGAAGAGCTGAGGCAGCCTTTCTGCCGGCTGCACGACAAAAGAGGCGCTAAACCGCCCCTTTTGCGTCTTCACATCGCCTTCTCGATCTGGCCGCGGATCTCGCCGTCCTTGTTCTTGGCGGTGTGGACGTTGACGTAGTATTTGCCGGCCTCGAGGTCGGCTGCTTGCGCGTCGGTCAGCGTCGCCGACCCCTTGATCGGGCTCTTCAGCTTCTTGAACGGGATCACGGGATCCGCGTTCGCGCCCATGTCCGCCGGTCCGTGGATGTGGGCGGCCACGGCAGGTCCGCTGAGGCCGGAATATTTGACATTCCAGCTGAGCTTCTTGCTTGTGCTGTCGAAGGTGAATGTGGCGGTTCCCTTGCCCTTGGTGGTCGCGGGCGGGCTCTGCTGGCTGCCGTCGAGCGTCGCCTTGAACTTCATCGTCTCGGCCATGGCCGGCGATGCGAGAAAGAAGGCGGTCGAAACGGCCAGGGCCGAAAGCATCGGCACGGATAGGATGCGCATGAGAACCTCCGTTGGTTGCAGCATCCTGCACGGCTCCCCGACGCACGGATGCATCAGTGCAACGGTTGGGTGCCCGGATGTATCCCGGCACACAATTATTTTACCGCGACCAAAGAAAAAGGGGCGGTCGCCCGCCCCTTTCCAGCTTCCGCGTCGAGAACGGAGCCTACTTGATCGCCTTGTCGGTGATCGCGGTCGTGTAGGCGCCGCTCGCCTCCTTGCTGATGATCTTCTGGTCGAGCAGCGCCTTGGCGGTGCGCTCGTAAGCGGCCGGGATCAGCTTGCCGTCGGCATTGTCGATCAGCTTGGCCACTTCCTTCATCATGAACTTCTGGTGGTTCTCGTCCTGGCCGCCGGCGTCGACGACGATTCCGGCCGCCTCGTCGGTGTTCTCCGTGGCGTATTTCCAACCCTTCATCGAGGCGCGCACGAAGCGCACCATCTTGTCCTCGAAGGCCGGATCCTTGAGCTTGTCTTCGAGCGTATAGAGCCCATCCTCCAACAGGTCGTTGCCCATGGCGGAGTAGTTGAAGACGGTGAGGTCTTCCGGCTTGTAGCCGGCGTCCAGCACCTGGCCGTATTCGTTATAGGTCATCACCGAGATGCAGTCGGCCTGCTTCTGGATCAGCGGCTGCACGTCGAAGCTCTGCTTGAGCACGGTGACGCCGTCCGGGCCGCCATCGGTCTTGAGGCCGATCTTGTTCATCCAGGCGTAGAACGGATATTCGTTGCCGAAGAACCAGACGCCGAGCGTGTGGCCCTTGAAGTCGGCTTCCGTCTTGATCGGTCCATCCTTGGGGCAGACCAGTTCCATGCCCGCCTTCTTGAACGGCTGGGCGATGTTGACGAGCATCACGCCCTTGTCGCGGGCCGCGAGCGCCCCGCCCATCCAGTCGACGATGACGTCGGCGCCGCCGCCGGCGATCACCTGCTCGGGCGCGATGTCGGGACCGCCCGGCTTGATGTCGACGTCGAGGCCTTCAGCGTCATAGAAGCCCTTGGCCTTGGCAACATAGTAGCCGGCGAACTGGGCCTGCGTGACCCATTTCAGCTGCAGTGTCACCTTGTCGGCGGCCATCGCCTGGAAAGCGGCCAGCGACATGGCGCCGGCCAAAGCAGAAATCAGCAGTCTTTTCATGTTATTACCCTCTGAAGTTAGCACCCAAACCCACCGCCCCTATCCACCTCGGACAGAGGGATGCCAAAACGTGACGGCTCTCTCGATGAGAGCGACCACGCCATAAAAGACCGAACCCGCAAGTGCTGCAACTGCGATTTCGGCCCACACCATGTCGATGTTCATCCGCCCGACTTCCGTCGAGATGCGGAATCCCATGCCGACCACGGGCGTACCGAAGAACTCCGCGACGATGGCGCCGATCAACGCCAGCGTCGAGTTGATCTTCAGCGCATTGAAGATGAACGGCATTGCCGCCGGCAGCCTGAGCTTGAGCAAGGTCGGCCAATAGCCCGATGCATAAGTGCGCATCAGGTCGCGTTCCATATGCCCGGATGCGGCCAGCCCGGCGACCGTGTTCACCAGCATCGGAAAGAAGGTCATGATGATGACGACCGCTGCCTTGGACGGCCAGTCGAAGCCGAACCACATGACCATGATCGGCGCGACACCGATGATCGGCAGCGCCGAAACCATATTGCCGATCGGTAGCAGGCCGCGCCGCAGGAACGGCACGCGGTCGGCGAGGATGGCGACGATAAAGCCGGCGAGGTTGCCGACGACATAGCCGATCAGCACCGCCTTGAAGATCGTCTGGCGCACGTCCGACCCCAGGATCGGCAGCGAGTTGGCGATACGCGCCCCGATGGCGCTGGGCGGCGGCAACAGGATGAACGGGACGCCGGCGCCGCGCGTCACCGCCTCCCAGATGATCAGGATCCAGGCGCCGAAGATCGCCGGGATGATCAGGCGCAGCGCAGTCTTCGCCCAGCCCTGCGTGGGGCGTAACGACGACAGCAAGGCGACACAGCACCAGGCAAGCAGCCAGGCCGCGGCAAGCAGCAGGAAATACGGCGCCAGCGCGGTGCCTTCGAAACCGGCTATGCCCTTGATCAAAAGCCAGGCTGCGGCATGGGCGCCGACGAACAGCAGGATAGCTTCAACGATCGGCGTGAGCCTCACCATCGAGACCAGTGCAGCGATGAGCAACAGCCCGATGATCAGCCCTTTCGCGCCCATATAGGGATAGGCCAGCGTTGCGGCCGGCTCCGCCAGCGCGGCTGCTTCCGGCTTCGACATTGCGCCGAGCGCGAAGGCGATGAGGCACAGCGCGATCGCCAGCACCGGTTGCCAGGACGGTTTCAACCAGCTCATGCCGGCCTCCCGCCCATGGCGCGGTCGACGAGGCGTCCGGCAATGCCGACGACCATAACCAGCAGCGCCGCGACGATCGAGCCCGCGACCAGGGCCGACCAGATATCGATGGTCTGGCTGTAATAGGCGCCGGCGAGCAGCTTCGCGCCGATACCGGCGACCGCTCCGGTCGGCAGTTCGCCGACGATGGCCCCGACAAGGCTTGCCGCCACCGCCACCTTCATCGAGGTGAACAGGAACGGCACCGAGGCCGGCACCCTGAGCTTCCAGAATGTCTGCGAGGCGCTGGCGTTATAGGTATGCATGAGATCGAGATGCATGAGCTCGGGGGAGCGCAGGCCCTTCACCATGCCGACGGCCACCGGGAAGAACGACAGATAGGTCGAGATCAGCGCCTTGGGGATCAGGCCGGTTATGCCGATCGCCGCCAGCACCACGATGATCATTGGCGCCACCGCCAGGATCGGAATGGTCTGCGAAGCGATGATCCAGGGCATCAGGCTGCGGTCGAGCGTCGCCACATGCACGATACCCACCGCAATCAGGATGCCGAGCGCCGTGCCGAAGGCAAAGCCGAGCAGCGTCGAGGACAGTGTCACCCAGGCGTTGTAGACCAGGCTGCGGTTCGAGGTGACGGACCGCAGGAAGGTGTTTTCGAAGAAGTTCACCGCCACCTGGTGCGGCGCCGGCAGCGTCGGCTTCGGCTGCGACAGCGTCTTGCCGATGAACTCGACGGTGCCGGGCGTCTCCTTGGCTCGGCGGTCGAGGTCGCGCTGGAACGGCGCGTTGAGGATGACGGCAAAGACATACCAGAGGATTACCGCGCCGGCGAGGATGGTGGTGACGGGGATGACTTTCGAACGGAAAGTGTCCATCTAGCGCTGCCCTTCTCCTCTCCCCCACGGGGAGAGGGTGGCCGGAGCGAAGCGAAGGCCGGGTGAGGGTGAGTGTATCCGCCCCTCAAGCACGGCCAGGATCGTATCCAGCACCGCCCTCCGTTCCGCCAAGACCTCTTGATTCCAGAACCGAAGAACAGAGTAGCCGTTGCGATTCAGCCAAGCGGTCCTCGCCGCGTCAGTTGATGAGTCCGCATGCTGGCTACCGTCTATTTCGACGATCAACGCTTTCTCACGACACACAAAATCCGCGAAGAAAGGACCCAGCGGCACTTGCCGCACGAACTTGTAGCCGTTGAGGTGCCGCCCTCTCAGTTCGCCCCAAAGCCTGTACTCGGCTTCGGTTTCGTCGATCCGGAGTTCCCGGGCTCGGGACGTTGCGCCCGATTTTCTTTTGGTCGGGCCCACAGACAGCCCCTCACCCGGCCGCTGCGCGGCCACCCTCTCCCCGGAGGGGAGAGGAGAGAGCTCATCCTCCCGCCCCTCAATCATCATAGCTGTGCCCCGCCCTCAAGCCGTCGCGCACGCGGGCAGCAATCGCCAAAAACTCCGGCGTCTCGCGGATGTCGAGCGGCCGCTTCCTCGGCAGCGTCGATTCGATGATGTCGGTGACGCGGCCGGGCCGCGGCGACATCACGACGATGCGCGTCGAGAGGTACACAGCCTCGGGGATCGAATGGGTGACGAAGCAGATCGTCTTGTTGGTGCGCTCCCATAGTTCCAGAAGCTGTTCGTTCAGATGGTCGCGCACGATCTCGTCCAGCGCGCCGAACGGCTCGTCCATCAAAAGCAGGTCGGCATCGAAGGCGAGCGCGCGTGCGATCGAGGCGCGCTGCTGCATGCCGCCGGAAAGCTGCCAGGGATATTTCTTCTCGAAGCCCGAGAGGTTGACCAGTTCCATCGTGCGCTTGATGCGCTCGGCCTGCTCGGCCTGGGAGAGACCGATGATCTCCAGCGGCAGCGCCACGTTGCGCTCGATCGTGCGCCACGGGAACAAGGCCGCCGCCTGGAAGACATAGCCATAGGCGCGTTTCTCGCGCGCCTGCTCCGGCGTCATGCCATTGACGGAGATCGCGCCCGAGGTTGCCTTCTCCAGGTCGGCGATAACACGCAGCAAGGTGGTCTTGCCGCAGCCGGACGGGCCGATGAAGGAGACGAATTCGCCCTTGCCGATGGTCAGATCGACATTGGAGAGCGCCTGCACCGGACCGTCATTGGTCTGGAAGGTGAGGCCGAGCTTGCTTGCCGAGACGACGGCTGGCGGCTGTTCGGTCATTGGCTGCAGCCTGCCTTTCGCAGCCGCTGCCGCGCTGTCCGCAATCCGGTTGATTTTATGATAGCGTTGCTTTCCACTCGTTCTGTCCCACCCGATCGACGCCGCCCGGAGCCTTGCCGATGTCGCCTAAACCCACCTGTCATCTCGTTCGCCCCGAAAGCACCTATCAGGGCAAGCAGGGGCTGAGCTATTTCGCCGGCATCGCCGCCGAAACCGTCGGCTCGTCCAGCATCTGCATGCATCTTCTCACCATGCCGCCCGGTGCCCGCGCCAAGGCGCATATGCATGAAAGCCACGAGACGGCCATCTATGTGCTCTCGGGCGAAGTCCACACCTGGTACGGCGACCGGCTCGAGCATCATATCGTCGTCAAGGCCGGCGACCTGTTCTACATCCCGGCGGGAGTGCCGCATCTGCCGGCCAATCTGAGCAACGCCCCGTCCTCGGCCGTCATTGCCCGCACCGATCCCAACGAGCAGGAAAGCGTCGTCCTGCTGCCGGAACTGGATGCTCTGGTTGCCTGAGGCTGGTGGGGCCGCCGTTACTTGCATCGCGCGACTTCGCCCATCACATTGCCGTCTTCATCGGCCACCACCAGCTTCTTCGCGTTCTTCGCGCTGCGCTTGATGGTGAACTTGGCCGGCGCCTGTCCCTCTTCGCCTTCAGCCTCGCATTTTGCCGTCACCACGAGCGATCCATCGGCCTGCGCCTGGCTGTCGCTGAAGGTGCAGGCGCTGGCCGCCGTGATCAGTTCCTTGTCGGTCAAAAGCAGCATCTTGTCGGCGGCGACTTCCTGGCCATTCCGGTTGATGCAGCCATATTTGTCGCCATAAGGCTTGGATAGGTCTATGCCCGCCGCTTGGGCATGGCCGGTGGCCAGCATCGCGGCCGCCGCCAGAAGCAGGTAAGGAGCCCGCATGGTCAGACCCCGGTGGCCGGGATGCCGGTACGCTCCACCTTGCGCGGCGCGGAGATCTCCTTCCAGGTCGACAGCGCCCGGTTGACCGCGGCGTTCGGCTCGCGGGCGACGAACTCGCCATGGCCGGCCTTGGCCTTGACGTCCGCCTCCTCGATCGACAATTCGCCGCGCGAGAAGACGAAGCGCGGCAGGCCTGTCACCTCGACGCCCTCGAAGACATTGTAGTCGATCACCGACTGCTGCTTCTTGGCCGAGATCGTCTTCTTGCGCTTCGGATCCCAGACGATGATGTCTGCGTCGGCGCCTTCGACGATCGCGCCCTTCTTCGGATACATGTTGAGGATCTTGGCGATGTTGGTCGAGGTCACGGCGACGAACTCGTTCATCGTCAGCCGCCCGGTGTTGACGCCTCTCGTCCACAGAACCGGCAAGCGGTCCTCGAGCCCGCCGGTGCCGTTCGGGATCTTGGTGAAGTCGCCGACGCCGTTGCGCTTCTGTTTGGTGGTGAAGGCGCAGTGATCGGTCGCCACCACTTGCAGCGATCCGGCCTGCAGGCCGGCCCACAGCGAATCCTGGTGCAGCTTGTTGCGGAAGGGCGGGCTCATCACGCGGCGCGCCGCATGGTCCCAGTCCTTGTCGAAATACTCGCTCTCGTCGAGCGTCAGGTGCTGGATCAGCGGCTCGCCGAACACCCGCATGCCCTTCTGGCGCGCACGTCGGATCGCCTCGTGGCTCTGCTCGCACGAGACATGCACGACATAGAGCGGCACGCCCGCCATGTCGGCGATCATGATGGCGCGATTTGTCGCCTCGCCTTCCACTTCCGGCGGACGCGAATAGGCATGGCCTTCGGGGCCGTTGTTGCCGGCGGCAAGCAGTTTTTGCGAGAGCGCGGCGACCACGTCGCCGTTCTCGGCATGAACCAGCGGCAGCGCGCCGAGATCGGCGCAGCGCTGGAACGACGAATACATCTCGTCGTCATCGACCATCAGCGCTCCCTTATAGGCCATGAAATGCTTGAACGAGGTGATGCCCCGGTCGACCACTTGAGCCATCTCGTCGAACACCTGCTTGCCCCACCAGGTGATCGCCATGTGGAAGGAATAGTCGCACGACGCCTTCGAGGTCTTGTTGTCCCACATCTGCAGCGCTTCCAGGAGCGACTGCTGCGGCGCCGGCAGGCAGAAATCGACCACCATCGTCGTGCCGCCGGAAAGGGCCGCGCGCGTGCCGGATTCGAAATCGTCAGCCGAATAGGTGCCCATGAACGGCATTTCGAGATGCGTATGCGGGTCGATGCCGCCCGGCATGACATAGCAGCCCGTGGCGTCGAACTCATGGTCACCGTGCAGGTTCGAGCCGATGGCGACGATCTTGCCGTGCTGCATCAGCACGTCCGCCTTCCACGTACGGTCGGCGGTCACGACGGTGCCGTTCCGGATGACTTTGGTCATATCTGTTCCCCTGTTCTTTCGCGCTTCTTTGCGAGCGGCGTTGCGAGGTGATTGGTCTAGAGCAATTTCAGGAAAAGTGTGAAGCGGTTTTCCGTCCGAAATTGCGTTAAAACAAAGAGATAGAGCAATCGCCGTTTCCGTGAAACGGCGATTGCTCTAGTCGGTCACTCCACGATTCCCGCCGTCTCCACCACCGCATGGAACAGCACATCGGCGCCGGCGCTCGCCCATTCCTTGGTGATCTCTTCCGCCTCGTTATGGCTGAGGCCGTCGACGCACGGGCACATCACCATCGCGGTCGGTGCGACCCGATTGATCCAGCAGGCGTCATGGCCGGCGCCGGAGACGATGTTGCGATGCGAATAGCCGAGCCGGTCGGCCGCATCGCGGATTGCTTTCACGCAGTTCTTGTCGAAGGTGACCGGATCGAAATGGCCGACCTGCTCGATTTTGTACTTGATGTCGAGCGCGTCGCAGATCGTGTCGATGCCTTCACGGATGCGGCCATCCATGGCGTCGAGCACCTCCTTCTCGGGCGAGCGGATGTCGATGGTGAAGACCGTGCGGCCGGCAATGATGTTGCGCGAGTTCGGATAGACTTCCATATGGCCGACCGCGCCGACGGCGTCGGGCTGGTAGTCCATGGCGATCTCATGCACCAGCTCGATGACGCGCGCCATGCCGAGCCCGGCATTGCGGCGCTTCGGCATCGGCGTCGAGCCGGTATGCGCCTCCTTGCCGGTCAGCGTCACCTGCAGCCATTTGAGGCCCTGGCCGTGCGTGACGACGCCGATGTCGATACCTTCGTCCTCGAGGATCGGCCCCTGCTCGATATGCAATTCGAAGAAGGCGTGGATCTTGCGGTCGCCGACCTTCTCGGTGCCCCTCCAGCCGATGCGCTCGAGCTCCTCGCCGAACTTCTTGCCGTCCTTGTCGACATGCTGGTAGACGTCGGCCTGGTCGAGCACGCCGGCGAACACGCCGGACGCCATCATCGCCGGCGCGAAGCGCGCGCCTTCCTCGTTCGTCCAGTTGGTGACGACGATCGGATGCCTGGTCTTGATGCCGAGATCGTTGAGCGAGCGCACGACCTCCAGCCCGCCCAGAACGCCGAGCACGCCGTCATACTTGCCGCCGGTCGGCTGCGTGTCGAGATGGCTGCCGACATAGACCGGCGGCAGGCTGGGATCGGTGCCCTCGCGGCGGGCAAACATGGTGCCCATCTCGTCGACGCCCATTTCGAGCCCGGCAGCATCGCACCAGCGCTTGAAAAGATGGCGGCCCTCGCCGTCCTCGTCGGTCACGGTCTGGCGATTGTTGCCGCCGGCAATGCCGGGGCCGATCTTCGCCATCTCCATGATGGAATCCCACAAACGGTCTGAATTGATTCGCAGATTTTCGCCGGGTGCGGCCATTTGCGGTTCCCATTTTCACCAGGGGTCTTGTCGCCCCTTGAGTGGTTTGCATCCTGACCGTATGGTCAGCTTTCAGACTACACAAGCTGACCAAGCGGTCAACGAGAATCTTGGGGGAGACATGGCCGAAACCACCCGCCCCATGCGGAGACAGGACATAAGGCGGGAGAATGAAAAAGCTATTCTTCTCGCCGCCGAAAAGGTATTCGCGGAGGCCGGGTTCGGCGGCGCCACGATGCAGCTGATCGCCGATCTGGCGGGGCTGCCAAAGGCAAATCTGCACTATTATTTCGCCACCAAGGAAGAGCTCTACCGGTCCGTCGTCCAGAACATTTTCGAGATCTGGCTGCAGGCGGCCAATTGCTTCGACGCGGCGCGCGGCCCGGTTGACGGCATCAGCGCCTATATCGACGCCAAGATGGAAATATCGCGCCGCCACCCGGACGGTTCGAAGGTCTGGGCCTCGGAAGTCATGCACGGCGCGCCGGTGCTTCAGGACTATATGGAATCGACACTGCGCGAATGGACCGACGGCCGCGTCGAGATCATCGGGCGCTGGATCGAGGAGGGCAAGATGGACCCGGTGGACCCGCGCCACCTGCTCTACATGCTCTGGGCCACGACCCAGCACTATGCCGATTTCGGCCACCAGATCGAGACGCTGAACGGCGGCAAGTCGCTCTCCGACCGGCAATGGCGGGAAGCCAAGGAAAACATCAAGCGGGTGATCCTGACGGGCATCGGCGCGCAGCCTGCCTGAATCACACCGAAGGTCGGCGCCGCGGCGTCGACCTCAGCCAGCGGCTTTGCGGACACCCTGCCCTCCACGGCAGGGTGCCCGCTCCGGCTTGTCAGTCGATCGACCTCAGAACATCGCGAACATGGTCGATCAGTTCGTTGATCTGGCCCTTGGTGATGATCAGCGGCGGCGACAGCGCGATGATGTCGCCGGTGGTGCGGATCAGCGCGCCGCGCTCGAACGCCTTCACGAAGGCCGAGAAGGCCCGCTTGGTCGGGCTGCCGGCGATCGGCGCCAGTTCGATCGCGCCGATCAGGCCGATGTTGCGGATGTCGATGACATGCGGCTCGCCCTTCAGCGAATGCAGCGCGTCTTCCCAGTAGGGCGCCAGTTCCTCGCCCCGCGTCAGCAGGCCCTCTTCCTTGTAGGTGTCCAGCGTGCCGAGCGCCGCGGCGCAGGCGATCGGATTGCCCGAATAGGTGTAGCCGTGGAAGAACTCGATCATGTGCTCCGGGCCGGTCATGAAGGCGTCGTGGATCTCCTTCTTGACGAACACCGCGCCCATCGGGATGACGCCGTTGGAGACACCCTTGGCGGTGGTCATGATATCCGGCGTGACGCCGAAATAGTCGGCCGCGAACGGCGCGCCGAGACGGCCGAAGCCGGTGATCACTTCATCGAAAATCAACAATATGCCGTGCTTGGTGCAGATTTCCCGAAGTTTCTGCAGATAGCCCTTCGGCGGCAGGATGACGCCGGTGGAGCCGGCGACCGGCTCGACGATGACGGCGGCGATGGTCGAGGCGTCATGCAGGGTAACGAGACGCTCAAGCTCGTTGGCGAGCTCCGCGCCATGTTCCGGCACGCCCTTCGAGAAGGCGTTCTTCTCCGGCAGGTGCGTGTGCGGCAGGTGGTCGACGCCGCCGAGCAGCGTGCCGAACATCTTGCGGTTGGAGACGATGCCGCCGACCGAGATGCCGCCGAAATTGACGCCGTGATAGCCGCGCTCGCGGCCGATGAGGCGGGTGCGCGAGCCCTCGCCCCTGACCCGGTGATAGGCGATCGCCATCTTCAGCGCCGTCTCGACCGATTCCGAACCGGAATTGGTGAAGAAGACATGGTCCATGCCCTTCGGCGCGATGTCGACCAGGCGGTTCGCCAGTTCGAACACGATCGGGTGGCCCATCTGGAAGGCTGGCGCATAGTCGAGTTCGGCGGCCTGGCTCTGGATCGCCTCGGTGATCTTCGGCCGGCAGTGGCCGGCGTTGACGCACCACAGGCCCGCGGTGCCATCCAGCACCTTGCGGCCGTCGCTGGTCGTGTAGTGCATGTCCTTGGCGGACACGAACATGCGCGGCGCCTGCTTAAACTGCCGGTTTGCCGTGAACGGCATCCAGAATGCGCTGAGATCGTTCGGCGTGACTTTCAGCCGGTTGGACATGACCAGGACTTCCCCTTGTAAGCGTGTTTCGGTGCGGCCAACGCTTGGTCTTTGCTGCGTTTTCGTGCTACGCAAAATTTTGACCGGTTGGACAAACGTTAGTGCCGCCTGTCGGCGGTCAAGGGATTACTAGCGGAAATGCGGCATCGAAATCGCGCTCCACAGCCCAAGGAAAAACTGGTCCAGACAATTGGTCCAGAGAGCCCACGCGAAGACGGCCTGCAAGGATGACGGACACGATGGAAAGCTCCGCTCCCCGCCGCACCCGCATCCAGCAGGAAAAGCGCGAGCTCATCCTGGAAGCCGCGCTCGAAGTCTTCTCCGCCAACGGTTTTCGCGGCTCGACCATCGACCAGATCGCCGAAGCCGCCGGCATGTCGAAGCCGAACCTTCTCTATTACTTCCGCCGCAAGGAAGACATTCACGAGACGTTGATGCAGCGCCTGCTCGACACCTGGCTGGCGCCGCTGCGCGAGCTCGACGACATCGGCGATCCGCTGACGGAGCTCAGAAGCTACATCCGCAGAAAGCTCGAAATGGCGCGCGACTTCCCGCGCGAAAGCCGGCTGTTCGCCAACGAGATCCTGCAGGGTGCGCCGCGCATCAAGCCGATGCTGGAGGGTGAACTGAAGACCCTGGTCGACGAGAAGGCCACCGTCATCAAGGGCTGGATGCGCGCCGGCAAGATCGCCCGCACCGATCCCTGGCACCTGATCTTCTCGATCTGGGCGACGACGCAGCACTATGCCGATTTCGACGTCCAGGTTCGCGCCGTGCTCGGCGCCGATCGCGGCGGCGACGGGCGCTTCGAGGACGCCGCACGCTTCCTGGAGCAGCTGTTCCTAGATGGGCTGAAGCCGAAGGGCTGACGTCGACAAGCGGCTTAGCAGGTGGGCCCCGTGTGTGTGTGTGTGTGGCTAACCGTCGTCTGGTTGTTGCTGACCTTGGAGATTGGCCGAGGCGCTCATCACTTCGTCATCCACGGGCGGAGCAAGGAGCGAAGCGACGCGGCGCAGACCCGAGGATCCATTCCGTGACCTCGGAGCGCCGCCACCGTCCAGAATTCTGCTCCGCTGCACCCTTCGATCAAGGTAACGGAATAGATCCTCGGGTCTCCGCGTCCGCTTCGCTCCCGCTCCGCCCGTGGATGACGAAGCTGGGGGGCTGCCGCCAGCCAGCCTCACGCGCTGCGTTTCTGAACCGATTGTGCATCCAACAATTTCCGCAGCTTCGCGACCGAGTTCTGTTCCGCAAGCGGCGTGTAGACGATCAATCGCATGTCCGAGCCGTCGTCGATCGACAGGCTCATATGCTCGAACGTCATGGCGCCGGCGATCGGATGCCGCAGGTGTTTGAGGCCGGAGAGCCGGTGCACGACATCGCGCTGCGGCCACCATTCGCGGAACTCGGGACTTGAACGCATCATCAGCGCAATCAGCCGCTCGAAGTCCGGATCGCCGGTGTATTTCGCGCTCTCGGCGCGGAACGCGGCAAGGGTCGCGCGCGCCAGCTGTTCCCAGTCCACCAGCAGGTGCCGCCGGTGCGGATCGGTGAACACGCCGTGGATGATGTTGCGGGCATCGCCCTCCAGCAGGCCGTAGTCGCCGAAGATGGCGACGGCCGCGTCATTCCATGCCAGCACGTCCCAGCGCGGGCCGACGACATAGGCGGGCTGCAGGACCAGGCTCTGCAGCATGTGCAGCAACGGTCCCTCGACCTTTACCTGCACGATGCGCCGCCGCTCCGGCTGCTGGCGGCCGGCGAGCGTGAACAAATGCCGCTGCTCGGCGCCGTCGAGCCGCAATGCCTGGCAGAGCGCGGTGAGCACCTCGACCGAGGGCCGCACGTCCCTGCCCTGCTCAAGCCACGTGTACCAGGTCGTGCCGACACCGGCGATCATCGCCACTTCCTCGCGCCTCAGCCCGGGCGTGCGCCGCCGCTGACCGGCGGCGATGCCGGTCTCCGAGGGCGAAAGCCGCTCGCGGCGGGAACGCAGGAAGGCGCCGAGTTCGCGCCGGCGGTGATCTTCGGGGGAATGGGCGATGGCATCCATGCATCTATTATAGCAGTACCGATACCAGGATAAAGTTTGAACTGTTTAGGCCTCGCACTATGCCCCATCTTTCCGTTCAGAGCAGCGCAAGGAGGCTCTGGACATGGAACTCAAGGACAAAACCATCCTCGTCACCGGCTCGACTGACGGCGTCGGCCGCGTGGTCGCCGAGCGGCTCGGCGCGGCAGGCGCGCGCGTGCTGTTGCATGGCCGCGACGAAGGACGCGGCAAGGCGACCGCGGCCGCCATAGAAGCAAAAGGCGGCAAAGCCGAATTTCTCGCAGCCGACCTCGCTTCGCTTGCCGAGGTGCGCCGTCTCGCCGAAGCGGTGCGAACAAAGACCGACCGGCTCGACGTCCTGATCAACAATGCCGGCGTCGGCACCGGCGGCCAGGGCGCGAAGCGGCAGGTCAGCGTTGACGGTTACGAACTGCGCTTCGCCGTCAACTATCTCGCCGGTTTCCTGCTGACCTCGGAACTCTTGCCGCTCATCAAGGCAAGCGCGCCGGCGCGCATCGTCAATGTCGCCTCGGCCGGCCAGCAGGCGATCGACTTCGACGACGTGATGCTGACGCATGGCTACAGCGGCGTGCGCGCCTACTGCCAGAGCAAGCTGGCGCAGATCCTGTTCACCGTCGACCTGGCTCAGCAGCTCGATGGCACGGGCGTCAGCATCAACGCCTTGCACCCGGCAAGCTACATGGACACCACTATGGTCCGGCAGGCCGGCGTCACGCCGTGGAGCTCTGTCGAGACCGGCGCCGACGCCATCCTCAACCTCGCGACGTCGCCCGCGCTCGAAGGGCGCAGCGGCCGCTATTTCGATGGCCAGCGGGAATCGCGCGCCGACGCGCAGGCCTATGACGAAAAAGCCCGCCGCCGATTGCGGACCTTGAGCCTCGAACTGATCGAGCGTCCATCCTCCAAATCCAAGGAACAACATTCATGAGCGAGACCATCGAACATTGCGTCATCATCGGCGGCTCATCCGGCATCGGCCTTGCCACGGCCAAACGGCTGGTCGGCCCCACCATGAAAGTGACCATCACCGGCCGCAACGAGGAGAAGCTGAAGAGCGCGTGGAAGACCCTTGATGGCACCGTCGGCAAGGCCGCCTTCGACGCCACCAAGCCGGACGAGGTCCGGCATTTCTTCGACGGTCTCGGGCCGTTCGATCACCTGGTCCTCGCCGCGAGCGGCGGCAAGGGATTGGGGCCGTTCGCGACGCTCGACCTCGCCGATATCGGCAGTGGCGTCGAGGAAAAGATCCGGCCGCAATTGTCCTGTCTGCAGGCGGCCCTGCCGACCATGAACAAGGCCGGATCGGTCACCTTCATCTCGGCCGTCTCGGCGCAGATTGCAGCGCCCGGCGTCGCCGGCATCGGCGCCATCAACGGCATGCTCTTGACCGTTGCACCGATCCTGGCTGTCGAGCTGAAACCGTTGCGCGTCAACGTCGTGGCGCCCGGCGTCATCGACACGCCCTGGTGGGACTTTTTGCCGGACGACCAGCGGCAGGCGGTGTTTGCCGAATATGCCGGCAAGACACCGGTCGGCCGCATCGGCCGCGCCGAGGACGTCGCCGAGGCGATCGCCTTCCTGGTCTCCAACGGCTTCATGACCGGCCAGGTGCTGACTTGCGACGGCGGTTTGCGCTTTGCGGCGTGAGTGGTGACCAATGCATGTCGCTCAGAAGTGTGCAGCGGTTCTGGGACAACGACATGCATCAAAACAAAGACCTAGAGCGCGTCGCCTGAATCCGTTCCAGCGCGACGCGCTTTAGGCGAAAATCCGACGTCAACGCCGCCCCTCATTGCCCTGCCGGGCATCTCCCCGTAGACGGCAGGGCAATGAGGGCAGCGCCGACATCAGCAAATAGCTCGCCGACAACTGAACCGCCCCGCGCGCCGCCCCCTTCGCTCAGGCGGCCTTGGCCCTCTCGACCGGGTGGATGGCATGGAAGGAGACGCTGAGCCGGTTCCAGGTGTTGATCATGCCGACAGCCACCGTCAGCTTGACCAGTTCCTCCTCGGAGAAATGTTCGAGCGTGCTGGCATAGAGGTCGTCCGGAACGCCGTTCTCCGAAATCTTCGTTACCTTCTCGGTCCAGGCAAGGGCGGCGCGCTCGCGCTCTGAAAACAGCGGCGATTCCTTCCAGGCGGCGACCAGATAGAGCCGCTGCTCGGTCTCGCCGTCGCGCCTCGCCTCGCGGCTGTGCATGTCGACGCAGTAGGAACAGCCATTGATCTGCGAGGCCCTGAGCTTGACCAGATGCATCAGGCTTTCTTCCAGCCCGCACTCGTCGACCGCCTTGTTGAGCGCCGTGACCGCCTTCAGAAGCTCCGGAGCCTTGGCGTAGAATTGCAATCTCTGTTTCATCGTCTTTCCTTCCAGGTTTTCGGGTGGGCCTATATCTGCTTGGATGAAGCGGATTTCTGCGGCCGCTGGTGCCGCTCGACGAAGGCGCAACTCGCGGCATAGGATCGCGGATCGCCTTCGGCCGCATACTCCGCTACGATGTCGGAAATCTTCACTTCGGCGAGCGCTGCCCGATAGGCGCGTTCGGCCTTGAGCATCGCGGCATTGATGCCGCAGGGTTTGACATAGGCCGAGGCATCGATCTTGACCGGGCCACGCTGGCGGATTTCGCCGCAGCGGAACGCCGGCTCCCGTCCCTCGACGGCCAGCACGACGTCGAGCAGCGTGATCTGTTCCGCCGCCCGCGCCAGCCGATAGCCGCCCGCCGGCCCCGGCACCGATTCCAGG
The DNA here is from genome assembly GCF_006439595.1 of Mesorhizobium sp. B3-1-9. Taxonomy (NCBI): domain Bacteria; kingdom Pseudomonadati; phylum Pseudomonadota; class Alphaproteobacteria; order Hyphomicrobiales; family Phyllobacteriaceae; genus Mesorhizobium; species Mesorhizobium sp. B3-1-9. Next base: position 398,877 of record NZ_VFTJ01000005.1, read on the forward strand.
ATGCGCGCCGCTGTGAGCTGGTTGAGATGTTTCAGGAGATAGCTCGGCGACAGCCCGAAGCACTCGGCGAGCGCGGCGCCAGGCATGGTGCTGTTGCCATCGACGCTGGCCAGCGTCGCCGCGCAATGGATGGCAGCCTCAACGCCCTCGCCCAGCTTCATCGTGCCGATCTCCAGTTCGTGGATAGAGAATATCGTGGATAATTTTTATCCGCAATAGGTAAAACGAGAATTGCTCGCCAATTAACAACAACGGCAATGTGAGCGACAACGTCTGGTGATTTCCGACACACGCCGCTTCGACGAACTAGGGTTTCTCGCACCCGCAAAGCGCTACGCTATGCACACATCTTCTGTGACTGGCGCGACTGATCGGGCCGAGGCTTGATTGCCACGTGGTTCCCCCAATCCGTCGCTGCTTCGCAGCGCCACCTTTCCCCCCCTCCGGAGGGAAAGGAAGGGAGCTTTGCTGGACGAGCGTTAACGGCAAAAAGCTTGGCGCCTTCCTCTACCCCGTCGATCGGGGGAGAGGTGGCTCGGCGAAGCCGAGACGGAGTGGGGGTCGACCAGCGCTACATAAGACAATGCATGCGCCAAGCTGCCATGCACGCTATCGCCAAAGGCCAGCCGCTTGGAAATTTGGCACGCCGTAGCCGCAAACGAGGCGCAAGGAAAGGCAACAGGCAATTTTGGGCCTCGGCGGTGTCCAGCCGTCCCGAAGGCCCCTCTCCGTCCCGGCTTCGCCGGGCCACCACTGCGTGGGGCGAGGAACCCAAGCTTATTCCGCCGCCACCTTGGCCATCGGATTGTTGGGGTGCGTCGTCCAGTTGGCGTAGATCGGCGACACCGGCTTGCCGGTGCGCTGGTCCATCGCGCCGGCCGCCAAGGGCTCCATGGTGATGCAGCCCTCGACCGGGCAGACATTGACGCAGAGGTTGCAGCCGACGCATTCGGCCTCGATCACTTCGAAATGCCTGACGCCGTCGACCATGCTGGTGATCGCCTGGTGCGAGGTGTCCTCGCAGGCGATATGGCAGCGGCCGCATTTGATGCAGGCGTCCTGGTCGATATGCGCCTTGGCGACATAGTTGAGGTTGAGATACTGCCAGTCGGTGACGTTGGGCGTTGCGCGGCCGATGATGTCGGAGAGCGAGGCATGGCCCTTCTCGTCCATCCAGTTCTCCAGCCCGGCGATCATCTCCTGCACGATCTTGAAGCCGTAGGTCATGGCCGCGGTGCAGACCTGCACATTGCCGGCGCCGAGCGCCATGAATTCAGCGGCATCACGCCAGGTGGTGATGCCGCCGATGCCCGAGATCGGCAGGCCATGCGTTTCGGGATCGCGAGCGATCTCGGCCACCATGTTCATGGCGATCGGCTTCACCGCCGGACCGCAATAGCCGCCATGCGAGCCCTTGCCGTCGATGGTCGGCTGCGGGGCGAAACTGTCGAGGTCGACGCCGGTGATCGAGTTGATGGTGTTGATCAGCGACACCGCGTCCGTGCCGCCGGCAAGCGCCGCTCGCGCGGGCTTGCGCACATCGGTGATATTGGGCGTCAGCTTGGTGATGACCGGCATACGGGTATTCTGCTTGCACCAGCGCACCACCATCTCGATGTATTCGGGCACCTGGCCGACGGCCGCGCCCATGCCACGTTCCGACATGCCATGCGGGCAGCCGAAATTGAGCTCGATGCCGTCGGCTTCCGTGTCCTCGACCACCGGCAGGATTGCCTTCCAGGCGTCCTCGACGCAGGGAACCATCAGCGAGACGACGATGGCGCGGTCGGGCCAGTCCTTCTTGACCTGCTTGATCTCGCGCAAATTGACCTGCAGGTCGCGGTCGGTGATCAGCTCGATATTGTTCAGGCCGAGCAGGCGGCGGTCGGCGCCCCAGATCGCGCCGTAGCGCGGGCCGTTGACGTTGACGACCGGCGGGCCCTCCTCGCCGAGCGTCTTCCACACCACGCCGCCCCAACCGGCCTTGAAGGCGCGGATGACATTGTAGGCCTTGTCCGTCGGCGGCGCCGAGGCCAGCCAGAACGGATTGGGCGACTTGATCCCGACGAAATTGTTGCGGATGTCTGCCATGCTCATGCCCTCCCGTTAGAGGTCAGTGCCCGGTGGATGCTCTCGGCGGCGTCGCGCCCTTGAGCCACCGCCGAGACCGTTAGGTCGTCGCCGCCGAAGATGCAGTCGCCGCCGGCCCAGACTTTTGCCAGCGAAGTGCGGCCTTCCGCATCGACCCTAATGCGTCCGCCTTCGAGGTCGATCTGCTCGCCGCTGCCGTTGAGATGCGCCGGCACGAAGCTCTGGCCGATCGCCTTGAACACCTGGTCGGCGACAAGCGTGAGCCGTTCGCCGGTGCCCGTGAGCTTGTCGCCGCTGATCGCGGTGTATTCGAGCTCGATCGCGGAAACCTTGCCGTTCTCCGCAAGGACGCGCTTCGGCTGCAGCCAGTGGCGGATGGTGACGCCGTTGGCGGCGGCCAGGTCCTGTTCGAAGCCGGAAGCGTTCATGTGCTCCTGGCCGCGCCGGTAGCAGACCGTCACCTCTTCCGCGCCGAGCAGCTTCGACTGCACCGCGGCATCGATCGCCGTCATGCCGCCGCCGATGACGACGACGCGTCGGCCGACCGGCAGGCTGGAAAGGTCGCTCGCCTGGCGCAGTTCCGAGATGAATTCCACCGCATTGGTGACGCCATCGGCATCCTCGCCATCGGCGCGCAGCGCATTGACCCCGCCGAGCCCGAGCCCAAGGAACACCGCGTCGTAGTTACGCATCAGGTCGGCAAGCTGGAAGTCGCGGCCGAGCGCCTTGCCGTTCTGGATATCGATGCCGCCGATCGCCGTGACATAGTCGACCTCGGCCTGGGCGAAATCGTCGACGCTCTTATAGGCGGCGATGCCATATTCGTTGAGGCCGCCGGCCTTCGGCCGCGCCTCCAGGATCGTCACCTCATGGCCATGACGGGCGAGGCGATGCGCTGCCGCCAGCCCGGCCGGCCCGGCACCGACCACGGCGATGCTCTTCCCGGTCGGCTCGGCGCGCTTGTAGAACTGCTTGTCCTCGCTCATGGCGACGTCGGTGGCGTAGCGCTGCAGCCGGCCGATCTGCACAGGCTTGCCCTCCGCCACCTCGCGCACGCAGACCTCTTCGCACAGCGTCTCGGTCGGGCAGACGCGGGCGCACATGCCGCCAAGGATGTTCTGGTCGAAGATCGTCTTGGCCGAGCCCAGCGGATTGCCGGTCGCGATCTGGCGGATGAACAGGGGGATGTCGATCGAAGTCGGACACGCGTTCATGCACGGCGCGTCGTAGCAGAAATAGCAGCGATCGGATTCGACCAGCGCCTCATGATGATCGAGCGGCGGATGCAGGTCGGAAAAATTGTCGGCATATTGCTCGGAAGACAGCCGGCCGCCGGCAATGCCTTCGATGAAATGACCAGTCGCCATTCCAGCTCCCCTTGTTGTCGTTTTGAGAAGGCTAGCACGTTTTATTTTTTTATCAATTGGTCAATTTTCTGCCAAGCCACTGTAATGGCCGAGTAAAACATGACAAATGAAATCATGTTATAGCCAGCTCGGTAACCTCTGCTATGGCATGGCTTGTGACCTTGTGGCCATGGATCGACCGGATCTCGTCCGCCACCAGTTCCTGCAGCCGCCACAGATTGCGGTCATGGATGCCGAATGTCTCGAGGTGGCTGACGGTGTTGTAGAGATATTCGGCGCCGGAACCGACATGGCCGCACGCGCGAGCCAATATCTTTGCTACGCTCTCCAGCGGCTGCCCGAGAGACGTCCCCCTGCCGGTGACGCCGACCCAGAAACCGAGCGCCTTGAGCGATCCTTGCACGGTGCGCACTGGGACCCATCGCACCGAGCTGACGGCTTCGTGATCGTCGATCTCGCGTCGCAACAGCCTTTCGATCTGGGCTGCCTTGTCACCGTCCGGCAGGCGGTAGATCACGCCATCGCAGCGCCCGCCGCGTTCGAGCGCCATCATCAGTCCGGGCTGCTCGGCGCTGCCTCTCCAGCGCACGAGATCCAGGCAGAAGGAGCGATGCCAGCCATGCGCCGAGGCGCGCAACTGCTCGACGGACTCGAAGGCCGGTTTCCAGATCAGCGAGCCATAGGCGAACACCCAAAGCGGACCTTCATCGGCCTCGCCGGCAAGACGCGTGGCAAGCGTCCGGAAATCATCGTCGCTTAGCTGTGTCCAATCCCCGCTGGGGCCAGGGTCGACCTCCTCCCGATGGCACAGAGCGACAAGCTCCGGCGTCAGTGACATGTGGCGCATGGATTGAAACCCCTCATCGGCAACAAGCAAAGTCGAAAACCCCATGGCGCGCAAGATTGCGAATCCTAAAGCATCACGCAGGAACGGATCGGAGCGAGGCGCGCTTTGATGCATGTCGTCGTCGCAAAACCGCTGCGCGCCCTAGGCGACATGCGCCAGTGCCTTGCCATCCTCGAATTCCGGCCCAGATGTCGGATTTCTGTCGCCAGGATCGTCCTAGGATGGATCGAACCGCGATCGCTGCCTGAACCGGTGAGGAGACCGACCATGCCGAAATCCCCGCAACCTTTCTTCTGGTACGAACTGATGACCACCGACCTCGACGCCGCCGAGGCTTTTTATACGGCCGTTGTCGGCTGGCGGGCCGAGCCCTTCGACAAGGCGCCTGGCATGCCGCGCTACATCGTGATGAATTCCAGCGTGCGCGGCGTCGGCGGGCTGATGACGATGCCGGAAGAACCCGCCAAGATGGGTATGCCGCCGGCCTGGGTGGGCTACATCCACACCAAGGACGTCGACGCCTCGACGCAAGCGCTCAAGGACGCCGGCGGTGCGGTGCACCGCGCGCCGGACGACATTCCGGGCGTCGGCCGCTTCGCCGTCGTTGCCGACCCGCAAGGCGCGGCCTTCATGTTCCTTCAGCCCAACCAGCCTGAACAGCCGTCGGTGCCGGCGACCACACCCGGCCATATCGGCTGGCACGAGCTCTACACCTCGGATTGGAAAGCCGCTTTCGACTTCTATTCCAGCCAGTTCGGCTGGGAGAGCGCCGGCCAGTTCGATATGGGCGAGATGGGCATCTACCAGACTTTTGGCGCCGGCCCCGAATCCGGCGGCGGCATCATGAACAAGCCGCCGCAGATCCCGGTTCCCGTCTGGCAGTTCTATTTCAACGTCGACGCCATCGACGCCGCCGCCAAGCGCGTCACCGACAATGGCGGCAAGGTCATCATGGGACCGATGGACGTGCCGAGCGGCCAGTGGATCATCCAGTGCCAGGACCCGCAAGGCGCGCATTTCGCGCTGCTGGCGTCGACGCGTTAGCAGCGCTTGCTTGGATGGGCTGGCGCCGGATCACTCCGGCGTCAGCACAGCCACCTTCAGATCGGCCTTTTTTGCGCCGCTGATCTGGATGATCGCCGCGCCGCCGGCGAGCTTGAAGCGGACGCTCTTGCGGATGCCCGGGCAGGTCTTGACGCCGCTGAAAGCCACCGATTTTACGGTCTTGCCGTCCTGCACGACATCGATCCAGGCCTCGTCGGACAGGCTGAGCTGCAACTCGCCATCAGGCGGCACGGCCACGCTGGCCGTCGCGCCGAACGTGCCGGCTGCCGGTGCGCGTTCCGGCGGCACTTCAAAGCTGACCGTATCGACGGCCTCGAGCGAGAAATCCACCGCTTGCCCGACTGTCAGGGAGGTGCCGGACTGGGCGGCCGGCGCCGCCGGGAACAGGGCCTGCTCGCGCGCAACCGGCCATTTGAAGGCATCGCAGCCCCCGTCAGCGGCCGCGGCGAAGCTGGTGCCTGCAAGGATTGCGAATAGGCTGATGAGGATTTTTTTCATGGCAAAGCGGACCCGTATGGTTTGATGTCTCGGCATATCAATACAACCATAGGGATAAATATGCAACCATTGCGAGAACATTTGTTGAGAGGTGAAACCATTTTCACTCACCGATTGTTGATGGTGGGGCCGTGGGAAGTGAGTGGTCCATTGCCGGGTGATAATTTATGGCCGGGCGGGGTAAAATGGAGTTTTAGATGAAGCTTTTTGAAAGCCTTGCTCGGTACCGGCCGCAGGCGCTGGGCGTGCTGCGCATCATGACCGCGTTGCAGTTCATCGAACATGGCTCGCAGAAGCTGTTCAACTTCCCGGTCAGCGCTCAGCCGCACGCCCTCACCGGGCTGACGACGGCGGCCGGCATTCTCGAATTCGCTGGCGGCATCCTGCTGGCGCTCGGGCTCTTCACCCGCCCGGTCGCCTTCCTCCTGGCTGGCGAAATGGCCATCGCCTATTTCATGGCGCACTTCCCGCGCGACTTCTTCCCCGTAAACAACGGCGGCGACTTGGCGATCTCCTTCTGCTTCATCTTCCTCTATCTTATATTCGCCGGCCCAGGCGCCTTCGCGCTGGACAACCGTCGCGGCTGACAAAGCATGCACCGCCAGTGCATGTCGCCCAAAAGTGCTCAGCCGTTTTGGGATGACGGCATGCACAAAGCCAAGAATCTGAAGCGCATCGGCGAAGCCGTAGCGCTTCAGGCGCGCATCCGTTCGAAATTGGCGTCGAACAGCGCCGCCGCCTGGATGCGCGCCGCATGACGCTTGCCGAGGATCTCGATCTCGAACCCGTCCGGTCTGTCGGCGATCTCCTTGGGCACATAGCCCAAGGCGACCGACTTCCCCGAATTATGCGCATAGCCGCCGGACGTGACCCAGCCGAGCACGACACCGTCATGCCAGATCGCCTCGTCGCCGATGACGTCGGCATCGGTGGCGTCGACAATGAAGCTGCGCAGCCGAAGCTTGCCGCCCCCTTTGCGCTCGGCGAGCGCCGCTGCCTTGCCGATGAAATCGGCATCCTTGCCATAGGCGACGAAACGGTCGAGCCCGGCCTCGAGCGGCCCGTAGATCGGCCGGTACTCGCGCGCCCATGAGCCGTAGTTCTTCTCGAGCCTCAGCGCATTGAGCGCCCTCGAGCCGAACAGGCCGATCGAAAATTCCTCGCCCGCCGCCAGCAGCGCCTGGAAGGCGGCGCGCTGATATTCGGGCGCCACCCAGATCTCGTAGCCGAGATCGCCGGTATAGCTGACGCGCCCGACCAGGCACGGCGCCATGCCGATATCCATCAGCGCCACCGCCATGAACGGGAATGCGGCATTGGAGACGTCGGCGCGGCTGGCTTTCGCCAGCACCTCCCGCGCTTTCGGTCCGGCGATGGCGAGGCCGGTGAGTTTCTGCCCCAGCGCCTCGATGTGTACCGAGCCGTCCTTGGGCAGATGCGCCTCGAACCAGCGCATGTGGTATTGCTCGGCGACGCCGGAGCCGGCGATGAACCATTCGCCGTCGCCAACGTTGGCGAGCGTGAAGTCGCCGATCAGCTTGCCGTCTTGCTTCAGCATCGGCGCCAGCGTCATGCGGCCGGGCTTCGGCAATTTGCAGGCAAGCACACGGTCGAGCCAGGCTGAGGCGCCCTCGCCCGTCACCTTGTATTTGGCGAAGTTCGAGATCTCCGACAGGCCGACGCCGCCGCGCACCGCCGCCACTTCATTGGCGATATGGGCGAAATCGTTGGAGCGCCGCCATGAGAACTCATCCTTGACGCCCGCGGGCGCATACCACAGCGGCACCTCAAGCCCGAAAGAAACGCCCCATTGCGCGCCCTTGGCCGACAGCAGGTCGTAGACCGGCGTCGTCTTGAGCTGGCGCCCGGCCGGCAATTCCTCGTTGGGGAAACGGATCGAGAAGCGGCGCGAGTAATTCTCGCGCACTTTGGCGTTGGTGTAGGCCATCGTCGCCCAGTCGCCGTAGCGGGCGACATCCATCGCCCAGATGTCGGCGCCGGGATCGCCCTCGATCATCCAGTTGGAGAGCGCGAGACCGACGCCGCCGCCTTGGCTGAAGCCGGCCATGACGCCGCAGGCGACCCAGAAGCCCGGCAGGCCGCGCACCGGGCCGACCAGCGGATTGCCGTCGGGCGCGAAGGTGAATGGGCCGTTGATGATCTGCTTGATCCCGGTCTTCTGGAAGGCCGGGAAGTGGCGAAAGCCGACTTCCAGCGACGGCGCGATGCGGTCGATGTCCGGTTCCAGCAGCTCATGGCCGAAATTCCAAGGCGTGGTGAACTCCGACCACACCTTGTTGGCCTTCTCATAGGTGCCCATCAGCATGCCGCCGCGCTCCTGGCGCAGATAGAGCTCACCGTCGAAATCGACCGCGTGGATGATCTCGGTGCCGGTCTTCTTGTTCCAATCCGCGACCTCCGGCATGTCCTCGGTGATCAGGTACATGTGCTCCATCGCGAGCACCGGCAGCTCGAGCCCAACCATGCGGCCGACCTCGCGCGCCCACAGCCCTCCGGCATTGACGACATGCTCGGTCACCACCTCGCCTTTGTTGGTGATGACGCGCCACAACCCGTCGGGCCGGCGCACGATGTCCTCGACCTTGGTGAAGCGCTCGACCTCGGCGCCCAGTTTCCGCGCGGCCTTGGCATAGGCGTGGGTCACGCCGGACGGATCGAGGTGGCCGTCCTCCTTGTTGCGCACGGCGCCGACGAACTGGCTGGGATCGATCAGCGGCATCAATTCCGCGGCTTCCTTCGCGGAAATGACTTCGAGATCGATGCCGAGATAGCGGCCCTTCGACACGACGCCGCGCAACCAGTCGAGCCGCGCCTCGGTTGCCGCCAGAAGCACGCCGCCCGTCAGGTGCACGCCCGTCGCCTGTCCCGAAAGCTCCTCGATCTCCTTATAGAGCGAGATCGTGTATTTCTGCAGCTTGGCGACGTTGGGGTCGCCGTTGATGGTGTGCATGCCGCCCGCCGCATGCCAGGTCGAGCCCGAGGTCAGCTCATCGCGTTCGAGAAGCACGACATCGGTCCAGCCATGGCGGGCAAGATGGAACAGCACCGAGCATCCGACGACACCACCGCCGATGACCACGACCTTTGCATGCGACTTCATGGGGTTTTTCTCGTTGGTTCAGTGAGTTGAGAGATTGAAATGAATCAGGATGGGAAGCTGTTCCATCACGGTTCGCCCTGCCCGATCGCTTCCTTGCGGCGCGCCATATAGGCTTCGAGCGCTTCGCGCACGGCGGGGTCCATGGCCGGCTGGACATATTCCTCCAGCGCTTTCTTCCACAGCCGCGTCGCGCGCGCCGTCGTGTCGAGCCCGCCAGCCTCCTGCCAGGCCTCGTAATTCTGCCAGTTGGAAAGCATCGGCTGGTAGAAGGCGGTGGCGTAGCGCTCCAGCGTGTGCGGCTCGCCGAAGAAATGGCCGCCGGTCGGCACCGCGCCCAGCGCGTCCACGGCCAGTTCGCCTTCGTCGACCACGATCGGGCGCAAAAACTCCATCATGTGCTGCATCATCTCAACATCGATGATGAGCTTTTCGAACGAGGCCGTCAGGCCGCCCTCCTGCCAGCCGGCGGCATGGTAGACGAGATTGCCGTGGCCGAGCACCGCGCCCCACAAAGCCATCAGCGTTTCATAAGCGCCCTGCGCGTCCGCCGCGTTCGAGGCCGAGCCCGGCGTCGTGCGATAGGGCAATCTATAGCGCCGCGCCAATTGCCCTGATGCGATATTGGCCTTGGTGTTTTCCGGCGTGCCGAAGGCGGGCGCGCCAGACTTCATGTCGACATTGGAGGTGAAGGCGCCATACATCACCGGCGCGCCCGGACGCACCAGCTGCGTCAGCACCACGCCGAACAGCGCCTCGGCATTCTGCTGCGCCAACGCGCCGGCCAGCGTCACCGGGCTCATCGCGCCCATCAGCGTGAACGGCGTCACCGCCACCGACTGGCCGTATTCGGCCATGGTCATCAGCCCTTCCGCCATCATCTCGTCGAAGCGGCGCGGCGAGTTGACCGAAATGATGGTGTTGACGCCGGGATCGTCGCGCATCTCGTCAAGCGTCAGCCCGCGCGCGATCGCCATCATCTCGATGCCGTCGAGCGCCCTGCCCCGGCCGATCGCCGAGACGTGGAAAGATTTGTCGGTCAGCGTCAGGTTGGCGAAATAGGTGTCCATATGCCTTGTGTTCGCCGGCAGCTCGATCGGCGCGCAGACCTGATTGCCCAGCATGTGGATGCAGTTGAAATGCTGCGCCAGCCGCACGAGGTCCGAATAGTCGGCAAGGTTGCCGGCGCGGCGGCCGCGCTCCATGTCATGCACATTGGGCGGCCCCGCCACCAGCGTGAAGTTGATCGTGCTGCCGCCGAGATGGATGGTGTGGGCCGGATTGCGCGGTGTCAGCGTGTAGGCCGGGCGCGTCGACTTCAGCGCCGCCTCGACCATGCCACGATCGATGCGCACATTCATCGAGCCGTGATCGACCTTGGCGCCGGCGCGCTCGAACAGCGACAGCGCCCGCGCGCTCATCACCTCGATGCCGAAATTCTCCAATATATGCATCGACGCCTGGTGGATGGCCTCGATCTGGTCGGCCGACAGCAGCGCCATGGGCGGATAGGGATTCTCCACTCGCCGCCGCGGCAGCTGTGGAATGGCCGCGGGGCCACGGTTGCTGGTGCGCTCGGCGCCGCGCTTGCGTCTTGGTTCGCTCATGCGCGCATCAGAGCGCCGGCATCACATGCAAGCTGTCAGGAATTCGCCATTTGCCGGCGTGATTTTAGCCAAGGCGGCATTTTTCAAAGCCAATGAAGAGAATAGCGACGCCGATGGTCGTAATATCGACACTCGGCTTTTTCATGCCTCCGCATCCGCGTTAAGGAACCGCGCAAGACTCCTTTTATGATTTCGGCCTATTCGTCTTCCAATGCGTAGGTCGAGTTTTAGTAAAATTGTCGCTGTCTCCGTGCTGCTGGCGCTTTCGGCCTGCGCGACAGCGCCCAGTCACATCAACAATGTCTGCGCCGTCTTCGACCAGAATGACGGCTGGTTCGACAACTGGCAGTCCGCCGCCGAACGGACCGAGCAGAAATACGGCATCCCCGTCCCCGTGCTGATGGCGACGGTGCGCAAGGAATCCGGCTTCAAGAGCAATGCGCGCCCGCCGCGCACCAAGCTGCTCGGCTTCATCCCGTGGACCCATGTCTCGAGCGCCACCGGCTACTCGCAGGCGCTCGACGGCACCTGGTCGCAATATCAAAGCGAGACCGGCAACTGGGCGGCGCGCCGCACGCGCTTTGCCGACGCCATCGACTTCGTCGGCTGGTACCACTCCAAGACCGCCGGCACCTTCGGCGTCGCCCGCAACGACACCTACAATCTCTATCTGGCCTACTATCTCGGCTGGACCGCCTATGGCCGCGGCAATCGCGGCGACGCCGGCGTTCAAGGCTACGCGCGCGCCACCGACCAGATGGCCCGCGATTACGCCGCGCAGATGCGGCAGTGCGGCAGTTAACGCTTCGTCTGGGCCTAAAGCGCGTCGCGCTGAAGCGGATTCAGGCGACGCGCTTTAGGCCTTTGTTTTCATGCATGTCGCTGTCGCAAAACCGCTGCACACTTTTGCGCGACATGCATTAGAGCAAAGTGGGAGCGGTTGGGCTGGGCGACTTCGCCGCAGCCTGCCGTCCGGAATTGCGTCAAAACAAAGAGATAGGGCGTTTCGCCATTTCCATGAAACGGTGAAACGCACTAGTGACGCCTTGTCGTGTCCTTCGGCTTTGAAACACCGGTTTCCGATGTCTCGTCGCGGACTTCGTGACGACGGGCTCGCAAGACGGCGTCATTCTCCTCGATGGCCTCTCCGGTCGCATCGGCTTCGGCACTGGCCTTCTTGCCCCGTGGACGCTTCGGCGGCGAAGCCGCAAATCCCGGGCCTTCGCCGTGCGGCGCATCTTCGGGCACGCCCTCATGCGCGGCATGCTCCTTGTCGAACTTGATGACCGGCTCCATCTTCGCCAGCACGTCGTCGGCAAGCCAGCACAGGCTCATATGGCCGTCGCCGAGATTCTTCACCGGCGGCACCTTGGTCTCGCACAGATTGTCCGGCACCAGTTTCTTGTAGCCGCAACGCGTCTGGAACGGGCAGCCGGTCGGCGGGTTCATCGCCGACGGGATGTCGCCTTCGAGCACGATGTGCTTCTTGACCACGCTCGTGTCGGCGATCGGGATCGCCGAGAGCAGCGCCTCGGTATAGGGGTGGTAAGGCGGCGAGAAGATCTGGTCGGTCGTCCCTTGCTCGACGATATAGCCGAGATACATGACGACGACGCGGTCGGCGATGTAGCGCACCACCGACAGATCGTGGCTGATGAACAGCATCGTCGTCTTGTTCTTGCGCTGGATATCCATCAGCAGTTCGGTCACCGCCGCCTGCACCGAGACATCGAGCGCCGAGACCGGCTCGTCGGCCACCACAACCTTGGCGTCGCCGGCAAAGGCGCGCGCCACGCCGATGCGCTGCTTCTGGCCGCCCGACAGCTGGCGTGGCTTACGGGTCTCGAAGGCGCGCGGCAGCTTCACCAGGTCGAGCAGTTCCAGCATGCGCTGGCGCCGCTCGGCGACATTCTTGCCGACCTTGAACTTCTCCAGCGTGCGGATGATCTGCGAGCCGACGCTGTGGCTGGGGTTCAGCGTGTCAAACGGGTTCTGGAACACCATCTGGATCGAAGAGACGGTCTCGACATTGCGGCTCTCGATGCCGGTCGACTGGATCTCCTTGTTGCCCAGCGTCACCGTGCCGGAACTGGCGGTCTCCAGTCCCAGAAGCACCTTGGCGAGTGTCGACTTGCCGCAGCCGGATTCGCCGACGATCGCAACCGTCTCGGATTCGCGCGCGGTGAACGAGATCGTCTCGTTGGCCTTGACGACGCGGCCTTCGCTGGAACCAAACACCTCGCTGCCGCCAACCCTGTAGTATTTCTTGAGATCGTCGATCTTGAGCACCGGCGCGCCGGGCTCGACCTTTTCGTTGACCTTCTTGGCGCCGGGCGGCAGCGCCTCCCAGTCGATCTCGTTGAACCGCACGCAGCGCGAGAAATGCCCCTCATGGCCGTCGACCGGGATCATCGGGATTTCCGCGGCGTTGCAGACGCCCTCGACGAAATGGTGGCAGCGTGGCCCGAAATTGCAACCCTTCGGCCGCTCGTGCGGCAGCGGCAACTGGCCGGGAATGGAGATCAGCGGCCGTGAGTTCTTGTCGGCGCCGGGCAGCGGGATCGAGCGGAACAACCCTTGCGTATAGGGATGGCGCATCCGGTCGAACACATCCTCGATCTTGCCGGTCTCGACCGCTTCGCCGGAATACATCACCGTGATCTTGTCGCAGGTCTCGAGGATGAGACCGAGATTGTGCGACACGAAGATCATCGAGGTGCCGAACTTCTCGCCCAGCCCCTTGACCAGTTCGACGATGCCGGCCTCGACGGTGACGTCGAGCGCCGTCGTCGGCTCGTCGAGCAGCAAGAGCGCCGGCTTGGACAGCAGCGCCATGGCAATGACGATGCGCTGCTGCTGGCCGCCCGACAGCTGGTGCGGATAGGAGCGCATCATGCGCTCGGGATCGGGCAGCCTCACCGCCCGCACCATCTCCAGCGCGCGATTATGCGCCTCTTCCTTCGACACCTTGTCGTGGATCAGCGGCACTTCCATCAGCTGCTGGCCGATTTTCATCGCCGGATTGAGGCTCGCCATCGGCTCCTGGTAGATCATGGCGATCTTGTTGCCGCGGATGGAGCGTAGCTCCTCCTCGGAGAGCTCGCCCATGTCCTTGCCCTGGAACTTGATCTTGCCGCCGACGATCTTTCCGATGTTGGAAAGGTCGCGCATGATGCCGAGCGACACGGTCGACTTGCCGCAGCCGGATTCGCCGACGATGCCCATCGCCTCGCCGGGCATCACCGTGCAGGAAAAATCCATCACGGCCGGGATCTCGCCCTTGCGGGTGAAGAAGGAGATCGAGAGGTTCTCGATCTCGATGATCGGCCCATTGGTCGGCTTGCCTGGATCTCGAACTGCCTCGTTCATGGGTCGCTCCAATCCTTGGTTCTTGGAAGATGGGGCCGAAAGCCCCGCCATCAATCCTTCATCGACTGTTCACGCAGCGAATCCGCCAACAGGTTCAGCCCCAGCACGAACGACATCAATGCGATCGTCGGCGGCAGCGCCGGGTGGATGAAGGAACGCAAGAGGCGGCTGGCGTCCTTGATCGCGGTGCCCCAGTCGGGGCTCTCCGGCGCCAGGCCCAGGCCGAAATAGCCGAGCGTTCCGAGCAGGATCGTCGTGTAGCCGATACGCAGGCAGGCATCGACGATCAGCGGACCGCGCGCATTGGGCAGGATCTCCCACAGCATGATGTACCAGGGCGATTCACCGCGCGTCTGCGCCGCCGCAACATAGTCGCGCGTCTTGATGTCCATGGTCAGACCGCGCACGATGCGGAACACGCCGGGGCTGGAAGCGAACACCACCGCCACGAAGATGTTGAGCTGGTTCGGATCGATGTGGACGATATGGAACGGATCCTTGTCGAAGACGAGGCCCGCATAGATCCAGCCGCCGACCACCAGCGTGATGCCAAGCAGGATATAGAGCCGATCCGGCCGGTTTTTGAACCGCGTCCAAAACAGGACGCTGAAGAAGATGATCGGGAACAGGAAGAACAATCCCGCCATCGCGTAGGGGATCGGCGTGTCCATGATGCCCGGCGTCACCAGCAGGTAGAACAGAAGGATGACCGGGAAGGCCAGCACCAGATTGGCAAGGAACGACAGCAGCGTGTCGATCTTGCCGCCATAGTAGCCGGCCGGCAGGCCGAGCGTGATGCCGACCATCAGCGCGAAGCCGGTGGCGGCCGGCGCAATGATCAGCACGATCTGGCTGCCATAGACCATGCGCGAGAACACGTCGCGGGCAAGCTTGTCGCCACCGAAATAATAGACGAGCTTCGATGCCGGCTCGATCGCGCCGGGCAGCGTGTCCTTCATCACCGAGATCTGCGCCAACGGGTCGAAGGGCGAGATGGTCGAGGCGAAGATCGCCGTAAACAGCCAGAACAGGCAGATGAAGACGCCGGCGATGCCGACGCCGCTGTCGAAGAGCTGGCCGTAGAGGCCGAGTCGCTTCTTGTAGGTAAAGCTGGCGCCCATCACCAGGATGAGCCCGACCCACACCGGCCAGAACCGCCAGAGCACGCCGATAACCACGTCGAAGGCGCTGATATATTCGGTTTGCATCGGCCCTGCCCCTATTGAACCCTGATACGCGGATTGAGAAACGCGTAGCCGACATCGGAAATGAGCTGCGTGATCAGCACGATGAACACCGAGACCAGCGAGCAGCCGAGCAGCAGATCGATGTCGTTGTTGCCGGCGGCTTCGACCAGCGTGTAGCCAAAGCCCTGGTAGCGGAACATCACCTCGACGATGACGACGCCGGTCAGCAGCCACGGGAACTGCAGCATGATGACGGTGAAGGGTGCGATCAGCGCGTTGCGCAACGCATGCTTGATGACCACGCTGCTGAAGGACAGGCCCTTCAGCCGGGCGGTGCGGATATATTGCTGCGTCATCACCTCGACCATCGAGGCGCGTGTCATGCGCGCGATATAGCCGATGCCGTAGATCGCCAGCGTGATCACCGGCAGCGTGAAATTGTAGAAGGTGATGCCTTGGCTGGCGGACGCGGCCGAACCGTTCAGCCAGCCGAGCCAGGAGGCGAAGATGACGGTGAAGATGACGCCCGACACATATTCGGGCGTCGCCGTCGAGGCGATCGAGGCCACGGACAGCACACGGTCGGTGCGCGAGCCTTCGCGCATGCCGGCGAGAATGCCGATCAGCAGCGAGATCGGCACCATCACCGCCAGCACCCAGAACATCAGCAATCCGGTGGCGCCGAGGGCCGGGAAAAGCTTGGCCCCGACCGTCGTCTTGAACTTGGTCGAGCAACCGAAATCGCCCTGCAGAACGCCGGAGAATGTCGGTTCGATCGGGTCGTTGCAGAAGGAGAAGCGTTGGGTCGTCTTGCCGGTCGCCGGATCGGTGATCGGATGCTTCGGCAGGACGCCCAGCCACTGGCCGTAGCGCACGAAGAAATTCTGCCGGTAGCCATGGTTGACCAGCCAGCTTTCAAGCTGGTCGGCGGGCGTGTGCATCTCGGTCTGGCTGATCGCCAGTTTCTTGAGATTGGGCTCGAGATTGACGAGAAAGAACACGACCAGCGTCAGGCACAGCATCGTGAGCAGTATGGTGCCGATGCGTCTGGCGATGAATGAGAACATGCGCGCCCCCTGCCGGCCGGGTTGGGGTCAGATAGGCTCAACCCTGTTTCGAAAAGCGGATGAGGCCCCGCCACCGCCGCAGGATATGCAGCGGCGACGAAGCTTGAGATACGAGGGGCCGCGGCCCCTCGTATTCATCACGCCATGGATCACGCCTGGTCGAGCCAGACCTTGCCGAAGTCGTGCTCGTAGGTGGGGTGCATCGAGTGGTTCTTCACCTCGGGCTTGATGTTGATGTAGAGCTTGCGCCAGTAAGGTTGGATGATGATGCCGGAATCCTGCAGCGTCTGCTCGATGTCCTTCATCACAACCTTGCGCTTCTCCGCATCGGCGATGCCGAGCGCCTCGTTCACCTTCTTGTCGAAGTCCGGGTTGGCGTAAGCGGTCTCGTTCCAGGCTTCGCCGGAGCGGTAGGCGATGGCGATGACCTGGATGCCCAATGGACGCATGTTCCAGTTGGTTTCCGAGAACGGATACTTCGTCCAGTCGTTCCAGAAGGTCGAGCTCGGCAGCACGGTGCGCTTCACCTTGATGCCGGCCTCGCGCAGCTGGGCCGCGATCGCGTCCGTGGTGTTCTTGTGGTAGTCCTCGTCGTTGCTGATCAGCTCGTGCTCGAAATCGATCGCGCCGGCTTCCGTCAGCATCTGCTTGGCCTTGGCGATGTCGCGCTTGACCTCCGGCAGCTTGACATACTCCGGATGGATCGGCGCGACATGGTGGTTTTCGGCCGGCGTGCCGGCATTGCCATAGCCGAGCTGCAGCACGGTGGCGTTGTCGACGGCAAGCAACATCGCCTGACGAACCTTCTGGTCGTCATAGGGCTTCTTGGTGACGTTGAAGCGAGACACAACCGTGGCTGCCGTCACGACTTCCGAAACCGGCGCGCCGACATCCGCGATGATCTTGATGTAGTCGGCGGTGGTTTCGTGGTTGGTCTGGACTTCGCCCGACTCGAAAGCCGAGACGGTCGCCGCCGGATCGGTGCCGTAATCGATGAACTCGACGCCGTCGAGGAAGGCCTCGCCCTGCCACCACTTGCCGGTCTCGCGGCGCTTGTAGACCACCTTCTGGCCGACGTCGTAGGAGACCAGCTCGAACGGACCGGTGCCGATCGGGCAGTTCTTGAAGTTGGCGCCCTTCTCGTCGAAGGTCTTGTGCACGACCAGCGCCGGGTAGTCGCACAGGTTCGGGATGATGGCGATGTCGGGCTTGGACAGCTTTAGCTTGACCGTCATGTCGTCGACCTTGACGACGGAGCCGTCGCGCAGCTTCTTGGTCGTGTCGTCGACGAGGCTGCCGAGGCGGCCAGGCATCGAATTGCCTTCCGCGCCCTTATCGGCCCAGCGGGTGAAATTGTAGATCACGTCGTCGGCGGTGAACTTGTCGCCATTGTTCCACTCGACGCCCGGCCGCACATGCAGCGTATATTCTGTGGCGTCGTCATTGATGTCCCAGCTCGCCAGCAGGTACGGCGCGAAGGTGTATTCCTTGGTGTATTTCACCAGCGGCTCGAGCGCCTGGCGCTCGGCATTGGAGATTTCGGACCAGTCGGCCGTGCGCGGATCCTTCGGATCCTTGATCGACATCGCGACCTTGATCACGCCGCCCTTCTTGCCCTGCACGTCCTCGGCCCGGGCCGGGGTAGGCGCGGCGAGGCCGAGCATGCCATAGGCCATTGCCGTCGATGCGCCGAAGACGCTTGCCAAAGCCAGAAACTCGCGGCGGTCCACGCCGCCCGATTTGGCGTCTTCGGCCATTTTCAGGATGTGATCCGGAACACGGTCACCATTGCTCTTGTAGATTGCCATGACTTACTCCCATTGTTGGCTTTCCGCCTTGTAACATTCCGCATCCAAGCCGTGATGTCAAAACACGGTGTGAAGTGGGAACATGTTAGGGAATGTGCATCTTTGGTTGCAATACGGTTCGCGCGATAGCGACAGTCTTGACGCAAATTTGTTAGCGTGAGGCGGATTTTCCCAAAATTCGTCGCGGGCGATTAAATCAATACATTTTATGAGGATTAGGGGCTCTGTGGCCGTGGCGAGCGGCCGCTTCGACTGGCCTTGGAAGGGCCGCGCAGCCTCAATATTCGCGTTCGTAGAAGACGCCGCCCTTTGCTTCGCCGGCGTCATTGGCCTCGCCGCGCAGCTTCACGCCGCGGCCGACATTGAGGTCGATCGTGGCCTTGCCGGAGCCAGGTTTGTCGCCCTTCTGTATGGTCACATAGGTGCGGTCGTTGAGGTACTTGCCGGCCGAAACCGCGGTGCCGCCCTTCTCGTCCGTCGTCACGTCGAGATCGTCGACACCGATGGCGCTCTGCAGGTTCTCGAGCAGCGACGTCGATCCGCCGACGCCAGCCAGCTGCGCGGCGGCGCTCGCAAGCTGCGCGATCTGCAGCGGCGACAGTTTGGACATGGATTGGCCAAAGATGAGCTGCGCCATCACCTCGTCCTGGGGCAGCGCCGGCACGGAGGAGAAGGTGAACTTCGGATTGGTCGCCTCGCCCGACACGAGGATCGTGACCGTGGCGCTGCTCGTCGTCGTGGTCGCCGTCATGTTGAGATAGGGCACCAGCGACCCCTGGAACCCGATCGTGCCCTCGGTGAAGGTCAGCCGCTTGGAGAGGATAATCAGCCGTCCGCGCTGCAGGGTGAAAGTGCCTACCGCCTGCGGCGCCGAGGCAGGGCCCGTCAACTTCAGCGAGCCGCCGAGTTCGGCATCGACGCCCCTGCCCTGAATGAAGATCTGGTTCGGCGCGTTGACCGTCACGTCGAGCGTCAGGCCGCTGCCGCCGTTGCTGCTGCCGCTGGACGTCGCCGGACGCAGCGCCTTGTCCTGCGCCCGCACCGAAGCCGGCGCGTTCTTGTGCTTGACATCCAGCGCCGAAAGCGAGCCCGGCAGCTTTTCCGGGACGGTGATGACCGTCCTCGCCAGGTTGATCGTGCCGGCGATCACCGGCGCCGAGACGAGCGGGCCCTTGACGGTCAGGTCGCCGCCGAGATTGGCGGTCACCACCCGGCCGTCGGTGTAGCGGCCATCGGTAAGCTTGACCGACAGATCGGCCGGAAAACCTTGCGCCGGCGTGATGCCCACCGTGCCGCTCGCCGACAGGTTGCCGCGCGTCGACAGCTTTCCAGTCAAGCGGTTGATCCTGGCGACGCCGCCGCCAATCGCGACGTCGGCGGCGATATCGTTGACCGCCAGGCCGGAGCGGGCATCGATAAGGCGCGAGCCGGATGTCGTGACTTTGCCGCTGATCACCGGCGCGGATGCAGGGCCACGCACCTGCACATCGACATTGGCGGTGCCGTTGAGCGCCAGACCTTGAGCGGCGAGCTTGGCGGCAAGGAAGGAAAAAGGCACCTTGCCGTTGAAGTCGAGCGCCAAGGTGGGCGTGCCTGCCGTCGCAACCGTGCCGCCACCCTTAAGGCCGAGGCCGGCGCCGTCGCTGATGTTGGCGTCGAAGGCGAGCTTGTTGCCGGCGAAGGTTCCCGACGACGACACATTCATGCCGCCGAGGCCGGCGCTGCGTGTCTGCGAGGTCTGCACGCCGGAAGCATCGATGTTGAAGGCGACCGAGGGGGTCGAAGGCTGGCCGGTGACCTTGACCGTGCCCGAGATCGAGCCGGCCGCGTCGAGACCCGGCGAAAAACTGTTGGCGAGCGAGATCGGCACCCTCGCCAGGTTGGCGTTGATGTCGAGTGCCTGCGCGACCTTGCCCGTCACCGTCGCCGTGCCGCCGCCGAGATTGAGCACCAGCCGGTCGAGCGTCGTCACGCCGTTGGCGACAGTGATCGTCGAGGCCTGCGCGATCGCGGCCTTGATGCCCTGCACGGTCGCCTGGCCAGAGGCGAGCTCGACGGTCGTCGTGCCGTTGGCGACCTTCACGCGGCCGGCGGCTTTGGCCGGGATGTTCTTGACGGTGGCGCCACCCGAGAAGCCGGTCCAGTCGCCGTCGCGCTTGAGATCGACATCGATGCCGGTGATGGCGGTGCCGCCGGACGTCACGCTTTCGGCGCGCACCGTGCCGGCAATGACGGGTGCTGCCATATAGTTCGCGATCTGCGCGTCGATGGCGACATTCCTGGCCGAGAGATCGCCGCGCTTGATCTCCGAGGTGTTCGCCTTGACCGCGACGTTGGGTCCGTTAGCCGCCTTGGTGAAAGCGATCGTGCCACGCACATTGCCCTCGGCCTTTTCCAGGGCCAGCGCGGCGAGCGGCCCGATATCGGGCAGGTCGAGCGAAACGGTTCCGGCCGGCACGAAGGCATCGTCGAGGATGAGGTCGCCGGAGATCTTGTTCGGACCGAGCGACAGCAGAAGCCCGTTGATCGCGCGGCTGCCATTGGTCGTGGCGAGCACCGCGCTGCCTTGCAGATTCTGCCCGGCGACATTGCCGGTGAGCTGTACATTGGCCGCCGGATTGGCGGCATCGGCCTTGCCGCTGGCCGTAAGCTTCAGTCCCGTGATCTCGCGCGCCGCCACCGAAAGCCGGTCGCTGCTCACCGTCATCGACAGGTCGGGCGCGGTAACCAGGCCTTGCGCGTTCAAGACAAAGGCGATGGCGCCCTTGGCGTCTTTCGACAGCCCCGAAACATCGCTCAATGCGCCTCTGATCCCGGCGGCCAACCTGCCGTCGGCAAGGCTCGCCTGGCCGTCGGCGCTGAGCGCGCCGGAATTCAGCTTCAGCCCGTCGACATTGACATTGCCATTGGCATCGCGCTTCAGCGAGGCGCTCAACGCAGCGCTCTCGCCAAGCATGCCGCGCACCACCGCCGGCAAGGCTGAAGAGGCGACATTGGCGTTCATATTGAGGTAGACCGAACCGTCGCCCAGCGATATCCGGCCGGCGACCTGGCTGTTGAGCGCATCGCTTCTCAAGGAGCCGCTGTCGACGGCAACGGCATCGGTCGTCAGGCGGCCATTGACCTTGGCCGTGACCTTGCCGGCGATCAGCGGCGCGATCGTCGGATTGTCGAGGCCAATCCTGTCCACCGACACCGTGCCGGAAACCTGACCTGCCCGCCCCTTGAGGTCGAAGGCATCCGAATGCAGCGCCAGGATGAGGCCGTCAACCGTCGCCTGGCTGGCGGCAATGGAAGGCAGGATCGCGGACACATCGAGCCGCGCTTGCGTGCTCTCGCCCGCCATCCTCGCCGACAAGGACTGGACCGCGATCTTGATCGGGCTTTGGGCGCTGCCGACCGTCAACGGCAAGCTGGGTCCGGATGAGGTAAGGTCGAGGGAGAAATCGCTGGCGCCGTTGGGGTTGAGGGTGCCGGCGGCCTTGCCCGAAATCCCTTGGCCCGAAAGCGTGGCGTGGTCCAAGGCCACGCCGCCCGCCAGCGTATAGCTGCCGGCAGCATCCAGATCCAACGGCCCGAGCCCCGCCTGTCGGGTCTGGCTGGTTTCGGCGCCCGCCACCTTCGCGTTGAACTGAACGTCGGGGCTGGACGACGGACCCGTGACGTGCGCCGTGCCCTCCACCGTTCCCGCCCCGTCGAGGCCGGGCACGAAATCATTGGCGAGCGCCACCGGGAGGTTGGCGAGGTTGGCCGTCAGGTCGAGGGTCTGACCGGCGCTGCCGGAAACGGTCGCCGAACCGCCGCCGAGATTGAGCGCGAGCTTCTCAATAGAGGTCACCCCGTTGGCTATGGAAAGGCTGGAAGGTTCGGCGATGGCCGCCTTGATGCCGCGCACCGTCGCCTCGCCGGAGGCGATTTCCACGCTTGTGGTGCCGTTGGCGATCTTCACGCGCCCGGTGGCGGTGGCCGGAATGCCGGACGCCGTCGCGCCTCCGGTAAAGTTCGTCCAGTCGCCGTCGCGCTTCAAATCGATGCCGATGCCGCTGATGACCGTGCTGCCGGAACTGACGCTGTCGGCCTTGATGGTGCCCGAGATCGCCGGCCCCTTGAGGTAGTTGGCGATCAGCGCGTTGACGGTGATCGTCTTTGCCGCCAGCTCGCCGCGCGCGATCGACGTGCTGGCCGCATTGATGGTGACGGTCGGGGCCTCGCCCTCCTTGGCAAAGGCGATCGTGCCGTTGATGTCGCCGGTCGCGGTCTGATTTGCCAGGGCGGCAAGCGGCCCGATGTCGGGCACGGCAAGCGTCAATGTGCCGAGCGGCAGGAACTTGTCGTCGAGCGCGAGATCGCCCGAAACCTTGTTGTCGCCGAGCGCCAGGCTGAGACCCCTGATCGAGCGCTTGCCGTCGGCCGTCACCAGCGAGGCTGCGATGTCCAGCGCCTGCCCCTCGGCGCTGCCGGTCAGTAAGATTTCGGCGGACGGGTTGGCGATGTCGGCCTTGCCCTTGGCCGAGAGCTTGATGTCCTTCACCGTGCGGCCGGCGGCCGTCAGGCTGGCGCTGTCTGCTGAAACGGAGAAATCCGGCGCCCAGCGCGGACCGCTCGTGGTCACCGCGAAATTGACCCCGCCTGCGAGCGGCGTGCCAGCGAGCGACGACAGCGGCGAGACGTCGCCCAATGTGCCATTGACGCTGGCCTGGATGTCCGAGCCCTGCATGCTGCCGGTGCCGCTGGCCCTGAGCGAGCCAGAGCTGATCTCCAGCGAGTTGGCGGCGAACGCGCCCTGCGGGTCGCGGGTCGCGGTAGCGGAAAACTTCACCCGCTCGCCGAGCAGTGAGCTGATCTGCGGCGGCAATGCCTTCGAGACGGCGTCGGCATTCATCTTCAGCGTCATCGACAGATCGGCGAGCGACACGCCCGCCGTCAGCGCCGCATTGAGCGCATCGCTACGCAAGGTGCCTTTCTCGATGGTCACGGTCTCGCGGCTGATCGTGCCGGAAAGATCCGCGGCGAGCTTGCCGGTCACCAGCGGCGCCAGCGTCGCCACATCCGTCTTCAGGCCGGCGGCCGCGAGCTTGATGCTGACCGGACCGCTACGGTTCCCGATATCGAAGCCGTCGGAATGGATCTCGCCCGTAATATTGTTGAGCTGGGTCCCGCCGACGGCCACCGAGGTAAGCGACGTGCCGATATCGACCATCGGCGCCTTGCCGTCGCCAAAGGCGCGCACCGTTGCCTTTTCGACGGCGACCAGGATCGGTGCAGCGCTGTTGCCGACATCGACAGTGACCGGCTTGTCCTTGGCGGAGAGCTCGACGGCGAGGTCGCTGGCGCCCTTCGGATCGACATTGCCGGTCGCGGCGCCGTGCACAGCATCGCTCTCTATGGTCGCGCGCTCGATATCGACCCCGCCCGACGTGGTCGCTGTTCCGGCGAGGTCGAAGCTCGTCTTGCCGGCAAAAAGCGCCTTTATCTTCTCCGGCAGGAAGCCTTCGAACTGGCCGTCGCCCTTGGCCTCGATGCGGTGGCCCTTGTCGGTGAGTTGGTGCCGGCCGGTCAACTGGCTGACGATCCGTCCGTCGACCATGAAGGTGCCGACGCCGCTCCAGTTGGCTAAAGGTCCGCTGCCGGAAACCACGATGTTGATGGGCGGCGCATCCGGCAGCTTGAGCAAATTGGCGATGATGCCGCCCGCCGGCTCCGAAGCCTTGAGATCGAGGTCGAGCTTGTTGTCGGCCGGCGCAAAATGGATCTTGGCGTCGACATTGCCCTCTCTGCCGTCGTGACGGCTCACGTTCAGCACGCTCTCGATCGCCAGTGGCGATGGATCCGCCTTGAGCGAGCCCTTGGCGGCCAGCTCGGCGATGCCGCTGCCGGCTAGCTCCTGGCCAAGCGCGATCTCCGGCAGGTCGATCTGCTTCACATCGATCGACACCGGCAGGCTGGACGAGCCGCCTTGCGACGGCTGCTGGCTCGGCTGCGGCAGCCGCGCCAGCTCGATGCGCTCGGCGGCAAAGCGGTTGGCATTGAAATTCCAGGAGAGAAGCGCCGTCGGCGACCAGTCGAGCGCCACCTTGCGCGCCACCATCCAGGGCCCGGCGCGGTCTTCCAACACGACGTGGTCCACCCTGAGCGCGCCCGACCAGATGCCTTCGATGCCGCTGACCGTCACCTTGCGGTCCTCATTCGAAGCCATCTTCGATATCAAGCCGGCAAGATTCTGCCGGCCGCCTTCGGTGCCGGTCAGAACGACAAGCGCGCCGCTCGCCACCACGAGCAGCACAAGCAGCGCGTAGAGGCAGATGCGGAGGATGCGCCAGACCATCTTCATCGTCAGAACGCCTGGCCGATGCCGGCATAGATGCCGAAATGCGGATCGCCCGGATCGCGGTTGAGCGGCACGGCGGCGTCGATGCGCAACGGCCCGAAGGGAGTAATATAGCGCAGGCCGACGCCGGCGCCGACCTTCACATTCGAGAAATCGGGGAAGGATTTGGTCGAGACCGTGCCGGCATCGACGAACGGGACAATGCCGATCGTGTCGGTGACGCCGATGCGCATCTCGACCGAGGTTTCGAAGAAGGAGAGACCGCCGATCGGCTGGCCGTCGATATCCTTTGGGCCGATGCCCTGGTAGGAATAGCCGCGCACCGAGCCGCCGCCGCCGGAATAGAACCGCCGGTCGGCGGGCACGTTCTGCAGCCCGGTGCCGACGATCGAGCCGAGCGTCGCGCGTTCGGCGAGCACGAAGCGGCTTGCCGTGTCGAGCGACTGGTAGGTGTAGCCCTCGCCCTTCAGCTTGAGGAAGGTCGCGCCGTTCAATATGTCGTAGCTCGGCTCGGCATAGGCGAGGAAGCGGAACCCCCTGGTCGGGTTGAGCTTGTTGTCGCGGCTGTCATAGACATATTGCAGCGGCACGCTGGCGATCAGATAGGTATGCTTGCCGAAGGCGTCGGTGATCTTCGAATAATCGAGGTCGAATTCGGCCGAGACCCGCTGCTTCTTGTCGAGGTCGTAGGAAACGCCGACGTCGCCCTTGACCGAGAAATGATCATAGGCATCGGGGTGCTCGAACACCGTCTTGATGCCGGTGAAGAATTTCGACGTCGGCCCGAGCACGCCGGGCTTCTCGAACATGACGCCGGCATTGTAGTTGAGCGCGGAAATGCTGTTGCTGCCGATGCCGCTGATCGAGCCGTCGATACGCAGCTTCTCCGCCTGTCCGAACAGGTTGCGGTGTCCCCAATAGCCTTCGAGCCCGAGGCCTTCCGTATTCGAGAACGTGCCGCCGAGGCCGAAATAGCGTGGCTTGCGCTCGCTCACCTGGACATCGATCGGGATGTTGCCGTTGGCGTCGAGGCTGTCGCCTTCCTTGATGGTCACGCTGTTGAAGACTTCGAGCCCGAGCAGCCGGTCGCGGGCATCGTCGATCTCCTGCGGCGAATATTGCTGGCCTCGCTTCAACCCGGTCATGTATTCGGTGAAGTCGCGATCGACCTTTTCCGTGCCCTCGACCGTCGTGTCGCCATAGCCGGCGACCGGACCGGCCGCCACCGTCAGCGTCACGTCCAGCGTCGAGGTGGCGTGCTCGGCGACGATCTCGCGGTCCGTCACCTTGGCAAGCGGCCTGCCCTCTTCCTTCAGCGCCCGCACGATCAGCGCTTCGGCCTTGAGCACCGCGCCGGAGCCGGCATCGCCGCCGGCAATCAGGCCGAAATCGGCTGCCGCCAATCCCGCCGCATCACCCTTCAGCCGGATGTTGCCCAACGTGAATTTCGCTCCAGGGGAAACCGTGACGACCACCGGAATGGGCTGCGGCCCCTTGAACTCCGCATCCGGCGGCAACTCGTCGATCGACTTGCCGTCGATCGTGATGGTGACCACGCCCTCGTAGCGGGCATCGGCGTAGAGGGCGGCGACCAGTTGTTCGCGGTCCCCGCGCGCCTTGGCCATCAGGCCGAGCGATCCCGACACCGGATGGTCCTCGTCGTTTTTCAGCGCCGAGGCATTTTCGAGCTTCTTGACCAGATCCTTGTCGGCGTCAGTAGCATTGATCGTCACCGAGTAGCGCAGCGGATCGACGACATCGGCATCCTCGTCCTTGGACGAACCCCAAAGCTTGATGCCGAAAATCTCGAAAGCCGCCGCCTGCCGTACTTCCGCGGCCAGCATGGTCGAGCAGATGAGCGCGAAAAGCAGGGCGCGCGGAAGCCCGCGCCCTGGCGCGTACCCTCCTGACATCTGCGTTTCATGCGCCGGCATTAAGACAACCTAGTCGACAAAACTAAAATTGGAATGAAGTTCCGAAACGTTCGTAAAGGGGCCACAATCCAATTGTCTGAAATAGACCGGGCTTGGAATTCACACCTTTTGCGATTCCGCAAGAAAGTGTGATCCGTCTCACAGAGGTTCTGTCGAAATACCGGCCTTTGGCCGGCATGGAAACCGTTCGCGGGTGATAAACCTGCGGCGCTCCGGCGTTGACAAGCCTGCACTAAGCTTGATCATGCCCGGACGCTGGCGATGTCTGGAGGGTGGTATGGCAATGCGCGCGGCTCGTGGTCTCTCTTTCCTTCTTCTCATCTTTTTCGCCCTGGGCGGGGCGGCCCTTGCGGCCGAAGCCCGGCGAATCGTGACGACCGACAATTCCGACTATTTTGGCTTCGACCTGAGGTCGGAGCAGAATGTCAGCCTCGACCAGTGCAAGACCACGTGCCTCGGCGACCCGGCCTGCCGTGCCTTCACCTACAACACCAAGGCCAAATGGTGTTTTCTCAAATCCGACTATAACCAGTTGAAATCCTTCACCGGCGCCGTCGCCGGCAAGGTCGCGAATGTCGATGGCGACCCGGATATCGGCGCCCCGCCGGCCTTGGCCTTCTTCCCGAACTGGATGGCCGACCAGGCCCAGCAGTTCCGCAACCACCTGACCGATCCGGCCTATGACAAGCCGACCGAAGGGCTTGCTGCCCTGCAGGCGGCCGCCGAGCAGGCAGCACTTACCGGCGACCATCGCCTTGCCATGCAGAAATACCAGGCGGCGGTCTCCGTCCTGCCCGATGACGGCGCGCTGTGGCTGGCGCTGGCGCGCGAGATACTCGCCGTGGAGCCGGCCTCGAACACCACCGAACCCTCGACGTTCCCGATGAACGCCACCTCGGCGGCCTTCAACGCCTACAAGCTGGTGCGCACCGCAAAGACCCGCGCCGAGGCGCTGGCCCTGCTCGGCGCCGGCCTCGACAAGCGCGATCTGTACCGGCCGTCGCTGCAGGCCTATGAGGCGAGCCTTGCGCTGGTGAGTTCGCCCGCCGTCCAGGCCGACTATGCCGACCTCAAGGCACGCAAGGGTTTCCGCGTCATCGAGCACACCGTCGATGCCGATTCCTCCTCGCCGCGCATCTGCGCCCAGTTCTCCGAGGAACTGGTCAAGACCGGCATCGACTATGCGCAGTTCGTGACCGTCGACAACGCCGCACCCAAAGCCGTCGAGGCCAAAGACAAGCAGATCTGCGTCGAAGGCCTGGAGCACGGCCAGCATTATGACGTAACCTTCCGCGCCGGCCTGCCGGCCGCGATCGGCGAGACGATCGCCGCGCCTGTCGTGCTGTCGATCTACGTCCAGGACCGCGCTCCCTCCGCCCGCTTCACCGGCGACAGCTTCGTGCTGCCGGCCGGCGCGCGCCGCGGCATTCCGGTCGTCACCGTCAACATGAACGCTGCCAAGATAACGCTCTACCGCATCGGCGATCGTTCGCTGGCGCAGCTTCTGTCCGGCTACCAGTTCCTGCATCAGCTCGACGGCTATGATATCTCCACCATTTCCGACCAGATGGGCGCGCCCGTCTGGTCGGGCACGCTCGATATCGCCAATGATCTCAACAAGGAGGTTACCACTTCGTTTCCGGTGGATGAGGCGATCCCGCAGCGCAAGCCCGGCGTCTATGTGCTGACCGCGCAGCCGGTCGACGACAAGAGCGACGATTACGGTTCACGCGCCACGCAGTGGTTCGTGGTCTCCGACATCGGCCTTTCCACCTATACCGGCCAGGACGGTCTCAACGTCTTTGCCCGTTCGCTGGGCTCGGCCAAGCCGATTTCCGGCGCCGAATTGACGTTGCTTGCCAAGAACAACGAAATACTCGGCACGGCGACCACCGACGCCGAGGGCCACGCCGTCTTCAATCCTGGCCTCACCCGCGGCGAAAACGGCATGGTGCCGGCCGTGCTGATGGCCAAGCAGGGCGACAACGACTTCGTCTTCCTCGACATGGGCAAGGCCGGCTTCGATCTTTCGGATCGCGGCGTCGAGGGGCGTGCCTCTCCAGGCGCGCTCGACGTCTATGCCTGGACGGAGCGCGGCATCTACCGCGCCGGCGAGGACGTTCACGTCGCCGCCCTTGCCCGCGACGGCGCCGCCAAGGCGGTCGAGAACCTGCCGCTGACCTTCATCTTCACGCGTCCCGACGGCGTCGAGAGCCGCCGTGTCATCAGCAATGGCGAGTCCGCCGGCGGCCACGCCGTCGACCTGCCGCTCGAGGCCAACGCCATGCGCGGCACCTGGACGGTGTCGATCTACACCGATCCCAAGCAGGCGCCGGTCGCCAGCCAGATGTTCCTGGTCGAGGACTTCGTGCCGGATCGCATCGAATTCGACCTGACCGCCGACAAGAAGGAGATCGCCCAGGGCGAGACCGCCAACGCCACCGTCGATGGCCGCTTCCTTTACGGCGCGCCGGCCGCGGGCCTGGCGCTCGAAGGCGAGATGACTTTGTCGACCACGAGCAGTTGGGACAGCTTCAAGGACTTCACCTTCGGCCTGGCCGACGAGCAGTCGAGCGAGCCGACCGTGACGCCTCTCGCCAATCTTCCCGTGGTCGGCGACGACGGCAAGGCGACCTTCCCGGTCACCATCGACCAGTTGCCGTCGACCACCAAGCTGGTCAACGCCAAGGTCACCGTGCGCATGCGCGAGGCCGGCGGTCGCGCCGTCGAGCGCTCGCTCGACATCGGCGTTCGCCCACAGCGCGACGTCATCGGCATTCGCCCGGATTTCGCGGATGATGAAGTGCCGCAAGGCGGCACGGCGAAGTTCAGCATCATCGCCGTCGACCCGAACGGCAAGCGCGAGGACCTGAAAGGCGCGCAGTGGTCGCTGGTCAAGGTCGAGCGGAACTATCAATGGTACCGTTCCAACAATTCCTGGAACTACGAGGCGGTGAACCTCACCAAGGCCGTAGCCAACGGCGCGGTCGACCTGAAGGCCGATGGCGAGGCGACGGTATCGCTGCCCGTCGACTGGGGCCGTTACCGGCTCGAGGTCGAGACGGCCGATCCTGATGGTCCGGCGACCAGCTATGAGTTCGACGCCGGCTGGTACGTCGCCTCGACCACCACCGAGACGCCCGACGGCCTGGAGATCGCCCTCGACAAGGATACTTACGCCGCCGGCGAAGTAGCCAAGCTGAAGGTCTCGCCGCATTTTGCCGGCGAACTTCTGATCACCATCGGCGCCGAGAAGCTTTTGAAGACGGTCACGGCTTCGGTGCCGGCCGGCGGCAGCACCGTCGACATCCCGGTCGGCGACGACTGGGGCGCCGGCGCCTATGTCACGGCGACCTTGTTCCGGCCCGGCGACGCGCAGGAGTCGCGCATGCCGGCCCGAGCCATCGGCATCCAATGGCTGTCGGTCGATCCGGGCTCGAAGAAGCTGGCGGTCAGCTTGACGCCGCCGGAAAAGACCTTGCCGCGCCAGCAGCTGTCGATCCCGGTCGCCGTCAACGGCGCCCAGGCCGGCACAAACGCCTATGTGATGGTGGCGGCCGTCGATGTCGGCATCCTCAACCTCACCAATTACAAGGCGCCCGACCCTGAGGACTGGTTCTTCGGCCAGCGCATGCTGGGGCTGGAGATCCGCGACCTCTACGGACGCCTGATCGATGGCTCGCTCGGCACCATGGGCAAGATACGCACCGGCGGCGACGGAGCGAACATGCAGGCGCAAGGCAGCCCGCCGACCGAAAAGCTGGTCGCCTTCTTCTCCGGCCCCGTCGAGCTCGATGCCAACGGCAAGGCGCGCATCGACTTCGACATCCCGCAGTTCAACGGCACCGTGCGCGTCATGGCCGTCGCCTGGACGAAGGATGCGGTCGGCCATGCCCAGGCCGACGTCATCGTGCGCGATCCGGTGGTGATCACCGCCGGCCTGCCGCGCTTCTTGGCGCCGGGCGATGCGGCGACCATGCGCCTCGACATTGCCGACACCGATGGTCCGGCCGGCGACTATGCGCTGTCGGTCACCACGACCGGCGACCTTTCGACCGGCGACAAGCCGCTGCCCGAGAAGCTGACGCTCGCCCAGGGCAAGCGTCAGTCGCTCACCTTCCCGCTGGTCGCCAAGACCGCGGGCGACGCTTCCGTCACCGTCAAGCTCGCGCATGCCGGCGGCACTCAGGTCGAGCAGACGCTCTATCTGCCGGTGCGGCCGGCGCAGCTTCCGGTCACCAACCGCATGGTTGTCGACCTGAAGCCGCATGGCGGCTCGCTGCGGGTCGACAAGGAACTGCTTGCCGCAAGCGTGCTCGACGGCGCTTCGGTCAGCGTCGGCGTTTCGCAGTCGTCCGCGCTCGACGTGCCGTCGCTTCTGATGAGCCTCGACCGCTACCCCTATGGCTGCGCCGAGCAGACCACCAGCCGCGCGATGCCGCTGCTCTATGTCAACGACATGGCCAAGAGCATCGGCATGGAGAGCGATCCGGACCTGCACGGCCGCATCCAGGACGCGATCTACAAGGTCCTGTCCTATCAGGCGGCAAGCGGCAGCTTCGGCCTCTGGGGGCCGGGCTCCGGCGACCTGTGGCTCGACGCCTATGTCAGCGAGTTCCTGACCCGGGCGCGCGAGGAGAAATACGATGTGCCCGCGCTGGCGATGAACCAGGCGCTGAACAACCTGCAGAACTCGCTGGGCTACGACCAGGACGTCCAGGACAAGGGCAGCGAGATCGCCTATGCGCTCTACGTGCTCGCCCGCAACAAGAAGGCCTCGATCGGCGATCTGCGCTATTACGCCGACACGCAGATCGAAGCCTTCTCCAGCCCGATGGCGGTCGCTCAGTTGGCGGCGAGCCTCGCGCTCTACGGCGACACGCAGCGTTCGGAAGCCACCTTCCAGACGGCGCTGCGGCTGGCGCAATCGGAAACCGACTACGACTACTATCGCTCGGACTACGGCTCGC
Source organism: Mesorhizobium sp. B3-1-9 (assembly GCF_006439595.1). Classification (NCBI taxonomy): domain Bacteria; kingdom Pseudomonadati; phylum Pseudomonadota; class Alphaproteobacteria; order Hyphomicrobiales; family Phyllobacteriaceae; genus Mesorhizobium; species Mesorhizobium sp. B3-1-9. Next base: position 430,133 of record NZ_VFTJ01000005.1, read on the forward strand.
GGTTGCGCGACAGCGCGGCGATGCTGGCGCTGGCGGCGGAATCGAAGCCGGTGCCGAGCATCATGCCGCAGCTGATCAAGCTGGTGGGCGTGGCGCGCGCCGATGCCCGCTGGACGAGCACGCAGGACGAATCCTGGATGCTGCTCGCCGCGCGGGCGCTGAAGGAAGGCAATGATTCCATCATGCTTTCCGTCAACGGCGCGCCGCATTCGGGCGGTTATTCAGACCAGGTCGCTGGCAGCGACCTCGTCGACAGCCCCCTCACCATCGCCAACACCGGCGCGACGCCGCTGCAGGCGGTGGTCACCGCGGTCGCCGCGCCGGTCGAGCCGCTGCCGGCCGGCGGCGACGGCTTCACCATCGATCGCACCTACTACAGGCTCGACGGCACCGAGGCCAATGTCACCGAGGCCAGGCAGAACGAGCGCTATGTGGTCGTGCTCAAGGTCTACGAGCAGAACAAGTGGCCGTCGCGGCTCTTGATCACAGACCTGTTGCCGGCCGGCTTCGAGATCGACAATCCGAGCCTGGTTTCCAGCGCGCAATTGTCGAACTTCTCCTGGCTGGCGCAGACCGACGCCGCGCATCTGGAGTTCCGCGACGACCGTTTCATCGCCGCCTTCAACCCGAACGAAAGCGACGGCGACCGCAACATCACGCTGGCCTATGTCGTGCGCGCCGTGACGCCAGGCACCTACGCCCATCCGGCGGCGACGGTGGAGGACATGTACCGGCCCCAATACTCGGCCCGCACCGCCACCGGCGTCATGGAGGTCAAGGCCGAGTAGCGATGAAAAGGTCACCGATATCTCCCTTCACCCCGTCTCTGGACGGGGTGAAGGTGCCGGTTCACCCTCCGAAGCTGCAGCGTCGCTGCCGCGAAGGACGGGCGGGCGGATGAGGGGCAGCGCCGTGCTCTCCAGAAAAATCCTCAAACGAACCGCAATCGCAGGCCTTTGCCTCGCCGGATTCGCGGCGCTTTCGATCGCCGCGTTCTGGGAACTCGACCGCGCCTTTCCGCCGCCACTGCCGGCGAAGCTGACGGTCTCGACGGAGGTCCAGGATCGCGACGGCCAGTTGTTGCGCGCCTTCGCCACGCCGGACGGCTACTGGCGGCTCGAAACCCGCCTCGACCAGGTCGACCGGCAGTTCGTCGACATGCTGGTTACCTACGAAGACAAGCGCTTCTGGGATCATCGCGGCGTCGATCTGCTGGCGCTCTGCCGCGCAGCCGGCCAGCTCGTCACCAGCGGCCACATCGTCTCCGGCGGCTCGACCTTGTCGATGCAGCTTGCCCGGCTGATCGAGCCCCGCGACAGCCGCAGCCTCGGTTCGAAGCTCAAGCAGATGCTGCGCGCCATCCAGATCGAGCGGCGGCTGTCCAAGCGGGAGATCCTCGAACGCTACCTGACGCTGGCGCCCTATGGCGGCAACCTCGAGGGCGTGCGCGCCGCTTCGCTTGCCTATTTCGGCAAGGAGCCGAAGCGGCTCACCGTGTCGGAGGCTGCCCTTCTCGTGGCGCTGCCGCAATTGCCGGAAAGGCGCCGGCCCGACCGCAATCTCGACATTGCCCACGCCGCGCGCGACCGCGTGCTCACCCGCATGGTCTCGGCCGGCGCGCTCGGCGAACGCGAAGCCGCGCGCGCCGCGCTGGACGATGTTTCCGGCCTGCGCCGTAAGCTGCCGGCGCTGGCCGCGCATGCCTCCTATGCCATGCTGCCCAAGGCCGTGCCCGGCAAGCCGCTGCAGCTCACAATCCGCAAAAACGTGCAGCAAGGGCTGGAACAGGTGGCAAGAGACGCCGCCAGGAAGCTCGGCCCGAAACTGTCCGTCGCCATGGTCATGGCCGATGCGCGCACTGGCGACATTCTCGGCGAGGTCGGCTCCGCGAATTTCTTCGATGCCAGCCGTTCCGGCTGGATCGACATGACCAAGGTGGTGCGCTCCCCTGGTTCGACGCTGAAGCCCTTCATATACGGCCTGGCCTTCGAGCAGGGGCTGGTTGCGCAGGAAACCATCATCGAGGACAGCCCGGCCGATTTCGGTGGATACCGTCCGAAGAATTTCGACATGGGCTACCAGGGCGATGTCTCGATCCGCCAGGCGCTGCAATTGTCGCTCAACGTGCCGGCGATCCGCGTGCTCGACGCCGTCGGTCCGGCACGGCTCACGGCGCGCTTCCGCCAGGCCGGCGTCAACCCGATCCTGCCGGTCGACGAGGCGCCGGGCCTGGCGATCGGGCTTGGCGGCGTCGGCGTGACCTTGCGCGACCTGGTGCAGCTCTATACCGGCCTCGCCAATGGCGGCAAGATGCATACGCTGCATGACGGCACCGAGCCGGCCGGTGCCGAGCGCACCACCGCAACGATCCTCGACGACCAGGCCGCCTGGCAGATCAACGACATCCTGTCCGGCGTGAAGCCGCCGGAAGGCGCCATGCAGCGCGGCATCGCCTACAAGACCGGCACCTCCTACGGCTATCGCGATGCCTGGTCCGTTGGCTTCGACGGCCGCTACGTGCTGGGTGTGTGGGTTGGTCGCGCCGATGCCAGCCCCATCCCCGGCCTGTCGGGCTATGTCTCGGCAGCTCCGATCCTGTTCGAAGGCTTCGTCCGTTCCGGCCTTGCCAGCGCGCCGCTGCCGAGCCGGCCGCCGGGCGTCTTCAACCCCAAGCGCGAGGAACTGCCGGTGACGCTCGCCCGTTTCGGCGCCGGATCGGACGGGCTGGTGCAGGCCACCGCCACGGAACCGGCACCGACCATCATCTTCCCGCCCAATGGTGCGCGCGTCGACCTCGGCACGAATTCCGCCGATGCCACGCCGCTGGTGCTGAAACTGCAAGGCGGCCGCGCGCCGTTCCGCTGGCTCGCCAACGGCAAGCCGCTCGCCGGCATCGACCGCCGCCGCACCGCGACCTGGCTACCGGACGGCACCGGCTATTCGACGCTGACCGTGATCGACGCGGCCGGACGCGCGGCGAGCGTGAAGGTGTTCGTCGAATAAGATGCGGCAAGCGATTCAGGAGATTGAGTTTCTCCGCCTGATATTCGGCGCGAGGCACCCCCCTCTGGCCTGCCGGCCATCTTCCCCGCAAGGGGGGAGATTATTCGCTTCGCGGCCTTCGCTAATCTTCAACGTTGGAAAGGCGGGGGCAGCGCCGAAACTGCCAATCTCCCCCCTCGCGGGGGAGATGCCCGGCAGGGCAGAGAGGGGGGCCTCGCGCCGACCTTTGTCGGGAGCATTCTTCGCAGCGCTTGCGCTAGCAATCGTGAGCCCTCCCTCGGCTTACGCCGACCCCCTGCCCGCCGGCTTCGTCAGGCTCGCCGATATCGACCCGACCATCCGCCAGGATGTCCGCTACGCCGGCCTTGAAAACTTCCTGCACCGCAAGGCCGACGGCTATGACGCGCCGGTCTGCGTCCTGACCGCACAAGCGGCCAAGGCGTTGTCGACCGTCCAGAAAGCAATAGCCGCCAAAGGCCTGACACTGGTCGTCTTCGACTGCTACCGCCCCGCGCGCGCCGTCGCCGACATGGGCAGATGGACAAGAGAGGGTGGCCAGCCCGATCCGCAATGGTATCCGACAGTCGAGCGCGGCGATCTCATCGCCAAAGGCTATATCGGCGAATTCTCCAGCCATTCTCGAGGCTCGACGGTGGACCTTGCTATCGCCGAGGCCGTCAATAAAAGCCAAGTTCATCCGGCCTGCGGTGCGCCGGACGGCGGCACGCTCGATTTCGGCACCGGTTTCGATTGCTTTGACCCAAAGAGCGAGACCGCCAGCGCCTTGATCGGCGCCGAAGCCACCGCGAACCGCAAAACGCTGCTGACCGCCATGCGCGCCGCCGGCTTTCGCAACTATGCGCGCGAATGGTGGCACTTCACGCTGGCCAAAGAGCCGTTCCCAAAACAGCGTTTCGATTTTCCGGTGACCGCGAACTAAGGTTTGTTGATATTCAGGATTCCCATCATGGCTTGGTCGTGATTCAAGCTTTTGATGGAACGATTCGTGCTGACGGACGCCCAGTGGGCGAGGATGGAACCGCATTGTCTGGGTAAGGCGATAGACCCTGGACGAAGCGGAGGTGACAATCGCCTGTTTGTTGAAGCGGTTCTCTGGATCGTGCGCACTGGAAGCCCATGG
>NZ_VFTJ01000050.1:0-2895 GCF_006439595.1 Mesorhizobium sp. B3-1-9
GGACGGAATCCCTTCGGGACGACCATCTTTTCCGTAATTGTTTCTCCTTCCACACCCATATAAATCTTTTACGGATTTTACTTTTTATTTAATAAATCACCCTTCTCCCTGACGGTATATTCCCTCCACCCCTGGATCGTTTCCCGTCATCTTCGAATCGGGCACGGTCTACCCAGCAAATCAGTTATTCCATATTGAATTCGCAGGATTTCTAAATATTATAACGACATCCCTTCGGGAAGGGTTGTTTTCCGTAATTGTTTCTCCTCCCACACCCATATAGATCTTTTACGGATCTCCTTTTTTTCATAAAATCAAACATAACCCAAACCTTTGGAATTCAGGGTTGCAGTGGATCACTGTTGACCTGCTCAGCCATCTGACGGGACGCCGTTGTCGATCAAACGGAAGGAGATCGCAATGGCATTCGAAGGATTGAAACTGGTCGCAGCCCCGAAGCAGGCACCGACAGACCCGGCATCCAAGCGTCGGCAAAGGCTGATCATGCAGATCGACCATCAGCTTTATATGGCCGAACCCGAGAACGTCGGCCGGAAATTCCGTGGCCGCTGGTGGACCGTTGATCTCGACGGCAAGCCGACGCTTTCGATCAAGTATGGCAAGATTCCCCTGGAGCTTGCCAAAGGCAAGCATGCGGTTGCATGCAGCGACATGGTTGGTGTGGTCGATGCGCTGAAGAAGGCACGGGAAGCCGCTATCGAAGGGACGTTCGACAGCCAGTTGACGGTTGTGTCGGAACAGGTTCGAGCCCGGTTCAACAAGGGCCGCTGATACGGACGAAGGAGAAGCTCTATCCCGCCGAGAAAGGGGCGGGATAGAGCACAAATTGCCCTAATCAGATCGCCGCCTCGCCAGCGCTCGTAGCTGCTCGACGGCTACAACCAAATCGCTGTCAGTCAAATCCCTCAGCAGCACCCTCGCTTCGACCTCCCGGTTGAGACGATCGTCGGAACGTTTGCCCGGCGTCTGATCAAAGAACGTTTCCACGGGCACATCGAGAGCCTCGCTCAGTCGAATCAGTGTCTCGAAGCTCGGCCAGTTGACGCCCCGCTCCCATTGCGAAACTGCATCCAGCGATCTTCCTGTGCGGGCTGCGAGATCATCCTGCGTCAAGCCACGGAGCTTCCGAAGCTCTCTCAGAATCGTGCCGAATTTGTCGATCGCGGACATGTCGCAGATGTGCGCTGTCCACCAAATTCCTAGAACCTATTCAACTACGGTTACTTCGAAAATTTTCGTAGAGAACTACCAGTTTCTGTTGATCGCCGACTCAACCACGGGTATCGCTATCGCTGCGTAAGGGGTCACCCGAAACGGTGATAGGGGAATCTAATGGACGAAGCCGCAGCACCAATCAACACGATCGACTGCCCGTATTGCTCGGAGCCGATCAATCCGAAATCTAAGAAATGCAAACACTGTGGGGAAATCCTCGATCCGCAGATGCGAGAGATCGAGCTTCTAAAGAGCCAGCGTAACAGCCCTCAGGTGTTCATGAACGCCGGCGGAGGGGCAGCAGCCGCGGCTGTGTCGGGGGTCGGGACCCTGAGACGCTTCCCGCACTGGTTTCATATCCTGCTGTCAATCATTAGCAGCGGCCTTTGGCTCCCGATCTACATCCTGATGTATCTGTTCCGGAACAAGCGGTACTACTACTGAGGGCGGCGATGGGTGCCCTTTCCGGCAATTTCCTAGCGCGGCCTTCGTTCAAGACCATGCTTCTGTTCCTGGTCGCAGGCGCGCCTACTGCCAACGCGACGGACTCACTACCCGTTGCTGACGGCGCCTACATGAGGTCAGCCAACGCCTGCGAACAGTTTCGCAAAGGCGAACTGGATTCCATCGAGTTTTCGGTCTCCAAAGGGGGGCACGCCTACGAAGTTCCGGAAGCCGGATGCGTGGTAGCATCGGTGCGGGAGCTAAGGATAAATCGGTACGCAGTTGAAGCCGACTGCCTGGAGGCGGGCAATCCTTTCCAGCGCTCTTTCATCTTGGACGTCGAAAGCAAGCAGACAATACGAATTGATGGCGAGCAATTGACTGCCTGCGACGCCGAGGCTCCCACTCCCAAGCTCGGTCAAGGCAGCGACCTTCCCGGCATTCCGACCGTCCCCGCCAATAGGAAGAGCGAGCCGAAGGCGGAAGCCACAAAGGCAACGTCACCGGCTAAGCTGATCGGTCAGTGGCAGGTGGCCGACGAAAATTGCCGTGGCGGCTCAGGCGATGATCCGAAGACCGAAAAGGCGTGCAGTGCCAGAGACGCACTAGCCCGTCAGCTCGAGACGGCGAAATGGTGCTACGGCAAGAACGGCCAATCCAGGTACCAATACAAATGGCACCGCTGCGGGAAGGGTTCGATCCACTCATAGCCGCCATGTTCCTCGGGCCGACGACGGACGAGCCAGCAGACCTGTACGTACGTCTCCGCGACCTCAGAAAAATCATGGATTCAGGAACCTTGCTGGATCATCGAAAAAGTCTTCGACTCTCTTCTTGCTGAACGGTTTATCCGAAAACCAATAATATTTGAATGTCTTAAGGAGCAATTTGCACCCAAGCTTGTCATATTGCGCAAAATGTCGAGGAGCTTCTAGGTTCAGAGTCGGTTTACGAACTTCTGAACTCGACCCTACGTGTGCAGGTTGGTCTTGATGAATAACCTTAAAGCCTGCGAATTTCCCGTCCGGCGTAAGCAAATATTGTTTACAGTGGTCATTCACAAGCGCTGGTGGCAATTTGATTTTTCTCGCTCTCTGCGCCAGCTTTTGAGCCTGGATCGCCAATCCACCTTTGAATGCGCCTTGGTCTATTGCCCAGAAGAACCAGTCTGGGTCGCTCACAATGATCTGGGGCAGAGTTTTGCCCTTTCCGACC
>NZ_VFTJ01000051.1:0-2718 GCF_006439595.1 Mesorhizobium sp. B3-1-9
CAAAGAGGGCAGACTTAGAAGCAAACTTCTTCGTCGCCAGCGGCGCACCGCCCTCGTTCGTGGGCCGTATATAGTCGCCCCCCGATCGAACTGTCAACAGCCAAGATCGCTCTTTTTTCGATTTCTCGTGGAGATGTCCGCGGCGGCAAAAAGGTGAGCTGGCTTGGTTGAATTTTGGCCCGACGTTCTGTTGCCAACCATCCCGGCGATACCAGCCACAACCGCTCAGCCGAGCGGGATGCCTTCAACCGAAATCGCCCTGCGGCACTTAGCCGGATGCGATCACCGCGGCCGCTTGAACCTCGATTTAGAGCCGTCCCTCGAGCAATTCAGGCGTGATGTTCCGGCCCGCGTAGAAGATGCCCAGGATCAGCACACGCTCGCCGTCGATGGCGAAAGCGATACTGACCGCGCGACGATAACCGATGATCCGCAGCCCCGGCATGATCTCCACCCGCTCAGTGCCGCGCCGTGGAAATGTCGACAAGCCTAGACAATGATCGCGGATGCCCACGACAAAATCCCAGGCAACCGCCGGCGATGCACGCTCGGCTATATCGTCATAGAGCTGTTCGAGTTCAGCTTCCGCGCTCGCGTGGAAGACAATCCGGTATTCCATCCCCTACTTGGCTTTCGCCTGCCGCGCACGATGACGGACCTCCAGCCGGGAAAACACCGTTTCGGCGGGGATACCCTTTGCCGGATCTTGCTGGAGCTCGGCCATGCGCGACGGGATTTCCTCGCGCAGCCACTTCTCTCGCTCCGCCTCAAAATCCTCGAGCATGCGCAGGCCGGCGCGGACAACCTCGCTGGCATTGTTGTAGCGGCCCGATTCGAGCTGCTTCCTGATGAAGCGCTCATAATGATCGTTCAAAGCATAGTTGGGCATGGGGAACCTTCTCGGGAATATGGGGCCGGATGGCAGATATAGCAATAGATAGCAGAAATTAGCAATTTGGTTGATTCGATTCCAATTCACCCGATGCGATTCAGTGGAAGATCCAACCGTACCCGAATCGGCAGCGATCAAAATTCCGGGTCGGGACGCCGGCGCCCGATCGAGGATCGCCAGGCGGCCTATTCCACGATCTCTGCTCTCTCCATTTGCGAGGCGACTGGGACACAAAAGCCGGCTGAGTTTAAGCTCAACCGGCTAATATTATTTCGCACCTGGTTGGGCACTGGTCTCGGAATAGGTGTCTCTCGTTTCAACGTCCTCAAGCGCGTCGCGCTGAAGCGGATTCAGGCGACGCGCTTTGGCTTTGTTTTCATGCATGTCGTTATCGCAAAACCGCTGCACACTTTTGCGCGACACGCATTCGTTGGCCCCAGCTCAAAGCGAGCATCGCACTCGGCGCCAATGTGGAGGGAATGATTCGGCCTTGGCGAGAGCCTGTCGCCCTGTGTGCCCGTCCGCGATCCTCCAACGCAAAACGGCCCGCGTTGAGCGGGCCGTTTTGAGGTTGGTTGCGGGGACCCGCAACGACTTTTGTCATAACACCGTCAGACGTTTGATTTTGGTCAGGTTTAGCGAGTTCGAGAATGCCGAACAGCTCGCCGCGTAGCTCGGCGTGGACCTCACCGCGCTTGTCGCCGGGCGTGAGTACGACCTGTCCGATCAACGAGCGCAACGCCTCGGCGGCTGGACGTCCATCCTCTTGGTCGGCCAGCGCTTGCGTGAACTGCTCGACCCGCTTCTTATAAAGAGTGGCGATGTTGGGATGCAGGTCGGGCACGTCAGTGGGCGCCACTGCCAGACGCGCGGTTATCTCTGCCTTCTGCCTCTCCAGGTCTTCCATTCTCGCTTTCATCGAAGGTTGGTACAGGCCATCCTCGATCGCGGCCATCATGCCGGCGATGGCACGTTCGATCTTGTCGAGCGCTCTGCGGTCCTGTTCGCTTTGGGCGCGACGCTCCTGGTTGAGGCGATTGGTCTCCTGGGCAAAAGCTCTGATCGCCTCGGCCACGGCATCGGCAGAGACGAGCCTTTCCTTGAGGCCTGCGAGGACTCGCTGCTCGATCTTCTCGCGGGTGATGGTGCGGCTGTTGTCGCAGATGCCCCGGCGCTGGTGGTTGAGGCAGGCATAACGGTCGCGTGTGAACAGGCCGTAGCGCCCTCCGCAGTAGCCGCACGTAAGCAAGCCGGACAGGAGGGAGACGGGCCGCTTCATCGTGTGCAGCTTTCTGGCCCGGGCCTTGCGCGTGGCGATAGCCACCGCCTCGAACTGGCTGGCGATGGATTTCTGTCTCTCCTTCACGGCCTGCCACAATTCGTTGTCGACGATCCTGAGATGCGGCACCTCAGTGCGGATCCATTTCGCTGCTGGATTGGCCCGTGAGACGCGCTTGCCGGTGGCGGGATCCTTGACGAAGTGGAGGCGGTTCCAAACCAGTACACCGGTATAGAGCTCGTTGTTGATGACGCCGGTACCGCGGATTACATGCCCGCGCACGCTGGTATCGCCCCAGTGTCGGCCGAGCGGGCCAGGAACGCCCTCCTTGTTGAGGTCAGCGGCGATCGCCTTCGGACTCTTGCCGGCGGCGAACTCGCGGAAGATGCGGCGCACGATGGCCGCTTCCTCCGGCACGATCTCGCGGTCGCCGCGAACGGGCTCGCCTGCTCCATCCAGCTTCTTCACCACCCGGTAGCCGTATGACAGCCCGCCCCCGGCCTTGCCTTTCTCCACCCTACCCCGCAGGCCGCGATGGGTCTTGAGG
>NZ_VFTJ01000052.1:0-2666 GCF_006439595.1 Mesorhizobium sp. B3-1-9
GTCCGAGATCAACACCGGCACGTTCGCCATCAACTCGCCCGACGGCATCGGCTCGGTGAACATCAACGGCACGAATATCTCAGGCGCCGAGCTTGCCAACAGCGCGTCAACGCCGGTTACCATCACGACGCCGCTCGGCAATTTGACCATCAACGGCTACGACGCCGCCACCGGGCAGGTGAGCTACACCTACACGCTGGAGCATAGCGCGCAGCATCCGGACGGCGCCGGTACCAATTCCACCTTCGACAACTTTACGGTGACAGTCACCGACAGTGACGGTGACGTCTCGCTTCCAGGCACGCTTTCGGTGCAGATCGTCGATGACGTGCCGGTTGCGCATGACGATGTCGCCACGCAGGCCACCGAGGATGCACCGGTAACGGTGAATGTCATCGCCAACGATGTGCCCGGCGCGGACGGCGTGAACATCGCCGATCCTACGAAGGTCAGCTATGTGGCGAACTCGCTGACGGGCTCCGGCACGGTCACCTATCACAATGACGGCACCTTCACCTACACGCCGGCCGCCGGCGAACAGGGCACGGTGACGTTCCAGTACCAGATCGTCGATGGCGACGGCGACGCCTCGGTGGCGACGGTGACGATCAATCTGAAGCCGGATTCGACGCCCACCATCGATGTGACGCCGCAGAATCCCGATGCGAACGGCCACAGCGCGGCGAGCGAGGCCGGCCTTCCGCCGCATGACGGCCTGCCTGCGGGTTCGGGCGAAATCGCCGACAACGACGCCAACAACAACAGCGACACCAGCGAGACGACGACCGGCGCGCTGGCTATCACCACGGGCGGCGACACGATCGGCCACCTCTATGTGACCGACAAGGACAATACCCAGATCGAGGTGACGAACGCGGCTGGCGGCATTCTGGTGCACGGCCAGTATGGCGACCTGACCATCACCGGCACGCCGGCGACCGGCTACACCTATTCCTACACGCTGCTGGATAGCACCCCGGGCAACGGCACGCATGACGACTTTGCCGTCAAGGTGGTCGATTCCGACGGCGACCCTGCCAACACCACACTTACCATCGACATCGTCAACGACGTGCCGACGGCGCATGACGATTTGGCTACGCAAGGCACCGAAAATGCCCCGGTGACGGTGAATGTCATCGCCAACGATGTGCCCGGCGCGGACGGCGTGAACATCGCCGATCCTACGAAGGTCAGCTATGTGGCGAACTCGCTGACGGGCTCCGGCACGGTCACCTATCACAATGACGGCACCTTCACCTACACGCCGGCTGCCGGCGAGCAGGGCACGGTGACGTTCCAGTACCAGATCGTCGACGGCGACGGCGACCCGTCGGTGGCGACGGTGACGATCAATCTGAAGCCGGATTCGACGCCCACCATCGATGTGACGCCGCAGAATCCCGATGCGAACGGCCACAGCGCGGCGAGCGAAGCCGGCCTTCCGCCGCATGATGGCCTGCCTGCGGGTTCGGGCGAAATCGCCGACAACGACGCCAACAACAACAGCGACACCAGCGAGACGACGACCGGCGCGCTGGCTATCACCACGGGCGGCGACACGATCGGCCACCTCTATGTGACCGACAAGGACAATACCCAGATCGAGGTGACGAACGCGGCCGGCGGCATCCTGGTGCACGGCCAGTATGGCGACCTGACCATCACCGGCACGCCGGGGACCGGCTACACCTATTCCTACACGTTGCTTGACAGCACCACCGGTAACGGCACGCATGACGATTTCGCCGTCAAGGTGGTCGATTCCGACGGCGACCCCGCTTCCACGACGCTCACGATCGACATCGTCAATGACGTGCCGACGGCGCATGACGACACGGACGCGGCGCAGTCCGGCGAGACCGTGACCGGCAATGTCGAGGCCGGAACGAGCACGCATGGCCTCGGCGCGGCAGACACGGCTGGAGCGGACGGTATCGCATCCATCAGTTGGACGAACGCCCAAGTGAACGCCGGCGTGACGACAGTAACGGGCACGCATGGCGTGCTGACGGTCTTCGCCAATGGCGAATACAGCTATCAGGCCAACCCGAACACGCCCACTGGCACTGACGTCTTCAACTACACCATCACCGACGGCGACGGCGATACCTCGCCGGCGACGCTGACGATCGAGGTGACCGGCAGCCAGCCGCGTGTGGTGGCGGAGGTTGCGGCGGTCAACGAGGCGGGCATCGACACAACACCACCGGTCGGCGACCTTGGCCCCGGGACGGTGGACGGCTCGCATGCGGGCGACGGCTCGGAGACGACGACGGGCAAGTTGACCTTCTCGGATCCCGACGGGGCGACCGTGACCGGTGTTCAGGCCGGCAATATCGTCGGCGACGTGAACGGCAATGTCGGCACGAATATCAATGGCACATACGGCATCCTGCACGTCAACGCGGATGGCACCTATAGCTATACGCTGACGTCGCCGGAGGCGAATGTCCCGGCGGGCAACGACGGCGCCAACGTGCAGCCCGGGCAGGACGTGTTCACGTTCACGGTAACCGACAGCTTCGGCAATACATCCACTTCGACCATATCGATCAATATCACGGACGATGTACCCACGATCACGCCGAGCGGCACGGCCGCGCCGACGCTGACGGTGGACGAGAGCTACCTGACGGCTGCGACCAACAACGGCGTCAATGGCT
>NZ_VFTJ01000053.1:0-1513 GCF_006439595.1 Mesorhizobium sp. B3-1-9
CTCCAGTTGCTCCAGTCGAGCCGGTAGCTCCAGTTGCTCCAGTCGAGCCGGTAGCTCCAGTTGCTCCAGTCGAGCCGATAGCTCCAGTTGCTCCGGTCGAGCCGGTAGCTCCAGTTGCTCCGGTCGAGCCGGTAGCTCCAGTTGCTCCGGTCGAGCCGGTGGCACCGGTTGCTCCGGTCGAGCCCGTGGCACCGGTTGCTCCAGTCGAGCCGGTCGCTCCAGTTGCTCCGGTCGAGCCGGTGGCACCGGTTGCTCCCGTGGCTCCGGTCGAGCCGGTAGCTCCGGTTGCTCCGGTCGAGCCGGTGGCTCCAGTTGCTCCGGTCGAGCCGGTCGCTCCAGTTGCTCCCGTAGCTCCGGTCGAGCCGGTGGCTCCGGTTGCTCCGGTCGAGCCCGTGGCTCCAGTTGCTCCAGTCGAGCCGGTAGCTCCAGTTGCTCCGGTCGAGCCGGTAGCTCCAGTTGCTCCGGTCGAGCCGGTAGCACCCGTTGCTCCGGTCGAGCCCGTGGCTCCAGTTGCTCCCGTGGCTCCGGTCGAACCGGTGGCTCCGGTTGCTCCGGTCGAGCCGGTAGCTCCAGTTGCTCCGGTGGCTCCGGTCGAACCGGTGGCACCAGTTGCTCCGGTCGAGCCCGTGGCTCCCGTGGCTCCGGTCGAACCGGTGGCTCCAGTTGCTCCGGTAGAGCCCGTGGCACCGGTTGCTCCGGTAGAGCCCGTGGCACCGGTTGCTCCAGTCGAGCCGGTTGCTCCAGTCGAGCCGGTAGCTCCAGTTGCTCCGGTGGCTCCGGTCGAACCGGTGGCTCCAGTTGCTCCGGTCGAGCCGGTGGCACCAGTTGCTCCGGTCGAACCCGTGGCTCCAGTCGAGCCGGTCGAACCGGTTGCACCCGTTGCTCCGGTCGAGCCGGTTGCGCCTGTCGCTCCGGTCGAGCCCGTGGCTCCAGTTGCTCCGGTAGAGCCCGTGGCTCCAGTTGCTCCAGTCGAGCCGGTCGAACCGGTTGCACCCGTTGCTCCGGTCGAGCCGGTTGCTCCGGTCGAGCCAGTGGCCCCGGTCGAGCCGGTTGCGCCTGTCGCTCCGGTCGAACCGGTGGCTCCGGTCGAGCCCGTGGCTCCAGTTGCTCCGGTCGAGCCGGTAGCTCCAGTTGCTCCGGTAGAGCCCGTGGCACCGGTTGCTCCAGTCGAGCCGGTAGCTCCGGTCGAGCCCGTGGCTCCAGTTGCTCCGGTCGAACCGGTAGCTCCAGTTGCTCCGGTCGAGCCCGTGGCCCCGGTCGAGCCGGTTGCGCCTGTCGCTCCGGTCTCACCCGTGGCTCCGGTTGCTCCAGTCGAGCCCGTGGCTCCAGTCGAACCTGTCGACCCCGTTGCGCCTGTCGCTCCGGTTTCACCCGTCGCACCTGTGGCGCCTGTTGACCCGGTTGCTCCAGTCGAGCCGGTTGCTCCAGTCGCGCCGGTCGACCCAGTTTCACCCGTCGCACCAGTGGCCCCGGTCGAGCCGGTTGCGCCTGTCGCTCCGGTCTCACCCGTGGC
>NZ_VFTJ01000054.1:0-1504 GCF_006439595.1 Mesorhizobium sp. B3-1-9
TATAGAGGTTGGAGCGGTTGAAGCTGAGCGTGCCGTTGTCGACCACATCGCCGAGGATTGACCCGGTCGTGCCGCCGGTGCCCAGCATCAGGATGCCGCTCGCAATGGTCGTGCCGCCGGCATAGCTATTGTCCGCGCCGAGGATCAGCGCGCCGGCGCCGGTCTTGGTGAGCGCGCCCGCGCCGTCGACCCCGCCTTCCCACTGCACGGTGCTGTCGACCTGGAACGTTCCGCCGCCCGCCTGAAGCGTAGCGTCGCGTCCGGTTACGATGCTGGCCGCGCCCTGCTGGTAGAGCGTGCCGCCATCGAAGGTGACGTCGCCGGCCACATCGCCGAGATTGGCATCGGCGGTAATCTGGACCGTGCCGCCATCGATGACGGTGCCGCCTTGGTAGCTGTTGGCGCCGCTGAGCACCAGCGTGCCGCCACCTTCCTTGGTCAAAGTTCCGGCGCCGCTCACCGTGTTGGTGAGCGCCAAGCTGGTCGCGCCGTCGGTGTCGAAGGTGCCGCCGCCGGCATTGAGCGTCACGGCGCGGGCAGAAGTGATATCGGCCGTCGTGTGCAGCGTGCCGCCATCGAGCGAAAGACCGCCGGAGGCGTTGCCGAGATTGTTGTCCGACGCGATCTGGACCGTGCCGCCATTGATCGCCGTGCCGCCGGCATAAGTGTTGGTGCCTGACAGCACCAGCGTGCCGAGATCGGTCTTCACCAACTGGGTGGCGCCCGTCAGGTTGGAGGCGATCGTCGCGACATAGGCCGCGCTCGCCGCCGTGCCATCGCCGACGCGGATGATCGATTGCGGGCCGACCAGGCCGATGTCCGCGCCCTGGACCAGGTAGCCGTCCGCCGCGAACTGCATGCCGGCGGCCTGCACCGGGCCGTTCGTGCCGTCCACCGTCACCGTGCCGGCGGCCCCCTGGAAAATCGCGAAGCTGGCATTGGCGAAGGGAGCAGCGAACGTTCCGGTGATGTCCGTCCAGTTCTGGTCGCCTGCGGCGCGCCAGGTACCGTTGCCGCCATTCACCGCGCCATTGGAGTGGGGGCCGGCGTTGCCGTCCCAGTAGCTGAGCGTCAGCCCCGCCGAATTGACCAGGTTGACCTGGTTGGCCACCGAGGTCTGCACGAAATAGTTGGGATCCGTGACGTCGAGACCGTTATCGGCAAGGGAGCCGTTGTAGCTGATGATGCGATACACGCCCGGACCCAGGTTTCCTCCCGGGCTCTGGGTCACGTTCAGCGTGCCGTCCAGCGTCAGGTTGCCACCGACGTTGATGAGATCGTTCAGCGGGCCGCCAGGCACATTTGCCTGGCCGAAATTGACGTTGAGGTCGGAGTTGCCCAACGCGAGGTTGCCGTTGATGGTCAGCGTGCCTGGAGCATTGCCGGCGCCGCCGGGGGCGAGCGTGCCGCCGTCGGCGACGGTGACGCTGCCGCCGATCGTGCCGGTGCCGCCGAGGGTCGCGCCGCTCGCGACCGATGTCGGGCCGGTAGCACCCGACTGGTT